>JANNQL010000248.1:0-15877 GCA_031400755.1 Pseudomonadota bacterium | reverse complement strand
ATGATGGCCAGGGTCAGGGGCAGTTTGATGCGGACCACGGTGCCCTGGCCGAGCTGGGATTGGATCTCGACTTGACCGCCGAGCTTGTCGAGGTTGGTCTTGACCACGTCCATGCCGACGCCGCGGCCGGAGACGTCGGTCACCTTTTCCGCTGTTGAAAAACCAGGCAGCATGATCAGGTTGATCTTTTCAGCGTCGGTCATGGTATCACACTGCTGCTCGCTGATCATGCCTTTTTCAAGGGCCTTGGCCGCCAGTCGGTTGACATCAAGGCCCTTGCCATTGTCTTCAATTTCAATGATGACCTGACCCGACTCATGAAAGGCCCTGAGCACGATGCGGCCACAGACCGGCTTGCCTTTGGCCTTGCGGTCATCCGGCATTTCGATGCCGTGATCGGCCGAGTTGCGCACCAGATGGGTCAAGGGATCGCCCAGGCCCTCGATAATTGTCTTGTCCAACTCGACTTCGTTGCCCTCAAGCGAGAGCTCCATCTCCTTGCCTAAACTTCGGGCCAGATCGCGGACCAGGCGCGGAAATTTGTTGAAGATATTGCCCACCGGCTGCATCCTGGTCAGCATGATGGTCTCCTGCAACTCCGAGGTGACCAGGCTGATCCGCTGGCCCGCCACCTTGACGCTTTGCTTGTCGCCCTGGGAGATGGCCTGCATAAGCTGATTACGGGCCAGCACCAACTCGCCTGCCCGGTTCATCAACTGGTCGAGCACCCCAACACTGACCCTGAGCGAATCGGTCTGGGCCTCTGCCGCCTTGGCCTTGGCGCTCTGTTTCTTTTTTTCTGGCTGAATGTCGCTGTCCTTTTCCGCAGATGTTTTTAGGCTGGCCTTTGCCTGGCGTGGAGGGCCGGCCTCTTCCTGCTCGGCTGCCCCTGAGGTTGCTGTTGCGATGCCGGCGGCATCAACGGCCTCAGGCGCCGGTTGTGGCGAGACTTGCACGACTTCGACCTCTTCCTTTTTCGGGACCAGGCGAATGTCATCCTGTTCCAAGGCGATCACCGTGCCAATCAAGTCCTGCTCAATGACCGTCGCATAGAGGACATACATCGGGATTATCGAGGAAATCTCCTCGGAGTCCAGATCGCCAACCGAGGCCACGCCGACCTTGAGGTCCAAAATAAGGCCCAAGTCATCCAGTTGCCGCATCAGGGAGAAAGGTGTCTTGTCCTTGCGCTGCACGTCGCGGATCAGATCAAATTTGAGAATATAGACGTTTCTCCCACCTCGACGGGCCTGGTTCAAGTCGAATTCAGTCAGGGTGAAGGTGGTCATCAGGTCGTCGGCCAGAATCTCCTCGGTCTGAGTCGTCAGTTTCTTCTCTTCCTGGTCCATATTGGCCGTTGCCAGGCCTTGCAGGACCATGACATGCACCGAGATGTCCTTGCCGTTGCTGTGGACCGCGTCATTCAACAGTTCGCCCAGATAATCAAAGGCCACCAGGACGGTGTTAATGATCTCAGGGTTGGGGACCATCTGATAATTGCGGACCATATCCAGCACATTTTCAATCTTGTGGGCCAGCTCCTTGATCGTATCAAGTCCTAAAAAACCAGCTCCGCCCTTGATGGAGTGGGCAGCCCGAAAGACTTTATTGACCAGGGCTTCATCAATATTTTCTCCTTGCTGTTCAATCGCCAGCAAGTCGCTCTCAATGGTATCGAGGTGTTCTTTCGATTCCTCGATATACATTCGCATGGTTTCGTCTTCGACTATTGCCGCCATACCACTTGTCCCCCTGATTGCATTTATTATGAAATACTAAAATACTGATTCAAACGCATATTCTTGAGGAGGCTGGCAATTTCTGGCGAGACACGGACCAACTCCATCGGCACATTTTTCTTTTTTAAAGAATTATAGGTCGCAATCAAAATGCCGATGCCCATGGAATCGATCATCTTGGTGTCAGACAAATCGATAATCAGCTTGGCGAGGCCGCCTTCAATAATCCCTTTCAGGTCTGTTTTAAGTTCATCGACCACCGAGGCCACAATGTCGCAGCCTGGTTTGATGGTCACCGCACCGCCCTCTTTCAAAATTTCGCTCATGGCATGGTCCTTATTTTACTGTGTTATATGAAAGGTGATGGCGAAAACCAGCCATCGGCCAATATCAGACTTCTTCTATAGTGGATCAGCACTCAGACCTGCGAAGCACTTTTTACCCAAAACACAACTTCATTGCCAGAGGCATTGAATTGCACCTTATCAAAATACTGATACAAAATAGCCAGGCCGCGGCCGCTTTCTTCCGAGACATCAGCCGCATGGTCTAAGACATTGTGCCAATCAAAACCAGGGCCCTGGTCTGCAACTTTCATCACTACCAGATCATCTTTTCGGACAAGCTCGAAGTCAACCTGCTTCTTGGGATCACCATTCGAACCATGGCGGACCGCATTGGTCAGCGCCTCCCGGCACCCTAAAATGATCGAAAAGGCAGCTTCTCCCAGCCCCTCTCCGTGCAAAAATTCTTCCACCTTCCGGCAGACTGAATCAATAGACTTAAAGTCAGCCGGCATAATTACCTTAAAGCCATTCTTGGTGATTATTGTCCGATAGACGCTGATGTCTATCCCGAGCAGGAGGATATCGTCCTCTGCCTTGCGTCCTTCGGCAAACATGACCTCGACAATATCGTCCACCGCCTCCTGGCAAGGCTCTCCGGCGGTGGAAACCCCGGCAGCCTCCAGGAGGCCCTGCCCTTCCTCCCGGCTCATGTGTTTTCCAGAGAAGGTCTCGATCAGGCCATCGGTGTAAAAAATAAACCGATCACCCTCCTGTACATTGATGACCTGTTTCTCAAAAACAGCCTCAGCAAAAATACCGATGACATCGCTATTGGCCGGCAGCCAGACCGGGTCATGGCCGACCGGCAGATAGAGAACAGGCGGATGGGCGGCATTGACCAGGCTGAAGGTCATATTTTTTTTGTCAAGAATGCCATAGACCGCAGTCAGATGCTGTCCATCGGCAAAAATGGAGAGTAATATTTTATTGATAATCTGAATCGTTTCATCCGCTGAATAGAGTTGCGAGGTGTTCTGTCTGACTATGGTCTTCAAGGCTAAGGTGGCAAAGGAGGTGCCCAGGTCGTGGCCGCTGATGTCGGAGACAAAATAGCAAAACAAATTGTCGCATACTTGAAAGACATCGTAGAAATCGCCGCCAGCCTCATTGACCGGGACATAATGGACACCGAATCTGGCGTCAGGGACAGCGGCGGGCGCTACCAAAATGGCCTTTTGGGCATCGGTGACCTGCCGCAGGCGTCTGGCCTGGTCCTCAACAACCTGTTTGAAGGCGGCCTGCAGGCGCAGATAGTTCTTAACGCGGGCCTGGACCTCAGCCTTGTTGAACGGCTTAGTGATATAGTCCCAGCCGCCGATGGTCAGGCCCTTGATCTTGCTTTCCTGATCATCTAACGCCGAGATAAAGATTATCGGGATGTCAACGGTCGCGGCGCTGGCTTTGAGCTTCCGGCAGGTCTCAAAACCGTCTTCATCCGGCATCATGATATCAAGCAAAATAAGATCCGGCGACTCATCCTCGGCAATTTGGCGGCCAGCTGGTCCGTTCAAGGCCGAAAGGACCGTTAGCCCGACATTTTCGAGTATGCCCTGCAACAACTGCACGTTAAAGATAACGTCATCAATGATTAATACCTTGTAGTTATTGTGCATCTGTTCAAGCCCTGTGTCGATTCGTTTTGAGATGCTAAGCAGAGGCGAAGCAGGACTGGCCCTTGCTCGGTGACAAACACGCCTGGAGTTGATCAGGACTTAGGACTGAGTGAAGATTATGCCGTCCTCAGTCCTTCCAAGTAACTTCATTTTTATCCGTCATTCCGGCGAAGGCCGGAATCCAGTGTTTCGGTGGATGGCAACCAATCTGGACCCCGGCTTTCGCCGGGGTGACGGCGTTTTACGAGTTCATCAAAGTTACTTGATGAAAAATCCCCGCCGCAAACGGGGTGAGACGCTCAGCATTCAGTCCTGATCAACTCAGTCCTCAGATAATGGTCGCAATCGCCGTCTGCAAACTCCCTGCGTCAAACGGCTTTGAGGCGATGCAGTTGACGCCTGCGCTCATCGCCTCGCTATGGTCACGCAAGTCATTCTGGGTGGTGACCATGATGATCGGCAGTTCTTTTTTGTTGTATAATTTCCGAAGGGCCCGTGTCAAATCTATTCCGGTCATCTCCGGCATATTGAGATCTGTGCAGACAAATTTGACGTGATTATCTTTAAGCCAGTCGAGTGCGGTCTCTGGATTATGGAACAACTCAGGATCATAACCCAATTCATTCAAGACACTGCGGTAGATGCTTAAGATCATCCTTGAGTCATCCACGGCGCAGACCCGGATGCTTTCGTTTGCGCCTTGCCTCCCCTTTTGGGAATCGAGAATGACCTGCGCCAGATCGGTGTAGCCGGCCTCGGAGAGGACCTGGACAAAAAACGTCCTGATCTCCTGATGGGCCTGGGAGATCAGGTAATCGGTGATCAATTCGAGACCGATATCGTGACGGATGAGATTTAGGAAGATATTTTTGGCTTGACTGTCCAAGACCGCCCGCACCACCTGCGCGGCCTCTTCATCCTGACTTTTCACCATATTTCTGATGCCGGCGGCCAGGACATCGTCAAGGGTCCGCTCAATGGCCCTGGCCGCGGCCAGGCGGATATTGTTCTCCGGGTCCAGCAGGCCGCTGGCCCAGATGTAATCGCCTTTACGCACCGGCAAATTGGCCAGGGCCTCAAAGGCGGCAAACCTGACATTGGCGTTGGCAGGCTGGGTATTGATCAACTTGCGGATGGGCATGACCGCACTTTCATCACCAATTTCCATAAGCGCGTTTAAGGAATGGATCTGCAGGTCAGGGTCCTTTGGTGCGAGATTGGCAATCAGGGTCGGCGCCGCCTTGCTGCCAAGCGCGATCAGTTTGCCCTTGCTGTAATTACGGAGGACAGCGGAGCGTGACTGCATGGTCTTGTTGAGCATCTCAAGGGAGAGATCGTCCTGGATAGCAGCAAAGATATCCAGAATAATCATATCCAAGGCCTCATCCTTGCCAAGAAATTCAACCAGACGCTGCATGGCGGTTGACGAGGCAATCTGTCCTAAGGCCTGAATGGCGGGGGGGACCAAGGCGTCAACACCGGAATAGATAATTTCGGTGATGGCATCGACTGCCTCCGGACTGCCAATGGCGCCAAGGGCCGCGATGGCGGCCTGCAAGACCTGAGGTTCGGAGTGGTCCGCCAACAGTTGAATGAGCCCCGGCACTGCCTCGCGCAAACGAATTTTTCCGGCAAGCTCGACGCAATAACACTGCTCCACACCACTTGAGCTGGCCAGGAGGTCAAGGAGGACTTGCGGCCCATTCAAGACCTTGGCCAGAATACTTTCACTGATGTCCGGATACTTCGCCAGGGCTTTCGGGTTCGTGGCAATGAGTGAGACCAACAGCGTAAGGCAAATTTGCTCTTCGCGTTTGTTCAGCTCATAGAGGACCCGGCGCTGCACCCCTTCCTCAAACTGCGAGAAATGCGAAAGGACAATTCGCGCCTTGATCAGGTCGCGCTTGTCTAAATTGCCAATAATTTCGTCTAAGGCATGCCTGCTGTTGATAACAGCCGTCCGCATCTGTTTTTTATCTCCACTGAAATAATTGTTTTGGGCCATTTCCATTCAGGCCTTCTAAAAGTAATAGCACAAAACAACCAGCCACTCCAAAATATTTTATTTACTTAACTCTTTACAAAATATGCCTTGATTCAAAGGATTCTCTTCCTATAGAATAAATCATTGCCTTGCGCCAAATTGGCAGACAGCGGCCCCTGGCAAATGAGCAAGGCGGACGAGACAAACATTGAATTGGGGGAATGAAATGCAAGGACACGAGACTGCGGTGGTTTCTCAGGATGAAAATATTCAAATATCGACGTTTTATTTGGGCGATACCCTCTGTGGCATCGACATCGATCTTGTCCAGGAGATTAATGGCGACCTGGCCTTCACTCCGGTGCCCCTGGCCGACGAGTCTGTGCTGGGGATCATGAATTTAAGGGGGCAAATCGTTACCGTGATCGATCAAAGCAGGAAGATCGGCTTTCCCCCGGTCACCATCACCAGCGACAGCCGAGTCATTATTGTGCGCTCGGCAGGCGAATATATCGGGGTCGTGGTGGACAAGGTGAAAGAAGTCGTCACCGTTCCCAAAAGCGTCATCTCCAAACCGCCGTCCAACATCAAAGGCTCACAGGGTAAATTTTTCACTGGGGTGATCCAAACCGACAAGCATGAGCTTTTGGCCCTGCTCGATATTGATGAGATTTTATAGACTACTTTTTATTTGGAGGACCACATGAAAATTTTTGCCAAACTGACCGGCGCCTTTATTGTCGTCGCCCTGATTACCGCCATTGTCGGCTCTATCGGCTGGCTCGGCATCAACTCCACCCAAAAAGGCCTCATTGAGGTGGCCGAGGTGCGCATGCCGGCTATCCAAGGACTGGGGCTGATAATGGAGGCCATGAACGCCATTAAGTCAGCGGAGAGGACGATGCTCATGTCCTCACTTGACAACAAATCGCGCCAAAAAGAAGTCGATAATCTGGATAAGCGTTGGCAGTTGTTCAAAGAAGGCCGCGACCTCTACGAACCACTGCCCAAGACTGCGGAAGAGGCCGAGTTGTGGAACAAGGTGCCGGAGATGATAAAACTTTGGCAGGCGGAACACGCCAAACTGGTGGACAAGATGAAGACTGTGCACCTAGATGACGTGGAGACCATGGAGGGGATCCTGGTCCAGCGCCTGCTGGACCATGTCCTCTGGGTCAACGCCCTTGAAGCCGCACTGGCCAGCGGCACACCGTTCACCGGCCAGCTCGACCCCACTAAATGCGGTTTTGGTAAATGGCAAAGCGCCTTCACCTCCGATGAGCCTCAATTCAACGCCATCATCAGTGAGATGACCCCCCCGCACCAAAAGCTGCATGGCTTCGGCCAAACAATCAATGACCTGCTGGCCCAGGACAAGGAAGACCAGGCCCGCGCCCTCTTCAGCAAGGAAGTCAAACCAACCCTGCAGACCATCCGCGAACGCTTTGACGCCGCCCTGACCCATGTCCGGGGCGAGATCACCTTGCTTGATGAGGCCAGGGAGATAGGCTTTGGCAGTGGGAGGGAGGCCTTTAACAAATTGGACAAGGCTATAGATGAAGTCAGTACTCACAACACAAAGGTTGCCGACGAAACTAAGACCACAGCTATTACAACCGCCGTCCGCAGTAAGACTATCGCCATGCTCGCCGTAGGATTGGGAACGCTCATTGCCATCGTCTTTGGCGTACTCCTGTCCCGCAGCATCTCGGTGCCCTTGGCCAAGGGGGTCGCCATGCTGGAGGAAGTGGGCCGCGGCAACTTGACCAGCCGGCTGCGCATGGAACGCACCGATGAAATCGGCTTGATGGCCAAGACCTTGGACCTGGTAGCGGACAATCTGACTACTATGATGAAAGAGATAGGCAACGGCGTCAAGACCCTAAGCTCGTCCTCAACCGAAATGGCCGCCATTGCCAATCAGATGACCTCTGGTTCAGAAACTACGGTGGCCAAGGCCAACGCCGTGGCCGCCGCAGCCGAGGAGATGACCTCCAACATGCACTCGGTGGCTGCCTCCATGGAGCAGGCCTCGACCAACGTCAGCACGGTGGCGGCGGCAGCCGAGGAGATGAGCACCAATATCAATAATGTCTCAAACAACGTCACCGAGGCCAAGAGCTCGGCCAACAGCGCCGTTACCTTGACCAAACGGGCGGCGGACCAGATCAATAACCTGGGGCAGGCCGCCGAGGCCATCGGTCTGGTCACCGAGACCATCAAGGCCATCTCCGACAAGACCAACCTCCTGGCCTTAAACGCCACCATCGAAGCGGCCCGGGCCGGCGAGGCCGGCAAGGGCTTTGCGGTGGTGGCCAACGAGATCAAGGAACTGGCCCAGCAGACCGCTGACGCCACCGGCGACATCAGCCAGAAGTTGAACGGCATCCAGAAGGCCACCGGCACCACGGTGACCGAGATCGACGAGGTGGTCTTCGCCATCAATCATGTCGATGGCCTGATCAGCTCGATTGCGAATGCGATTGGCCAGCAGAATACCGCCACCCGCGAAATTTCTGAGAATATCAACCAGACCGCCCAGGGCTTGAGTGAGATCAACGCCAATGTCACCCAGACCAGCCAGGCAGCAGGCCAGGTAGCGCAAGAAATTAGCGATGTCAATGAGTCGGCCAACGAGATCAGCAACTCCAGTTCGCAGGTCCAGCAAAGCGCCAATGAGTTGAGCAGGCTTGCCGAACAGCTCCAGGGCCTGGTCGATAAATTCAAAGTATAAAACCTGGAGATCCCCCTTGCCTATCAAAGTGCTGGTCGTTGATGATACGATTTTTTATCGGACAGTTGTCAGCGACATCTTAAAGACCTTCCCTAATGTCGAAGTCGTGGGTGCGGCCAATAACGGCGAAATCGCCTTGGCCCGGATCAAGACCCTAAAACCCGATCTGATTACCTTGGACGTTGAAATGCCGGTCATGAATGGCCTGCAACTCATGGTAGCCATCAATGAACAGGGGTTTGATGTGGACTGCCTGATGTTGAGTTCAAAGACCGAAAAGGGCAGTGCCATCACCATGCAGGCCTTGGCCTTGGGGGCCTTTGACTTTATCACCAAACCCGATGCGACTGACCATGAAGAAAATATCAAGGAACTCACCAAACAACTGCGGAAGGTAATAACGATTTTCGAGCAGCGTCTTATTTTGAAAAGGAAGATGGGGACCAAGGGCATGGCCCAGAAGTCGGGCGCGGCGCTGTCGGCGGCAGCGGCCAGCAAAATGCTGGCGATTTCGACGAGGGCGGCCAACCGGACCGAAAAATCTCAGGCGGTTGCCATCGGCATTTCGACTGGCGGGCCCAATGCCTTGAATATCTTGATGCCCAAGCTGCCCTTTAACCTCGGGGTGCCAATATTCTTGGTCCAGCACATGCCACCGCTGTTCACCGCATCGCTAGCCAAGTGCCTGGACGAAAAATGCAAATTGAAGGTAAAGGAGGCGGAAAACGGCGAAATGGTGGAGGCCAACACGGTCTATATCGCCCCAGGCGGCAAGCAGATGAAAGTGGCCAGCGGCACCGGGCTGCAAAAAATTATCCGGATCACCGATGACCCGCCGGAAAACAACTGCAAACCCGCGGTTGATTGCCTCTTTCGTTCCGCCGCCCGCGTGTATGGCTCAAAATTGACCTGCGTGGTCATGACCGGCATGGGCACCGACGGCAAGATCGGCATGGCGGTGGCCAAGGCCGCAGGTGCCCTGACCATTGCCCAGGATGAGGCCTCCTGTGTGGTCTATGGCATGCCAAAGGCGGTCATTGATGCCGGATTGTCAGATGTCGTCGCCCCGCTCGACAGCATTGATCGCGCTATTTTGAAAACCTTATGAGTATTTTTTAGGACTGAGGGGGGGCATGGTCTTCACTCAGTCCTCAGCACTCAGATAATATATAAGGATATAATGAAATCAATAACCGCCGAAGAAATCCAGCTCTTTGCCAAATTGATCTTTGATGTCTCTGGTCTGCATTTAGACAAAGACAAGGGCTACCTGTTGGAGACCAGGCTGGGCCCGGTACTCAGCTCACATGGCTATGCCACCTTCAGTCAACTGTATGCGCAGACTAAGGCAGACAATTCCGGCAAGTTACAGCATGAAATTGTCGAGGCGATGACCACCAATGAGACCTTTTTCTTTCGGGACAACACCCCCTTTGACCTGTTACGCAATAAAATAATCCCCGATCTTATCGACCGGCGGTCTCGGGTTTTCCAGACCAGCAAGATACCTCTCAGGATCTGGAGCGCGGCCTGTTCAAGCGGCCAGGAAGTTTACAGCATTACCATGACCTTGATGGAAATGCTTGGCGATCTTGCCAAATATGACATCCACATCCTTGGCACTGATATTTCGGACAAGATTATTGCCCAGGCCAGCTACGGCAGGTACAATCAATTTGAAATTGAACGTGGCCTGCCCCTGCATTACCGGAGAAAATACTTCTCGCAGATAGGTCAGGATTGGCGGATCAGAGATGAGATACGGGGCCTGGCCCAATTCAAGACCATGAATCTGATGAAACCATTTGCCGATCTGGGCGGCAAATTCGATCTGATTTTTTGTCGCAACGTGGCCATCTATTTCAACCAGGCGGACAAGGTCAGGCTCTTTCAAAAGATCGCCAGGGTATTGCAACCGGATGGCGCACTGCTCATCGGCGGCTCGGAAACCTTGAGCGGAGTTGCCCATGATTTTGAGTCGCGCAACTATTTGAAAGGGATTTTCTATCAACTGAGTGGCCAATCGGCGGCAGCAGCCCCTCGGCCCGCGCCTCCTTCTCCAACGCCCGCTTTGCAACCATCTCCCCCGGTCAGGGCGCCCAGAAAGTCACCGGTCCCGGTCGCCATGGCTACCGGACCAAAGGGGCCCGAAGCAAGGCCGCCAGGACAAACTGAGACAAAAGACAATGTTCATGTTGCCAAAAATGATACCAAACAGAGCCAGCCAGCCGATGTTGAACTGGAGACACCAGCTCCAACCGAACCAGCGCCGTCTGCCCCTAATTCCCAGCCAACCTCGCCAGCCAAGACAAAAAAATCCTTGCTCGCGGCAATCTACTCGTCCGGCAAGGGGCCAGCCCCTTCGCTCCTTGCAATCAGGAAAAGTCCGATGAAACCCTCCCTGCTCGACCAATTAAACAAGAAAAAAAAGAAAACCAATGAATGAGCCTCAGCCGGCCAGAGCTAAAGACCGGCACCCAGCCCACCATTGGCTGCTCGCCTCCTTCTGCATAGCTATCGTCATGGCTTTAGGCTGGGCCTTTCGCCTGGAACAGGCCATGATGGGCCAGTACCTGCCGATCGTTGAAATGATCGACACCATCCAAGTTGAAACCCTTACCGCCCATCTGCTGTTTGAGGGGTCCTTAGGCGGCAAGCACTCGGACACAAAACCGGGTGAGGGATTGGCAGTGAGCCATCTTGGCGGGGCCCAGAGGAATGTTATTGCCATGCTGGACGGTCAAGACAGTACAGAAAAACGATTTCTGTCCCTTACAGATAACCCTGATTGGCAACGACAGGTCCGCGATCTTCAGGAAAAATTGGTCTCGTGGCGCCAAGTAATCGAGCAACGGACCATGACAGCCAGTGGTACTGAGCTTGACCGCCAACTTACACTTCAATGTCATGACCTGTTCATAGAGATCACCCATGACCTTTCTGCACTGACGAACCATCTGCACACCTTGACCACTGCTCAAATGCGGAAGATGCGAATGGTGCAGGCCACCCTGCTGGCCATTGGCCTGGGACTCATTATTCTTGTTGTAAAAATTTTCAGACACTTGGTCCGTGCCCAGCTTGTTGAAACGCAAGAGCAGATCGAACTGCTCTCACTCGGCGCTGAAATTAATGCCGCCTTAACTCAAAACAATACCTTCCGGGAGATGCTTGAAGCCTGCTGCTCCTTGCTGGTCAGTCACCTGGGCGCCGCCTTTGCCAGGATCTGGGTCATGCAGGAAGACGATGACCGTATGCTGGAACTACAGGCCAGCGCCGGCATGTACACCAGAATTGATGGCCCTTCCAGATTGAAGGCGGTGGACGAGAGCAATAAGATCGGCGCCATCGCTTTATCAAAACTGCCCTATTTCTCGAACCAACTGATCGGTGACCCGCAAATTATTCATCAGGACTGGGTCAAGCGGGAAAAAATGGTGGCCTTTGCCGGACATCCATTGATGATCGGCGAGGAGGTCATCGGCGTGCTGGCCATGTTCTCCTGCCATCCTCTATCCAGCCTGGTCCAAAAGATGCTGGCCTCAATCGCTGATTCCATCGCCCTAGCCATTGACAATAAAAAGGCTGTCCTGCATTTGCAACAGAGCCGTGAACGCTACCGGGAATTAATCGAAAACATCAGCGACTGGAGTTGGACGGTGGACACCAATGGCGTCTATACCTATTCCAGCCCCCAAGTAAGCCGGATGCTGGGCTATGACGCCCACGAGGTCATTGGCCGGACCCCATTTTCCTTGATGCCGGAGGCAGAGGCGGAGAGGGTCGAAAAAATATTTAACGATATTGCCGCCAAGCAGCAACCATTTGCCGGTCTTGAAAATGTTAATCTTCATCAAGATGGTCATAAAGTCATTCTGGAAACAAGCGGCTCGCCAATATTTGACGAGCATGGGCACTTCAAGGGATACCTGGGCCTTGATCGTGACGTCACCGCCCGAAAAGCGGCCGAGAGTGCAGTGTTGGACCAGAAGAGAATGCTTGAGGCGATATTTAACGCCGTGCCGGACGCCATGATCTTTACCAATACCGAGCATCACGCCAAGTTGACCAATCATGGTTTTTCCAAACTGTTCGGCTATACCGACCAAGAGCTGCTGGAGCACGACATCAGCCTGCTGTATGATCGTCTTGAAGACTTTACCCTGCCAGCCCCACCTCTATCTCTTCCCCCCCACGGCCACCAACAGCCGCTCCCCTTGGAAATCAATTTCAAACGAAAAAACGGCGAGGTCTTCCCGGGTGAGACCGTAGGCGCCGCAATTAAAAATACCGCCGGCGAGGCGGTCGGCTTTCTCTTTCTGGTCAGGGACATCTCGCAACGAAAGCAGATGGAAGCGAGCCAGCGGCATACCCAAAAGATGGAAGCGCTAGGCACCTTGTCCGGCGGCATTGCCCACGACTTTAACAACCTCCTGAATGTGATCGGCGGCTATACAGCGCTCTCCATCGACGACCTTGACAAAGACAGTCCAGCGGCCAAGAACCTGCAGGAAGTGGCCAAGGCCTCCGAACGGGCGGCAGCGCTTGTCCGGCAGATACTCGCCTTCAGCAAGGGGATCGAGGAAGGAAGGAACCCATTATTTTTGCATCATATCAGCAAAGAGGTCGCCAAGCTTATGGCTGGCACCTTGCCGGCCACCATCGAAATCAAGCAGGATATCGACTCCAGGTGTCGGGCAGTAATGGCCGATGCCAGCCATGTCCATCAGGTGTTGATGAATCTCTGCACCAATGCCTATCATGCCATGCGGGAATCAGGCGGCGTCTTGGAAATCAGGCTCAGTGAAGAAGAGGTCCTCCTGGGTAAAATCGCAGACCTGCCGGCTGGTCCCTATGCGAAACTGATTGTGGCGGACACTGGTCATGGCATGGAGCAGGCCGTGCAGGACCGGATCTTTGAGCCTTACTTCACCACCAAAAAAAAGGGAGAAGGCTCCGGCCTGGGCCTGGCCACGGTCCATGGCATTATCACGGCCCATGGCGGCCACATTACTGTTAAAAGTGAGACCGGCAAGGGTAGCGCCTTTACCATCTATTTGCCGATTATCAACCAGGCGGCAGGGCCTGAACTTGAAAAGGCGGCTGAAGAGGAGCTTGTCCTAGAGCAACTTAAGGCCAATATCTTATATGTGGACGATGTGGCTTTCAATGTGGCGCTTGGTGAAAAAATCCTGACCCGGGCCGGCTGCCAGGTGACTGGCGAGACCGACAGTACGGCGGCCTTGACCCTCTTCGCCGCCGCGCCAGAGTGCTTCGACCTGGTAATCACCGATCAGACCATGCCAAAACTGACCGGCATCGACTTGGCGAGAGAGATGCTTGCCATCCGGCCCGGCCTGCCGATCATCATGGTGACCGGCCACAGCGACACTGTTGACCAGGAGAAGGCCAAGGCGGTCGGTATCCGGGAATTCCTGCCCAAGCCTTTGGGGATCGAACAGCTGGTCTCAACTGTTGGCAGAATACTCCGGCAGCCCGGCCTAAACCAAGCCCCCTCAGATTTGCCGCAACCGACCTTCCAACACAACAGACGAGCTGAGGACAAGGCCAAGGTGCCGGCAAGCCTGGATGCGGTAAGAATACACCTGGACACGAACTATGGAGTAGGCCCCGAACAGATTGAGATCATGCTGAAGGGCATGCAAGAGACCTTACGTTCAGAAATAGACAAGGCGAGGACTGCGGCCAGGCAAAGTGACCTGAAAACACTTGGCCTGACGGCCCACACCATCAAGGGCCTTTTGCTGAATGCCGGACTTATCGCCTGGGCTGACCAGGCCGAAGCCATTGAAATAAGCGCCAAGAATGATGCTGCAAAAGATTATGACGTCATGCTCGATGAGTTAGAGCAAGGCCTTGCCCCCTTGCTCAATTAAAAAAAACTTGCTCTCACCCCTCATTTGATGCGAGGATAGATGATCAGGACGTTTGGACCAGCCGGGAGGTCAAAAAAGCCCAAGTTACGCAAGAACCGTTTTTGGAAAGGAGATCAGGCATGCAGTTGAACATGGACATGACAATTCTGGTGGTAGACGATACGGGGTTTATGCGAAAAATCATTGCCGACCTGCTTAAAAAGGTGGGCTTTAAGAATATCAGGGAGGCATCAGATGGGCTGGTTGCCATAGACAAACTCCAGGAACAACCCATAGATCTGATCATCAGCGATTGGAACATGCCCAACATGGATGGTTTGACTCTGCTCAAGCACATCCGCCAGGACGAACAATACAAGGCGGTCCCATTTATCATGGCCACTGCCCAGTCAGACAAATCAAATATCTCTATTGCCATGGAGGCCGGGGCGAACGGGCACATCTCCAAGCCCTTTGACGAGGACCAGATCAAGCAAAAAATCGACGAGGTCTTTGGCATAAAAACCGTACGCCCTGAACTCAAGGCGACCCCGCGGTTCATCAAAGGCAAGGTGCAGATGAGGATCTGCCACATCCAGATTACCGACCACCTGGCGTTAGGCGTCTTAAAACATCAGATTGAGTCCGGTCAGGTCACCCCCAAGTATTTTGACCTTGAGACGATCTGCATGTCAGGCTGGAATCCGCCCCAGGAGGCCTTGGAGAAGAGCACCGTTGATGGCGCCTTTGTGCTGGCGCCCATTGCCATGGACCTCTTCGGGTTCGGGGTAGACCTGCGACTGATCATGCTGGCCCATAAGAACGGCAGCATTTTTGTCCGCTCACGCCATACCCCGTTTGACAAAGGCGCCTCAGAGGCCGATTTTTACAAGTACAGGGCAGTCAATATCCCGCACAAGATGTCGATCCACCATATGCTGGCCCATCAATACTTGACAGGCCTAGGTCTTAAGGCTGGCGTACCAGGCCTCGGTAAGGCGATCAACGTCCGTTTCGAGGTTGCCCCGCCGGTGCAGATGCCGATCATCATGAAAGAAAATCCTGAAGTGGGAGGGTTCATCGTCGCTGAGCCGATTGGCTCAAGTGCCATCAGCAAGGGCATTGCCGACCTGCAGTTCATATCATCGTCTATGTGGCCGGACCATCCCTGCTGCGTCGTCACCATGCGCAATGAATTCATCGAGAAATACCCCGATGCCGTGCATGAATTCACGGCGCTCCTGACGCAGGCGGGAAAGTACGTTGAACAAAACAAGGCCCTCGCCGCCGAAATCGGGGTAAAATTCCTTGATCCCAACCAAACGCTTGGCCTGCAACCAGCCATCCTCCAGCAAGTCCTGGAAGCGCCCGGCGGGATCACGACGAATGACCTCTATCCAGTCCTGGAAGACCTCGATAAAATCCAGCGCTATATGCATGACCGCATGGAGATCGGCAAAATCATCGACCTTGAGAAACTGGTCGATCTGCGCTTTGTCGATGCCGTTCGCTGATCCCCCCTATCATATATGCTCCCTGGTCTTCATGAAGACAATGTCCGGCCATTGTTCCATGACATAGGTC
>JANNQL010000247.1:0-8705 GCA_031400755.1 Pseudomonadota bacterium | reverse complement strand
ACAGGCTTGCTCAACACATCGAGTGCCAGACGACGGATCTCGTTCGGCATGGTTGCCGAAAACAAAAGCGTCTGACGCTGGCGGGGCATCTGCTGCATGATGCGCCGGATGTCGGGAAAAAAACCCATGTCGAACATGTGGTCCGCCTCATCAAGGACCAGGACTTCTAAGCCAGAGAGATTGATGGTCTTTTGGGTGAGATGATCAAGCAGGCGACCGGGGCAGGCCACGACAATCTCGGCGCCATGTTTGACCTTGGCCACCTGCGGGCCCATGTTCACCCCGCCATAGATGGAGACGCTGCGCAGGCCGGTCTTGGCGCCGAGTGTGGCGAAGGCCTCGTTAATCTGTTCCGCCAATTCGCGGGTAGGGGCGATAACCAAGGCGCGGATTGACCCACGGCCTCCCTGCGACAGGCGGTGTAAGATCGGCAGTGCGAAGGCGGCAGTCTTGCCGGTGCCGGTCTGGGCCAGGCCCATCACATCACGGCCCTCCATGACGGGCGGGATCGCCTGTTCCTGGATCGGCGTCGGTGACTCATAGCCTGCCGCCAGGATGCCGGCAGAGACGTGAGGGTGAAAATTAAATTCGTTAAAATTCATACATTCCTTATGGTTAAATTTGATGAACTCAATCAAAAAAAGTCCATCGTACAGGTATAGATGGCAACGCCATCAAATGTCGATTGCATCGTATTGCCTTCCGGAGACTGAGTTGCAGGGCATAATCATCACGAGGTGAGCGATTACAAGGGGGTGACGTCAACCCGCTTCAGCACCCCTGAACTCATTAAACTTCGGTAAATATAGGCGAAAAAGGCAATTCCTGCCAGTCATTTCTCGCAACTGACCGTGGACAACGGGTCAGGGACGGTCAACAAGGCAAAGATAAGGCGTATGTTATCGGTATGTTACTTATCTCGCCTGCCGTCATCAAGGAGCAACGGATAAGAACGCTCAATGGTGTGGATGGCCCCTTTGGCTGTAAGCAGGCTGGAGTAAAGGTGAAAAGCCTGGATGGTGAACGGTCTTGTTTGAAACGAGTTGTGGACGGCAAGGTAATTGGTTGTTGCCGAGTGTGGGGTGTCTTTTGGCCTGGCCAGGGTGATATGGGGCATGAATTTTCGTTCTTCTGGCGCAACGCCTAAGCGCCGCAGGTCATTTTCAACCGTGTCCTGCAACCTGATCAAACCCGCCTCGGCATAAACGCCTGCCCAGATGACCTTGGGCTTGCCTCTGGGCGGAAAACAGCCGACCCCCTGCAGGCGGCAGACAAAGGAGGGCAGGCCTTGGCCCGTCAACCCCTCCCGGATGACGGCAAATAACCGGGCGTCAATCTCGCCGATAAACCTGATCGTCAGATGGAGATGCTCGGGCGTCAGCCAACGGACACCGGGAAGGCCGTGGCCAAGGGCAGTCAGCGCGGTCTTGATATCGTCCGGCAGATCAACAGCGACAAAGAGTCGTGGCATGGCCGTATCTCCGTTGGAACCATGGGGGCTCTGCTGTGGTCGCTGATACGTCCGTCTGGGCGTATCACGAAAAAAAACGGAGAGGGGTTTCCCCTTCTCCGTTCGTAACAGTCCCGGAAGAGAATGTTGCCCGGGCAAGCCCGGGCGCGATCCGTTTTAGAATTTGTATTTGCCGCTCAGGAAGACAACGCTGGCGGCATAGTCTTGATCCATCCCAACGCCAGTAAGGTAGTTGCTGGTAGTGGCGTTTGAGTTCCAGACATACGAGTAACCATCGGAGAATTGGTCGTTGTACTTGTAATCCTCGTAGGCGTACCCGCCGGTGAGGGTGACGTGCGGATTTATCTCGTAGATGGCCTTTAACAGTAACGAACTCTTGGTGTAGTCGTCCCAGTTTCCGGAATCAACCGAGCCGTTGGTGTAGCCGGTGGGCACGTTCTGGAAATAGGTGTAGTCGGCAGTGCCATCGGAGACAACATGGTCAAATTGAGCTCGCAGCGTCAGGACTTTGGGGGTGACGGTGAAGTCGATGGCCAGACCATAATCCACAGTCTCTTCCTCCTGCTCTGCGGACCAGTTACGGTAGTTGTCCGTGGCGTCTGTGTCGTTGGGGTTGGCCTGGGCAGCAGTCACCGTTGAGGCGTTGAGATAACGTTGGTACTGGTCGATGTTGGCCACCTCGTAATCAATGTAGCCGGAGAGCTTGATACGGTCGTTTACTGTCATGTCGGCGTTGGCATTTACCCCGTTGCTTTCCTTGCCCCGCATGCCGAAGACTGTGCTGGGGTAATCGGAATTTTTATAGGTGTAGCCCAGGCCGAGGCTCAATTGTTCGCTGGCGGTTATATCCATACCAACCTTGAAGGTGTCCCGGTCCTGATCAGCCGCGTCGAAGCGGCGGACATAGGGCTCGACCGCATTAGCAGTAGCTTGGGAGGTCGCGAGGCCGTCGGCCACGGTTAGCTGATGCCACGGAGACTCACGGTCCAATCTCTCGTAGCTCGCCTTAAGGGTCATGAACTCAAGACCGCTCCATTTGGCCTTGAGGCCGTAAATGTCGTCGTCGGTCTCGGGCAGGTCGCCGCGGTGGCGTTCAAGATCGACGTTTTTGTAGTAAGGGGTAAGCCCCACATGGGCCGGCAGCTTGAAGCCGGCCTCGACACCAAAGCTATTCTTCTCGTAATCAAAGAGGTGATTGTCGAAGGGCGTAGTTGTGGTGGTAGTGGTTCTGGAACTGCTGATCTCGTCGGACTCGTTGTCCTTGTCGTAGCCGGAGTAAAAGAGCTTGGCATCGAGATAATCCACCGGGCTAGAGGTCAGCACCAAATCGTAGTTGGTTGTATCCACCTGACCGTTGAAATGATCGTCAGTCAGGTTATGGATGTAAGCAGTCCCGGCACTATTGTAAGCCGTGGCCAGATCCATGTCGCTTTCCGCCTCCGAATTGCCGTAATTGACCGCAAAGCTACTGCGCAGGGGCAGCTTGACGCGGCCCTTAAAGGCGAATTTGGAATAGGTGTTGTCCGGCGGCAGGCTCAGGAATTCACTGGTGTTTGCTGCGGTCAAACTGCTGAAATTCAGATAGGGGTTGTCGTTATCGAAGCCGCTGTTCAGGTAGGAGAGCGAGACGAAGTACGGGTCCTGGCCGTAGCCGACTTCGGCCTTGAAGGTGGTGGTCTGGTAGTCCACCGGTTCGGGAAGCTCTATGCTGATCGGCATATAGGTGCCGGCAGCTTTGATGCCCTTCTGGTCGTTCTGGGAGACAGAGAAGTCGGCAAAAAACGGTTTCAAGAGGTCCAGTTTGAGACCGGCGCCGTACTGGTCGCGTTCGACGGAATAGTCAAAGTCAGAAGGCCATAGCGCCGGGTTTGTCGGCAAGGATGCCGAGGTTGCCGTGGTGGTAAGCGTGTCGCTGCCGACGCCGGAATAATAGCTCTGGGCGTCAAACTGAAAGTTGTGGGGGATCTCCTTGTAATAGGCGTCCACCTTGAATTTGCCGTATTGTCCGGCGTCGAACCAGTATTTTTGGATATCGCGGGCAATGTCGTCGGCGCTGAAATTCACAAAGCCATCGCCTACGTTTCGGCTCATCTCGACGCCGCCGGTGATGTCTGAATCCGGATCGCCATATTCGCTGAATTTGGCCTTATTGCCAGTTACGTCTGTGCTAATCCCCTTAAGGCTGACATCGCCGGATACCCCTTCTGCGGCATAAGCCCCTGCGCCGCAGAGCACGGGCAGGAGGGCAATTCCTGTAACAAGTATCTTTTTCATATGTTTCCCTCCTTTATTTTATGAATCTGAGACCCAAGGTACTCGGTCCGCTGCTGCCATGGATATTGGTGTGACAGTTCAGGCACGAACGGGCGACACCGCCTCTACCTGCTGGGTAGTTGGTCGGGATATTGGCCTCAAATGAGTTGGCCTGGGTGTATGGAGTTCCAGGATGCCTGGTCCAGTCATGGCATTCCTGGCAGATATTCGGGACCTTTTGGGCCATCAGCTTGTTGTGGTTACTGCCGTGGGCGCTGTGGCAAGCCAGGCAGTTCTCCTCCACCGGTGGGTGCTCGTACATGTACGGACCGCGTTTTTCGGCGTGGCATTTGTAGCACAGTTCATTGACCGAGTCGGCCTTCAGGCTCTTGGCCCCGAAGGCGCCATGGGGATCGTGACAATCGGAGCAGGAGATCTTGCCTTCTTTGATGGGATGGTGAGACTGCCGGCTCGACTCCGCCCGGATGTCTTTGTGACAGGAGTAGCAGAGTTCGGTTTGGGTGGTCTTCAGGTTCTTGGGCTGGTCGGAGTGACCGGAGTGGCAGCTGCCGCAGGAAAGGCCGGAGGATTTGTGCTTGCTGGATTCCCAGAGGGCGACGTGCTTGCTGCTGCTGTGACAGGAAAGGCACTGGGCGCTCAATTCTTCGGTCGAGCGGTCGCCATCTTTGCTGAAGGAGATGATGGACTCTTTTGATTGTCCGCTATTGCCTAGGTGTTGGTCCGTTGGACCATGGCAGGACTGGCAACCGTTGGTGCCTTGCCATGCCTTGGCATGGAAGGAACTGTTGAAGCTGGCCACCGCCTGTTCGTGACATTCAGCGCAGGGGCTCTCCCCACTGGTGGCTGCTGTGGCCGGAACCACCCCTGCCATCAGGACAATGGTCCCTGCCGCTCCCAAAATCAAAGCGGACCTCCGTGCGTACGTCCGAAGTAGTAGCAAAACGTTGTGTTGCATTTCCCCTCCTCCTCTCCTTTTGGTAACGAAAAAAAACGGCACGATGTTAGTCGTCAAGCCGCTTGACTAATTAATGAATAACTCATCATTTATTGTTCCGTTTGTCAATTTTTTTTTAAAAAATAATGTGCTGAAATAAACGATTATAAATACATGTGTGCCAATATGGAGAGGTAGGTTATTTTTCTGGCGATTCATTTTTTATTTGATTACCAGGCCAAGATGCCGAAAGGAGTTAATGAAAGGGTAGTTTTTTTTCATTGGCTTGAATCAAGAGGTGTTTTAATGGATAGAAAATGGTTGGGGCTCGTTTTCTTTTTGCTGTTGATTTTGTCCGGCGCCACGGCATCGGCGGCGACCCGCCGGGTGCCGGCTCCCTATGCCACCATTCAAGCGGCTATTACTGCGGCGGTTGATCAAGACGTGATCCTGATCGCCGATGGGACGTACACCGGGGCCGGCAACACCAACCTCGATTTTCTTGGCAAAGAGATTACCGTCAAGTCTGAAAACGGCCCGCTTAATTGCATCATTGATTGTGCCGGCGATGACTTTGGGTTCTATTTTGACACGGATGAAACCAGCACCTCTGAACTCAGGGGCGTGACGATCAAAAACGCCGGTCAAGCCGGGATATATCTCGATACTGGGACTTCGCCCAAGATCAGCAATTGCATTATTCTCGAAAACGACGGCGATGGCATCTATGCTTATGATTCCACGGCCGAGATCGACAATTGCCAGATCACTGAAAATAGTGGTAACGGGTTGTATGCCAATTCCGCTTCTGTAACGGTTACCAATAGTGTAATCAGCGGTAACGCACTGGCCGGCGTCGTCTGTGATTCGTCCGCGCCAACAATTTCCGAGACCACCATCTCTGGCAATACCACCGGCGGTTTGATCTCGGATGCTTCGTCGCCTACGGTCAGCGACAGTCTTATCGCCGAAAATATTGGTATCGGTGGCATCATCTGCCTTAATGGCGGCTCGCCCGTGTTCGAGCGCTGCGTGATCGAGACGAATACCGGCGCCAGTCCTAACTACGGCGGCGGCGTTAGCTGCATCCAATCCTCGCCCTCTTTCTCACAATGCGTGATCAGCGGCAACACCGGCGGTGATGGCGGTGGGGTTTATCTGAAGTACGCCTCCCCGACCTTTGCCAACTGTACAATAACCGCCAATACATCCACCATGGGCGGCGGAGTTTTCTGCAATTACTCCTCGCCGCTATTTACCTCCAGTCGCATCGACGGCAATAGTGGCAGCGGCCTATACAGCCGTAACTTTGCCAGTCCTGAACTGCGCAACTGTATCATCAGCAAGAACATCCAGGCGACCGGAGTCCAGGGAGGTGGCATCCACGCCACTTCCTCATCGACCGTGACCGTCTCCAACTGCACCATTGCCGACAATACTGGCTACGGTATCTACGGGCAATACGCCTCCTTTATCGTCACCAGTTCAATTTTGTGGGGGAATACCGGGGCACTGGTGGCGGCCAATGGCAGCGGACTGGTCAGTTATTCTCTCGTTCAGGGGGGGGCACAGGGCACCGGCAACTTGGGCCTTGATCCGTTGTTCATCGATTCGGCTAACGGCGATTATCGTGTTGGCACCTCATCACCTTGTCTGGATGCCAGTCCGTCCGTGGCTTTTCTTTTCCCCCAGGACATTGTCGGGGTCTCACGGCCCCAGGGTGTGGCATATGATATTGGGGCCTATGAGGGTGGGACCGTTCCATTGACCGCCCAAGATCCTGTTGCACCGGTTTTGACAGTAACCAGCAGCGGTCTGGATGTCACCCTTTCCTGGACTGCCGTGGATCGGGCGGACGGGTATACGCTTTTCTATGCTCTATATCCATATGATCCAGATACGTCAGAGATCGGTGAATTGGAAATGGGGGCCTTGACTGAGTTCAGCGCCACCCTGTCCGCCTCGCAGGCATTTTATGTCGCAATCCGAGCACGCAACAGCGCCGGGCAAAGCGAGTATTCAAATATAGAGATTGCCGGGAGTCTTTGATATTTTCTTTTGGCCCCCAGGAATTCTGACAATGTTGTAAGTCTCGAATCTTATCGTGCCGGGAGATAACTTCTGACACGGTTGACCTTCTATTCAAGTTCTTCCCCCCCCATTCAATCCTAAATTTCAGCTTGACTTGGCAGGATCTTTTATGTGAAAATTTATTAGATCTCCGCGATGCGAGCTTTAAAGGCGCAGATCAGGCCCCTGCAGCATAATATCGGGCATCATCTCAGATGCCGGACAGTTCTCTATTAACTGTTTGTTTTTATGCGGTGAATGGCTGAGCTGTTCACTTTCAGGCCATCAATATTGGATCGCCGTCATGCTTGCACTTGCCACTAGAGTTTTTTTTCTCCTTTCATTCTTAATTAGCGCCAGGCCGGGCCATGCCGCTGAATTTACGGGCGTGGTCCATGACCCGCAGGGGCAGCCGGTGGACAAGGCAACTGTTCGCTTGCAGGGGACGCTTTTTTCGACCACGACCGATGATGCGGGGCATTTCGCAATCCGTACCGATACGGCTGTCAGTTCAAAATACCTGACGTCCTGGAAAGAGGGTTTTTACAATGCCGGGCAGCCTTGGCTTGCTGAAACCAAAGAGTACCGGATCGTCTTGAAACCTGCCCCCCAGGATGACGCCAGGGACTATGTCTGGCGGTCTTCTTTATCTGCTCCAACTCCGGAAACGAATGACGAGTCAGCTGTGGTCAAATCATGCCAGGATTGCCATCCGCTCCTCACTGAACAGTGGGAAAAAAGTACTCACGGCAGTTCCGCTATCAATCCGGTTTTTCTGGCCTTTTTCAACGGGGCCGACCGCCAAGGCAGAAAAGACGTGGGGCCTGGCTATAAGTTGGATTTTAAAAACTCCAACGGCAATTGCGCAACCTGCCATGTGCCTGCCATGGCCCTGATCAAGCCGTTTGACTCCGACCCTAATAAGGCGCGCGGGGTTGAACGAGAGGGGGTTTTCTGCGATCTGTGCCACAAGATTGATAGCGTTCGTATCGATCCGACCGGCGGCTATCCGGGGACCTTGTCAATTCAGTTCAAGAGGCCACCAACAGGTCAGCAGGTGTTCTATGGGCCGTATGATGATGTCTTTCCGGGTGACGATACTTACCATCCGTTATATAAAGAAAGCCGTTACTGTGCGCCTTGTCACCACGGCAAGTTCTGGGGCGTACTGATGTATTCTGAATTTCAGGAGTGGGCAGATAGCGATTATCCGGCCAGAAATATCCAGTGCCAGGGCTGCCATATGCTGTCTGACGGCAAAACGAGCCGCTTTGCCTTGGAAAAAGAAGGCAGCGTCGAGCGACCGCCTGCCACCATCCCTTCCCATTCGTTTACCGGCATCAACGACTTAGCCTTCATGTCGGAGGCGATTGACCTTACGGCCCAGGCCGAGCAGCAAGATGATGAGGTGAAGGTAACGATTACGATCAAGAACGTTAAGGCCGGGCATCATTATCCCACCGGCAATCCCATGCGCAACATGGTCCTGCTGGTGGATGCCATTGACAGCGAGGGCCGCGGTCTCTCCCTGCTGGAGGGTGAGAAAGTGCCGGCCTGGGGAGGAGAAGGAGGGACGGTGGCGGATGGCAACTATGCAGGTTTGCCGGGCAAGGGGTTTGCCAAGGTGCTGCGGGATGCCGCCCCATATCCTGCCGGCCAGCAGAGACACTTCCGGCCCGAATACCCGGCGCCGCACTGGCGTCCGGCCTTGATAGAATCCGACAACCGGATCCCTGCCAATGGTTCTGATGTCTCAACCTATCGCTATCATGTCCCTGCCGACCTGCGCGGGCCGATCAAGGTCTCTTCCAGATTGATCTATCGCCGGGCCTACAAGAAATGGCTGGACAGCAAGGGCTTCAAAATTGATGAAATGGAGATCGCTCGCACGGACAAGTTCATAATAGGGAGGGAATGACTATGGATCGTATCGGTCAATTGCTCAACATGAAGGTC
>JANNQL010000246.1:0-65681 GCA_031400755.1 Pseudomonadota bacterium | reverse complement strand
AACAGCACCTTCTTTCCGTCACCCCGGCACTCTGTTCAGTCCCCGCTTGACGGGGGTGGTTTTAGCCGGGGTCCAGTGCTGCGGCGTGGCGAACTGGATTCCGGCTTACTGCATGCCGGAATGACGACTCTGCGTAATTTTATTGAGTTGCGCGCTTAAGTCAACGGCATTGTCTCCCACCCCCCGTAAAAGGATGGGCATCATGTAAATTTTTAACCGACACGACTAACTCGATCGAGAGCAACGAAAAAATTTGCCAGACACCGGCTAATGTGCTAGCCTTAAGCCATGAGGCCCATGCCATGATAGGACCTGCACTTCACCTTAACCGGAGGATACGACGATGGAAGAGACCGCAATGCTGATTCTTGACCCTGGGGTCAACACCCAAGAGATTGCCGCGACCATAATCTGTTGCGCAGGGAAACCTCAAGCTCCAAAATAAGGCAGAGCACTAAGGTTTAGGACTGTAACAAAAGGGGGCCTTGCAGCCCTCTTTTCTATTTGTAACCATGGAAAAATCGAAATATCTGAAGACTTATACCCTGCCCGAAGCCAAGGGCCGCCGCCTGCTTTTTTCCTACCGCCGCACCTCGCTCTGCCTGTTGTCGGAGGCGGAGTGCCTGGCCCTGGAACAGGGCCAGGCAGACGAGCAGACCATGAGCCAACTGGCCGCCCTCGGCATGCTGGTCCCGGACCGCAAAGAGGAGCTTCAGGAGGTAAAGGGCTTCTACGCCGAGCTGAACCGCATAAACCCCAACGTCACCGCCGCCGTGGTCCTGGGCATGGAGTGTAATTTCGCCTGCCGCTACTGCTACGAGGGGACACTCAAGGGCCGCCATGTCATGGACGACGCCACTGCCGAGCAGACGCTCATCTTTATCAAGGAACGGTTTCGGGGCGGCAAAGACAAAATTCACCTTGATTTTTATGGCGGCGAACCCCTGCTTTATCCCCAGCGCCTTCGCCACCTGGCCGGCGACCTCAAGGCCTTTGCCGAGGCGCGTGGCAGTACCTTTGATTTTAACCTGGTCACCAATGGCTCCCTGCTGACGAGAAAGCTGGTTGAGGAACTAAAAAGATATGGCCTGGCCGGGATCAAGGTCACCATCGACGGCCCGGCCGCGAACCACAATTCATTTCGACCCTTCAAGAACGGCAGGCCTAGCTTCGCGGCCATTGTCAAGAATCTACAGGCGGTGAGCGGGCTGGTAGAAATCACCTTGGGCGGCAATTTCACCAAGGACAACTATCAGCAGTTTCCCAAACTCTTAGACGAGCTGCAAGCGCTGGGCCTGGGGCCTCAGCAGATCTCAAAAGTCAGTTTCAACATGGTGATGGCGATCAAGGACCAGTTTGCCTCGCCGGAATTTAATGGCGGCTGCGGCTCGGTCAACGAACCCTGGTTCATCGAGGCGGCGCTTCATGTGCGAGGTGAAGTCATGGCCCGCGGTTACCAGGTAGCGGCCTTGCGGCCTGAGGTCTGCGCGGTGATGATTGATGACAACTTCTCTGTCCATTACGATGGCAGCCTTTATAAATGCCTGCCTCTGGGAGGCCGGGAACAATTCAAGATCGGCGATGTCTGGGAGGGAGTAAAGGCGGATGACGGCAGCCATCACCTTGATAATTGGCAAGAGGATAAGCGCTGCCCGGATTGCGACTATCTGCCGCTGTGCTACGGCGGCTGCCGCTTCATGACCTATCAGCGCACCGGCTCCATGGCCGGGGTCGACTGTCAGCATGACTTTTTTGAACAGGCCATCCCGTCCATGCTCAGCCAGGACCTGCGCTATCGCTATGGGCTTAAAGGTTAGGCGATGAATCCGAGCAAAGACAAAATCGCCGCCAACTTTTCTGCAGCCGCTGCCTGCTACGATCAATACGCCGTCATGCAGCAACAGGCGGCCCTTTCTTTGGTGAGACGGCTGGTAGAACTCAGTCCACAAGTGACATCCGGTCCAATCCTTGAAGTGGGCTGCGGCACCGGCGCCGTTTCGAAAGAACTGGTCAATATCTTCCCTGACCGCAAATTGACACTGGTTGATTTTGCCCCCGGCATGATTGACATAAACCGTCAGGCCCTCGCCCCCCACCTCTCGACAGCCCACCATATCGACTGGCAGGTGCGCGATGCCGAGACCATTGACATCCGCAAGCACTACGCTTTAATCACCTCCAGCCTTACCCTGCAGTGGTTTCAAAACCTGTCTGACACTTTGTCCAGATTGTGCGAGGCCCTCATTCCGGGTGGGTTCTTGCTCTGCTCCTACCTGGGGGACGGCTCGTTCCCTGAGTGGCGCCAGGCCTGCCTGACCTTGGGTCTGCCGTGCACCATGAACCCCTTGCCAAACAATCACGAAATCCTGTGCATGATGCGCGCCACAGGCTATGAGGCGTCGGCTTGGGATGAAATGATTCAATTGACCTACCCCACGATCCAGGATTTTTTCAGATCGGTCAAAAAAACCGGGACCAACACCCGCTCGCTTGACAACGGGCTGACCTGGTCCCAGATGGCACAACTGATCTCTTCCTGGCCTGGGCAGGCCGATGGGGCAATGACAATCACCTACCAGATCAACACCATCCTGGTGCGGGCATGAAGATTGACGAATACCTCCCCCGGCAATTCGTGGTGGCCGGCACTGATACCGGAGTCGGTAAGACTATGGTAGCGGCGCTGCTTACGGCAGGGCTGCAAGCATCCTATTGGAAGCCTATCCAGAGCGGCCTTACGGAAATGACCGACACCGAGACCGTGCGGACAATGAGCGGTCGTCCGAGCGACTCTTTTTGGCCTGAGGCCTATCGGCTCAATACACCTATCTCGCCCCATGCTGCCGCCGCCTTGGACAATATTGTCATTGAGCGCAGCAAACTCCGCCTGCCGCAGGTGAATGGCCGACTGATTGTCGAAGGGGCTGGCGGTCTGCTGGTGCCGATCAATGACCAGACCCTGCTGATTGATGTTATCTGTGATTGGGGCCTGCCGGTCCTGCTGGTGGCGAGCTGCCGCTTAGGCACGATCAACCATACCCTGCTGTCTCTGGCAGCGCTTCGCAGCTATGGGCTCAAGGTGCTGGGGGTGGTGATGAACGGCGAGAGTGATGCAGTGGGCCGCCAAGCCATCGAATTTTACGGCAAGGTCAGGGTGCTGGCCCAAGTCCCGTTCCTGCCGGAGCTGAATGCTGCGGCCATCAAGACAGTCTATGACAGGGTGTTTGGCGGGGACAACTTCTAGCAGGTTGGGCTTGGTTAGACGAACTATCCAGCTTAAGCCACAAAAAGAGCATATCCCCGGAACTGTAACTGTTCAGCCGCGCCGCAGATGCGCGGAATAGGTCTGCGAGCTATAGCAGCGCTATGCGAGCAGGCCTATGACAGCTAAGCGAGCGCAGTGAGACTGCGAAGCAGATGTGGTGCTGCTGAACAGTTTCGGTTCGGCAATTGTCTGACTGTCGGTATAGGCGTAAGCACTGTGCTTGTGGATGGACTCGAAGCTCTCCACCCCCACCGAAAACCAGGAGATGTCCGGGTGCCCTTGGGCCATCACCGCAATCTTACGGACCACGTCTTCGACAAACATGGGGTTTTCATAGGCCTTTTCGGTGACGAACTTCTCGTCCGGTCGCTTCAGCAGACTATAGACCTCGCAGGAGGTGCAAGCCTCCACCAGGGTAATCAGGTCCTCGATCCAAATGAAGTTCTTGAGTTTCACCGTAAAGTCAATTTCCGCCCGTTGATTATGGGCGCCGAACTGACTGATCTCCTTAGAACAAGGGCAGAGGGTGGTGCATGGCACCAGAATCGACACCTGAAGGTCGGTGCTGCCATCCATCCCGCAGGCAAAAGAACAGGTGTACTCCATCAACGACGGGGTCTTGGTGACCGGGGCCTGCTTCTCGACAAAGTAAGGAAAAGTCATCTCAATGGAGGCGGAATCGGCCTGCAGTTCGTTGCGCAACTCAGCCAGGAGCTTTGCAAAAACTTCAGTCCTGATGTCGTCTTGGTACTTGTTTAAGATGGCAATGAAGGTGGCCATGCAGGTCCCCCTTTGCTGGCGGGGCATATTGGCCTGCATACGGATACTGGCCACGGTCTGCTGATGGCCGCCTGCTTTCTCCAGGACCTGGACAGGCTGACGGACCTGCTCGATACCGACGTTGGTGAGCTTCATTTTTTCACCATATTACGCATTTAGGGGCCGTTACAAAACAACCATTACAGATTTGGCCTTGCCTGTACGGCCCCTTATGCCGTTGCCACGCATGGTGTGTTACAGTAATTTATTGACAACGGCTTAGTTCAACTTTTTAACTCCGCACTATTTTTTTAGTGCGGAGTTCTATCTACTAAATTTGACCCAATTTGGCCACTGTTTTAGCGCAGCATGGCAATTTTCACTAAAACACCCTTCCCTCAAAAAAAAATTGACACTTGCTAGACCCATCCCCTAAACTAATTATTAGCAAAGAAAGGGGGCCATTACCACAATATGCTATTTTGTACGGCAATAATCCTCTTTAAAGACGTTCCAAGTTTTCATGAGATGAAAAGAGAGCGGCTCTTATCATTATAACTGCAACTAACCATTACTAGAGGAGTAGATTATGTCAAGACCTTGGCTTTCGAGTTCATGCAAAGTGATTATGGCATTGGTCCTTACCGGTAGCATTGCCGGAACGGCCTGGGCTGAAGAGGTAAAAGTTGGTGCAGGCGCCGCACCCACTGAAAATATTTTCAATAAAATCAAAGAGCCGATGGCCAAGGCCATTGGCGTTAACTTGACAATTATTTCAAATGGCCCTGAACAGGCCTTGAAAGACCTGGACGCCGGCCTGATTGATGCTGCGGCCGGTGGGGTCACCTTTCCCGACTGGATGGACATGATGGAAAAAGCAGGCTACGCCATTGCAGATAAAGGCCTCTACAAAAATCGGGTAATCGGCAAAGATGTGGTCAAGGTATTAACCAATAAGGATGTTACGGTAAAGAGTCTTTCCAAGGAACAACTTGTCGCTATCTTTACGGGTAAGGCCAAAAACTGGTCTGAGGTTGGCGGTCCTAGCCTGCCGATCGTTCTTGTGACCGGGACCAAAGTTCCTGGCACCCTCAAAGTCTTCCAGAAACAAATCATGGATGGCGCCGAGTATGCCAAGGATGCCGTGGAATCAACCACTGCCGACGAGATGAAGACTAAAGTGGTCGCTACCTCAGGGGCAGTTTGCCTGGGACCGATGTCAAAAGTTGATGCAACGATCAATGCCCCGGAGATCCCGGAAGTTGGCAGACCAATCACCTTGATAACCAAAGGCGAGCCGGCTGGCGGCGTCAAAAAAATGCTCGACTATATCCGTGGCGAGGGCCAACAGTTTATCGTCAAATAAAACTTCCCTTTCATCGCTTTAAGTCCTGACCTTCAGGGGCAAAGGCTCAAACATTGACATAAAATTAAGGAGTGTAAGATGGCAACCCTTAGACCAAAGACCTTGCGTGCCAAAATTCTTATGGCAACCGTCTTGATGACTGCGATCCTGCTAATGGGTCTGGGGGCGTTCATGATGAACCGAAGTCATCTCCTCATGCATGACGCACTTGAATCCAAGGCGCTCGCCCTTGTCTCTCTTTTTGAAAAGATCAGCGCTCCTTACATCAGCAACTATGATTATCCTGCCCTCGACGTCTTTGTCCAGGAGGCTATCAAAGACATGGATGTCGAGTGGGTCGTGTTTTTGGACGGAAAGGGGACCATTCTCACCACCAAAAGTCAAGAGAAACCGACAACCCCTGAATCAGTCCTGGTTGAACGAGAAATCAAGGACCAGGAAGGCAAGGCGACCCTCGGACGACTCAAGTTCTGCTACAGCACCATCAGCCTGTCTGCTCAACTCAAGCATGATATGCTGACCACCGGGGCAGCTGTCTTGCTTGGCGGATTTTTGATGACGGGGGCCTTATTTTTTGTCATTCGGCGTCACACTAAACCTCTATACGACGCCATGGAAGAAATCAGCGAGAGTTCAAGGCGGGTTGCTTCCGGTTCTGCCCAGATGTCGCTTACCAGTCAGGACTTGGCGAGCGGCACTTCATCGCAGGCCGCGGCCCTTGAAGAAACGTCATCCTCCCTTGAGGAAATATCGTCCATCACGGCCCAAAATGTTGAAAACACCAGGGCGGTTGAATCGCTGACCAAGACAGCCAAACAGGTGGTAGGGCAAGCGAACCAATCCATGTCCGAGGTGATCGGCGCGATGCAGGAGATATCCAGGTCCAGCCAGGAGACTTCCAAGATTATCAAGACAATTGATGAAATCGCCTTCCAGACCAATCTGTTGGCTTTAAATGCCGCCGTTGAGGCAGCGCGGGCCGGTGAGGCCGGGGCTGGGTTCGCCGTCGTGGCCGATGAAGTAAGGAGTCTGGCAATGCGGGCCGCCGAGGCTGCCAAGAACACCGCCCAGATGATCGAAGGCACCATCAATAAAGTCAAAGATGGCTCAGGGTTAGTGGATAAAACCCATGCCGCCTTTTCGCAGGTCGCAGACAGTGTGGGCAAGATGAATGATCTGATCGGCGGTATCGCCACCGCTTCTGCCCAACAGGCGCAGGGGATCGGGCAGATCAACAAGGCGGTCGCCCAAATGGATGATGTGGTACAACAAACAGCGGCCAATGCCGAGGAGTCCGCCGCCTTGAGTCAAGAGATGAGTTCCCAGGCTGACAAACTGGAGGCAGTTGTCGAAAAACTTGAAGATGTTATTGGTAGCGTGCAGACATCATCGTCCAGAGAAGGCACCCTATTGCCAAGAAGGCCAAATGCGTCAACTCCTCAGCATAGAAAAAGCCCCACGCCCCCGGCCAGGAAATTGCAGATTGCCGGGCCCATCCCCAAAAAAGCAAAGGCGGTTAAGCCCGAAGAAATCATTCCCATGGATAACGACGATTCAAATTTTCAAGATTTTTGAGCTAATCATTTATTAAATGAGGGGCAATTTACGGCCACTCATAACACCTTAAAACAAAAAAAAACCGGCAGCAATGCCGGTTTTTTTTTGTTTGTATATTTAAGTACCTACTGGCGCTGTTTTTTTGACTCCACCGCAAAAAAAAATACATTGTTAATCAGACGTCAACAAAACCATGCCGCAGAATAAAGAGATCAAGTATTGCCCGCTGGTCCGAATCCAGTCTGCCGAACTCTACCCCGCAGCGCAGCATCATGGTCGATGGTTTAGGTTCACTATCGTTATCATGACAATAAGCAATCGGCTTCAAGGGGATATTTTTTAGGATGATTTGTTCGGACAGGCAATTGTTCTGCTCGTGACCGATGAATATATCAATCTCAAAAGAATCGACGTCCCAATCCCCTTGATTAATACAGTGGAATGAAATACCACTACGACTGATATCAATAATCTTGCCCAACTCCTTGTATTGCGGTTGCTTTAAAAGGGCATAGGCATTATCTCCTACCCGATAACGTGTGCTTTTCCTCTGCTCCGCAAGATCTGTTTCGGCATCCATAAGAATCCGTCTCCAGGGTAGACCAAGGGGATGGCCTTGATGTTTTTCAATGTCAATACAACTACAACTGGCCTGGAACATTTTCTCAATTAGTGTGTACAATTTTTCATTTCGGGGTAACGCGCAGCATAGTTATAATAATCCCGCACATTAAGTGACCTGATCGGCAAAACGGCGCTTAGACTTCAACTGAAAAAACATATTTTGCTAATTTAGTATCGGTCAATCAACTGAATCATGTCAACTTTTTTTTAAAAAAAAAATTAGTAGCTTTATACCTGATATGGTAGCATACAAAAAATCCACCACAGCGTGATACTTATAACAAATATTAACACACCGCCTGCCCATGGAATCAACCGATTATCATCAAATCGCTACCAAAAAAATTATCGCCATTTTGAGTGCCGCAGCCGCAAAAATCCGCAATTTAGAAATGACTGCCCATTCGCTCCTGTACGAAAACGGCGATCAGCAGGGCTATTATGATCAACTCCGGCAGAAGGCCATTCTGTTGAGCGAATTGCCAGAAAAGGTGCGTCCGCCTAATGAGCTTCCTCCCCACCTCAACGCCTTGGTACTGGAACGCGTCGGCGGGTTTTCCTTTGATGCGGACAGGGCACTCAGACTGGACAGCGTCTTTTATATGTCCGTCCTCCTCGACCCTATAGACTATCAGAAAGGTGCGCCCAATGAGTTAGAAGATTTAATCAACCATCTGATGCTTTAATGAGCAACACCTTGGCCAAATATTTTTATGATGTCCAGCTCGACTGCCCCTACGGTCGACCGTTCCAGGCCGTGTATCGACAGGCCCATTTTGGGACTCTACCGGACAGGACCATAGACCTGTTTCTGGCGGCAGGGTTCCGGCGTAACGGCAATTACCTCTACACCATGGCCTGCTCTGATTGCCATTCATGCGTCCCCATTCGTCTACAGCCTGAGCAATTTGTCGCGAATCGCAGCCAAAAAAGGGCCATGGTTCGCAACCAGGACCTCACCACCAAATTGGCGCCGATTCAGATCAACAGCCAGAAGTTGTCCCTCTGCGACAAGTTTCTGCAACGACGCTTTCCCGACAAGGGCAGCTCGGCCCTTGATTATTACGCCGGTTTTTTCATCAACAGCATGGGGACCACCTTTGAACTGGAATTCTGGCACGAAGATCACTTGATCGGGGTGTCAATCATCGACCTCTCGCAAAAGGCGATCAACTGTGTCTATTTTTATTTTGACCCGGATGAGGCCTGGCGCAGTCCTGGCACCTACAATATTCTCACCCTGATTGACTACGCCCTTTCACAGCATATCGATCACGTGTATCTTGGCTACTTTATTAGTGAGATTGACGCCATGCGTTACAAGGCCCATTTTAAACCCCATTTTTTGTTACAAAACGGACAGTGGCTCAAACAACCTCGAAAATAAAAAGTGGTACAGCATGGACAATAAAACGATTCTACTCATTGAAGACAATGCCGATGACGAGGCCTTGACCAGGCGGGCCCTCAAGAAAAACAACATCCTGAATACGGTGGTGGTGGCACGGGATGGCGTCGAGGCCCTGGACTATCTGCTTGGCACCGGCAGTTGTGCCGGGCAACAAGAAATCAATCTTCCGTACATCATCCTCCTCGACCTGAATCTGCCTAAAATTAACGGCCATGAGGTCCTAAAGCAGATTCGCCAAAATGAACGAACCAGACTCCTGCCGGTCATCGTGCTTACCACCTCCAATGAAGACGAGGACAAAATCAAATCCTATAGGAATGGCGCCAACAGCTATGTCCGTAAACCAGTGTCGTTTGAGCAGTTCACCGAGGCCATAGGCCAGCTGGGCATGTACTGGTTGCTTTTGAATGAAGTGCAGCGTTCACACTGAAATAATGGCAAATACCCATCGCTAAAAATCTTTTCGAGGAATTCCCCATGAAAAAAAACGCCTCCCTTCTGCTGACGATCGTTACCCTCTGTTGCCTCTGTCCTCTCCAGGCCTTGGCCAGCCAACAACAACTTACCCTGCTGATCCATCCCTTTCTGCCGCCCCCGGAACTTTACAAAAAATTCACCCCGCTGGTCGATTATCTGAGCAAGGAGACCGGCAAGAGGATCGACATAAAAATTTCCCAAAATTACCAGCAACATATCGATTCAGTCGGCAAAGACCAGATGGACCTGGCCTATATGGGGCCGGTCGCCTATGTAGAGATGACCAAGAAATATGGGGATAAACCTGCCTTGGCCTGCCAAGAGGTCAATGGCAAAACGTTTTTGCACGGCATGATTATCGTCAAGGCCGATTCCTCTATCAATACCTTGGCGGAACTGGCCGGCAAACGCTTAGCCTTTGTTGATCGTGAGTCCACCATGGGCTATGTCCTGCCGATCTTCATGCTGCAAGAGGCCGGGGTAAAAGAAAATCAATTGGCCCAGGGTGATTTTTTGAAATCTCATACCAACGTCGCCCTCGGCGTACTGAACGGCTTCTATGAGGCCGGGGCGGTCAAGGACGAGACCTATGACGCCTATAAGGAGCGCGGCCTGAAGATGCTGGCCAAGAGCCCGCCGATACAAGAACACATCATCGTGGCCAACCCCCAAATGCCGGAGTCCCTGGTGGCTACACTGCGAGAGTCCCTGCTTAAGCTCAAAGACAAGCCGATCCTGACCGCCATCCAGTCAACCCTCACTGGTTTTGTCCCGGTCAAGGATGCGGATTACAACACCCTGCGCCAAGTCATGCAGACTATCAACCAAGCCGATAAATGAGGCGCCATCAAACACAGTCAAGTCCGCCACCTGCTGATCGGCACAAAGCTGAAACCAACCCCGGCTAACCATAGCCCTTCCAAGGAGTTTTTTTTATGAAAGCACCCCCCGCCTCGCTGCTGCTTGCACTCATTGTGCTGTGGCCTCTGTCCTGTCCCCTGCCAGGGCAAGCCGCCCAAAAACTCACCATGCTGGTCCATCCCTTTTTGCCCGCCCCGGAACTCCACAAGAAATTCACCCCCCTTACCCAGTATCTGAGTAAAGAAACCGGGCAATCAGTCGAGGTCAGGATCTCTAGCAGTTTTCAACATCATATCGACTCGGTCGGCAAAGACGAGATGGACTTTGCCTATATGGGGCCTAATACCTACGTGGACATGACAAGAGTTTATGGCAAGAAACCGCTCCTGGCCTGTCTGGAGATCCGCGGTAAACCATCCTTCTACGGGGCGATTATCGTCAAGGCCGATTCTCCCATCAAGACCTTGGCGGAACTGGCCGGCCAACGCTTCGCCTTTGTTGATCATGAGTCCACCATGGGCTATGTCGTGCCGAGCTTCATGCTGCAAGAGGCTGGAATTGGCAAGGCGCAATTGGCCCAGAGCGATTTTCTGGGGTCACATACCAACGTCGCCCTGGCAGTGCTGAACGGTTTCTACGCGGCCGGGGCGGTCAAGGACGAGACCTTTGAAGCATACCAGGGGCGTGGTCTGAAGATACTGGCCAAAACGCCGCCCATTCAGCAGCATCTTTTCGTCACCAGCTCAAAGTTGTCCGAGCCCCTTATCAGCAAACTGCGCGACTCCCTTCTCAACCTGCATGATCCGCAGATACTGACCACCATTCAACCAACCATCACCGGCATGTCCCCAGTAAAAGATGCCGACTATGACTCCCTGCGGCAGATCACCGAGACCGTGAACCAGGCCAACCAGTAAGACAGCCGCACTCCTTTCAACGTGTCCCCTATCCTCGCTGCCTCGTGTTGAATCTTCCCGTAAATATCCTGCGTTCCAACTTGGCGCGACTCGTTTTCATCAACCTGATTACGTTGATGGCGCTGATCATTACTTTTGTTGTGGTGCTGCGGACCGTCACCAGTCTGCGCCAACTCTTTCAGGTCGAAGTCAGCCAGAAGGCAAAAATAGCTGCTAAAAGCTTCACAATTGGCAAGGCCATCTATACAGTGGCTGGCATGGTCCTCTTGGTAAGTGTCATAGGTGGCGTCCTGGTCCATGTCATTGGCCGCCAACTGGCCTACTCAGCCAAGGCGGCCGAGGAAGCCAGAAGCGCCCTGCATGAACAGATCGCCCAACTGGACAAGGAGATCATTGGACGGACTCGGGCTGAGACAGAGGTCCGTCAACTCAATGAAAACCTCGACATGATCATCAGTAAGCGGACCGTGGAGCTTGCCATGGCCAACGATGAACTGGAGGCCTTCGTTGCCGCCATGTCCCATGACCTTCGCACCCCTCTGCGAGGCATTGCCGGATTTTCTCACGCCCTGCAGGAAGACTATGGAGATAGGCTTGACTTACAGGGCCGCGCCTATCTTGACCGGGTGCAGGAAGCTTGCCTGCGGATCGGGACCACCATCGACAGCATCTTAGAGCTTTCCCGCTTTTCCCGCTGCACCCTGACGGTTGTGGCGGTTGATTTGAGCGCCATTGCCGAATCAGTGCTCGCCGAGTTGAAACGTAACGAACCAGGTCGAAAAGTCAGCACGGCCATAGCCTCAACGCCCAAGATCCTGGCTGACCCCATGCTGCTGCGGGCCCTAATGGAATCCCTGCTGGCCAACGCCTGGAAGTTCACCCAACACAAGGACCAAGCCCTCATCGAGTTTAACAGTCTCCTAGAGAATGGCCGGCGTACCTTCATGATCAAGGACAATGGCGCCGGATTCAATATGGCCTATGCTAACAAGCTCTTCCAACCCTTCCAACGCCTCCATTCGCCGGACCAATTTTCAGGCCTCGGCATTGGTCTGGCCCTTGCCCAGCGCGTTGTCAAACGCTATCACGGTGAGATATGGGCCGAGGGTCACGAAGGCCAGGGCGCCATCTTCTCTTTTAGTCTTACCACTCCTGAGGTCAGAACATGATAAAGGGATCTGTCCACCGCAAGCTACTCACCATCTTCGTCGTCCTGAGCACCATTGCCACAAGTATCGGGCTTGTTGTTATCGACGGCACCAGACGGACAGCGAAGCTGAACCAGAAAATGGCCTTGATTTCAGCCTTTCATCTGCACGTCAAGGATTTACAATTGCTGCGCAGCCGGATGCAGGAGTCCGAAAAAAATACGTCAAAGGAAGATCTGGCCAAACAATTCACTGAAAGCCAGGCCCTGGCCAAGGCCATCGAAATCCAGGGCACACGGCTTGACTCTCGGCACGGACAAATGTACGCCAAGCTGACAAGCCAGCTCGAATCTTTTCGTGAGGCCTACCTTGAACTCGTCAAACTCCATAATGATCGCCTGAAAAATGAACAGATCCATCATGAATTGCTTGAAATGATCAATCTGCGTTTGGCCTATTTGTCTGATGACATAAAGTCCCAGGTCAAACCAAAGCTTGCGTCGTTTAGCCTACTGTATGCAAAAATCCATTATGAGCAAGACAACAAGTACCTGGTGCCGATGCAGTCACTGCACAAGACAATCGTTGCCCTGATTCCCGATGCCATGATGATCGAGACCATGAATCGAACCATGGAGCTGTCAGATTTTGATGTCCAAAACAAAGAGGCCATTAACGACCTGGTGCAGGTTCTTGGCCAGATGTCCGCCTCGTTCACCAAGGCGACCGAGGCGGCGACTCAAGAAATTTCTAACGATATAGTACAGGTGCATGCTCGACTCAAGGCGATTGTGCTTGCCCTCGTCAGCGTTATGCTAGGGGCCCTTGCCCTGTCCTTTCTCCTCAGTAAACGTTACCTTAACACCTTCATACAAGGCTTAAACCAATCAATGCAGGCAATTCGTGCAGGCCGCTTTGACTACAAGACACCGTCCAGTCCCCAGGACGAACTGGGAGAGCAAGTATTCTTCATCAAAGAAGTCGCGACTACTCTTAAACAAAATCTGACAGCCCTGACCGACTCGGAACAGCGGTTCCGAAACCTGGTCGAAAATATTTCGGATTGGATATGGGTCATTGACCAGCATGGCACCTGCACCTATTCAAGCCCGCTGGTCAAAAATATTATCGGCCTTGAGGTCCATACCATCATCGGCCGGTCACTCTTGGAGGTACTGACAAGCGGCGGTGGCAAACTAGCCAACCCGGCATTCGAGGTGGCTTGGGCCAAGCAGGAACCCTTTGCTAATCTGCTCCACAAACTGCACCCCGTGCACACCGGTGATGACAGGACAGTGTTTCTTGAAACCAGTGGCCGGCCGCTTGCAGACAGCACCGGACAGTTTCAAGGCTTTACCTTGATCAGCAAGGACGTCAGTGACCGATTGCAAGTTGAGGTAGAGTTGGCCAGAGCGTCCCGGGCCAATTTCTTTTTGAACCAGATCCTGGAGCTTGCCCTGCTTGATGTCGATTTACCAACGATCATGGGCCGTTTCCTCGGATTGATGGCAGGTTGCTCCTGGATCAACACCCAGCCCAAGGCCGTTTTTTTTATGATCGACAAGTCCAGTAATTCGCTGGTCATGACTGCCCACCGGGGCATAGACAGCTATGTCCAAAAATCATGCCGTGTCCTGCCCTTAGGTACCTGCCTCTGTGGACGTGCCGCCCAGACAGGCAAAGTAATCTTCGCCAGTTCGGACGATAATCGCCACGAGATGAGTTACCATGGCATGGCCGCCCACTGCCATTATTGCCTGCCGGTCCATACGGTGGCCGGAGAAATCATCGGGGTAGTGGGCCTCTATCTCAATCCCGGCAGTCAGTGGGATGGTCAGGATGAAACAGTATTAGTCAGCGCCACCACCATAATCGGTTCCATCATCCGCCGGCGTCAGGCAGAAGATAGCCTCAGAGACCTGAATCAGAACTTGGAACGACAGATCGAGTCGCGTACAGCCCAATTGACTGCCACCAATCAGGAACTTGATTCCTTTGCCTATACAGTCTCCCATGACCTCCGCGCCCCTCTGCGGGCCATTGATGGTTTCAGCCTGGCCTTGGATGAAGATTTTGGACCCCGACTTGCTCCCGAAGCCCGAGGTTATCTTGCCCGGATCAGGTCAGGATGCGAACGGATGTCAGCACTAATTGATGGAATCTTGCGCCTCTCCCGTCTGACCCGTACCGAACTCGACTGGCAGCCCATTGATCTATCAAAAATTGCGGATGAAATTATAGAAGAAATACGGGCGGAAGCTCCCCAACGTGTGGTAGAGTACTGCGTCGCTGCTGATCTTACAGCAACGGCAGATCCGGCCATGCTGCGGATAGTGCTGACCAACCTCCTCGGCAACGCTTGGAAATATAGCGCCAATACCGCCAAGGCCAGAATTGAGTTCGGGGCGCTGCGCCATGAGGGCAGTGAGGCCACCTTCTTTGTCAAGGACAATGGCGCAGGTTTTGATATGCGCTATAGCGACAAGCTCTTCAAGGCCTTTCAACGTCTGCATTCAGCCAAAGAATTTGCCGGCAACGGCATCGGCCTGGCAACTGTGCAACGCATTCTGCACCGCCATGGCGGCAAGGTCTGGGCCGAAAGCCAAGTGGGAGTCGGCGCGACTTTTTATTTTACTTTGGGTAATCAGGATGCAATTGAATAAGGCATGGTTGACCTACCTCAAAAAATGACAATGGACAAACTTAACTTATTGCAGATTGAGGACAACGTCGATGATGCCATCCTCATTCAACGTATTTTACAAAAATTTGGCTATCAGGTTGAGGCCCGCCGCATAGACACTGCCCTGGAACTGGAGAAGGCCCTGAATGAACAACCTTGGGACATCGTCCTCTCCGACTACGCCATGCCCTATTTTGATGGGATCGCAGCCCTTACCATTCCTCCGCCAATATCAGCTACGATCTGGCTGGCACCCCCTGCGCCGAGGCCTTGCAAAAAGGGGTCACCCTGATCACTGGGCGTCTCAGTGATTTTTATTCCACTCCCCGCCATCTGGCTGTGCTGGAGGCTGAGAGCTATCTTGGCCTACCCCTGAAAGACAAAGACCAGAAAGTCATCGGTATCTTGGCATTTATGTCACGACGTCCTTTTAACCCTCCGGATCGATTCAACCTGATCATCGAACTGGCCGCAGATCGGGCCGCTTCAGAGCTTGAGCGTCTACAGAACGAGGCAGAAAGACTCCTGCTGGAAGAACGCTTGCGCCACTCTCAGAAAATAGAGGCCATTGGCACAATGTCCGGCGGCATTGCGCATGATTTTAATAATATCCTGACCGGCATAATCGGCTATTCGGAAATGGCCAGAAAAGAGCTGGGCGAGTTACCTGAAACCAGGCGAAAAATAGACAAGGTCTTGCAGGCAAGCCACCGGGCCAAGGAACTGGTCCAGCAGATCCTTACCTTCAGCCGCCACAGCGATGAAGAGAAAAAAACTGTTGATCTTTCCAGTATCTGTCGCGAGGCCATGAAACTTTTGCGGGCCTCCATCCCCAGCAGCATTGAGTTTCACCTGACGATTGCCGACAACTGCCGGGTCATGGCTGTGCCCAGTCAAATGCACCAGATTATCATGAACCTCTGCACCAACGCCTATCAGGCCATGGCGGTCAACGGCGGCCTATTGACCATCAGCCTTGAACCAACCGAACTTCATGACGAAGAGGCAGCTCGGCACAGATTAAAATCCGGTCTATTCTATCGGCTTAAGGTTAGCGATAACGGTCATGGCATCGCCCCTGAGATCAGAGAGAGGATATTCGAGCCTTACTTCACCACCAAGGATAAGGGGGTGGGTACCGGCCTCGGCCTAGCCCTGACCCATGGCATCGTCCAGGGCCATCATGGGGCTATTGATCTGGAAAGTGAGGTAGGAGGCGGCGCCACTTTTAGCATCTGGCTACCACAGGTCAAAGAAGAGGTCCTGCAAGAGGAAACAACAGAGGAAGGCGCCTTGGCCTCGGGCACGGAACATATCCTGTTGGCCGATGACGAGGAGCTGATTCTGCAATTTTCTAAGGAAATGCTGGCGATGGCAGGCTATAGGGTGACCATTGCCACGAATGGATTGGAGGCATTAACCCTCTTTCAAGAAAACCCCAACGCCTTTGATCTAGTACTGACCGACATGACCATGCCCAAGATGTCCGGAATGGAACTGACCCGCCAGTGCCTGACACTAAGGCCGGAGCTGCCGGTGATCCTTTACACCGGCTACAACGACCAAGTCTCCAGAGAATGCGCCGTCAGCGCAGGGATCAGAGCCTATTTGACGAAGCCGGTAGGTGGGACTAAACTCTGCGGAGTCATCCGGCAGGTGCTTGATGCAAAATGGGGCTTTGACCAACCAATTGCCTGAACGGCTTCTTTTCATATCTTATGGTAACCTTAAAAAATCGCCTTCCTGCCGATTTTTCAAGGTTACCTTATTCTGTCAGCCGACACACCAAGCATAGGCGTTCTGAAACATCGTCAGCCAGGGCGAGGCGGCCAGCTCTCTTTTCATCCCTTCCGGCAGCCAATGGGCCTGCCATTTCAAAAAGGTCCGTTCCGGGTGAGGCATCATGGCCAGATGGCGGCCATCCGGGGTGCAGAGCCCGGTCAGGGCGTCCGGCGAACCATTGGGGTTGAAGGGATAGGCCATGGTCGGTTGGCCATGGTCATCGACGAAACAGAGCGTGGCCAGGCCTTGCTCCAGCACCTGGCGCTGGATTGCCTTGTTCGGGAAATCCAGCAAGCCTTCGCCATGGGCGACATGAATACCGAAGACCAGGCCCTCCATGCCTTTGAGCATAATCGCCGGGCTGGGCAGGACTTTTACGGTTGACCAACGAGACTCAAAGCGGCCCGAGGTATTGCGGATGAAACGCGGTTGCTGGGCCGCTTCGATCCCCGGCCACGGCACCCAGCCGAGGAGGGCGAATAACTGGCAGCCGTTACAAATCCCCAGCGAAAAAGTATCTGGTCGATCATAAAATGCCAGGAACATATCGGCCAGCTTCTGATTGAATTTGATGGTGGCGGCCCAGCCCTTGGCGCTTTCCGGGACATCGGCATAGGAGAAGCCCCCTACCGCCGCCAGACCCCGGAAGGCATCGAGTGTGATTTTGCCAGCAAGGAGGTCAGTCATGGTGATGTCCCATGGTTCAAAACCTGCGGCATAAAAAGCGGCGCTCATCTCGCGGTCCGAGTTGCTGCCCTCGTCCCGCAAAATGGCGACCTTCGGCTTATTGGGCTTGGCCAGGATGGCTGCGGAGGTTGGGCGGGGCGTAAAAGGCACGGTGTAGCGCGGCCCCTGCCGGTCATAGATATTCTCTTTCTCGGCCACGGCGCAGGCCGGGTCCATCTGACGACTTTCGAGCCGGAAGCTGGTCTCTTCCCACAGGCCCCGCAGGACCCGCATGTCTTCATCAAGCACCACCTCTTGATTGTAGCGCACCCGAATGACCTTATCTTTCGTGGTGTTAGCGATGACCGTGGCCGGGACGCCGGCCTCTTCAAGGGTCTTGGAGATGAATGCCTGTTTAGCGTTATCGACTTCGAAAACCAACCCCAATTCCTCGCTGAAGAGATGCGGCAAGGCCTGTCTCTGACCGTGCAGATCAACCTCCAGCCCGCAATTGCCGGCAAAGGCCATCTCCAGAAGCGTCGTAATCAGGCCGCCATCGCTGCGATCATGGCCCGCCAGGACCAGGTCTTGACCGAGCAAGGTCTGGACAGCGGTAAAGGCCCGGCCCAGCAAGGCCGGATCGTCAAGATCGGCCGGTTCGGCGCCGATCTGCTTTAAGGTCTGGGCCAGGGCCGAGCCGCCCAAGCGACTGCGCCCGCCCCCTAAATCAATATAAAAGAGGACAGAGTGTCCAGGTCGCTTCAAATCAGGGGTCGCCTTCTTAGTGATATCACTCATGGCGGCATACACCGAGACCACTAACTCACGAGGCGACTTGACCGTCTCGTCTCCGACCCGGGTCGCCATGGACAGGCTGTCCTTGCCGCCATCCACCGCTACCCCCAGTTTGATCATCGTCTCCCGCATGGCGCAGGCCGCATCATAGAGGGCCGCTCCTTCGCCGGCAAGTTTCGGTGCCCACATCCAGTTGGCCGAACACTTGACCCGGTTCAGGCCCTCAATCCTGGCCCAGAGCAGATTGGTCACCGCCTCGCCCACTGCCATACGGGCCCCGGCCCTGGGGTCGGCGATCATCTTGATGGGCTGCTCACCGATGGCGCAGGCCCCGCCAGTCAGCCCAAAATGAGTCTGGGCCACCACCGCTACGTCACTGACCGTGGCCTGCAAGGGGCCGCAACAGGGCTGCTGGGCAATCAAGCCGGTCACTGAACGATCAACCTTGTTGGTCAAAAAACGTTTGGAGCCTACGGAAAGGAGGCGCAAGACATTGGTCAAGGCCCCCATGACCGTCAAATCGACAGGCAGGACGACTGGCGGCAGAGTGTCTTGACGCCGTTCATCAGTAAAGGTCTTGGTGGGGATATTGCCCAAGACCTCGTTCAGCTCCAGATCTACCGGGGTCGAACCATCGGCCTCGTCCTCGACCACAAAACGCAGATCGCCGGTCACCTGCCCCAAGACCTCGCAGTTGACCTTCTCGCGCTCGCAGATGGACTGAAATTTTTCTAAATTATGCGGGCTGATCAAAAAACCATTGCGCTCCTGGTATTCGGCCACATAGATCTCAAGGACCGACATGGTAGGGTCGCCGGCCTTGATCTTTCTAATGCCGATCCGACCGCCTGATTTCTCTACCAACTCCTTTAAGACATTGCCCGGACCGCCAGCCCCCTGGTCGTGGATGACCTCGACCAGGGTCTGATCGCCCATCTCGTTACAGGCCCGGATCACCCTATTCATCTTTTGTTCCATCTCGGCATCGCCGCGCTGCACGGCGTTGAAGTCGAGATCAGCCACGTTATCGCCCTGCAACATGCTGGAGGCAGCACCACCGCCAAAGCCCACCCGATAGGCCGGGCCGCCGACCTGGATGATGTGCATGCCTGACTTTGCCTCATTTTTTTCGATGTGGCGATCATCGATCTGGCCGATGCCGGCAGTAAACATGATCGGCTTCAAAAAGCCCCAGCGCTCGCCATCATTCAAGCGCAGATCAAAAGAGCGAGTGAAGCCCTGAATCAGGGGCTCACCGAATTTATTGCCATAATCCGAGGCGCCGTTACTGGCCTCAATCTCGATCTCAAGAGCGCTGGCCAGATTGCCGGGACATGGATAGCGCTCTTCCCAGGGCAGGTCGTAGCCGGGGATGTGGAGGTTGGCCACGCAATAGGCGGCAGTACCGGCCCCGATAAAACCACCACGGCCAGTGCCCTGCACGTCACGAATCCGACCGCCGGTGCCGGTCTCCGCCCCGGGAAAGGGGGCGACGCCGGTGGGGAAATTATGGGTCTCAGCGGTGAGCAGGATATGATATGTCGCCTCTTTAATGGTAAGGGCCGAGGGCTGACCAGGAAAGGTCGGCACCATGGCCCAAACCTTGCTGCCAATAATGGCGCTGGAGTTGTCCTTAAAGGCGATGACGCTGTTTCCCGGGTTGGCCTCCAGGGTCGATTTGACCACCTCCATCAAGTTTTCCGGCTGAGTCTCGCCATCAATAATCTGCTTGCCCCGGAAAAAACCGTGCCGGGAGTGCTCGCTGTTGGCGTTATTTAGGTCCATGATCTCGACAATGGTGGGATTACGCTGATGCTTGCCCACAAAATAGTCGTAATAAAAATTGCGGTCCCACTCGTCCATGGAGATGCCGGGGATGGCCAGCAGGGCATCCGGCCCCTGTTCTTTCATCGGCACCTCATAGACCTGTTCCGGGACAATGCCGGTCTCAAAGCTGGTCAGAGGGGCAGGATAGGGACACTCGGTCATCCGATCGTGATGGGTTTGGATAAAATCATTAATGTCTTGTCCCTCCACTACCAGATAGCGCCGGGAGCGTTCCACTCGCTGAATGGTCGTGAGCCCGGTGGCCTGACAGATAGAGACCATATTCGAGGACCAGGCGGTGGCAAAATTCAAGCGGGGACCGACCTCGATCACCCGTGGGCCGACAAAGTGGGGGGTGGGGCTGACTGTCTCCTTGATAAAGCCGTCAGCCAAGAGCAGACAAATCTGGCCCTGTTCGTCTGTTGTCAAAGGCTCAGAACTCTCGATATTGAAACAAAACTCCATCTGCTCGTTAAATTGACGATACAGTTGCAGGACAGTTTTGGGCATGATCTCACCTGATGGCTTGCTAGGGCCTCGTCAAGAAATAATCATCCAGTCTTGCTTGTCTTTCGGCCCGGCTTCTGCGTTGCAGCAAGGGTTACATAGCGCTGCTATGCGCCCCTTGCTACGCCTTGAAGTCGAACCGGAATCCGGCGCAATCTTTGGACGCTTATTTCTTGCCCAGGCCCTTACGGGTTATGAAAAAAATGGCCATTGGCATACTGATTCGGTAGCCAATGGCCATTGGCTGAAACGGCAAAGGGCCATTTTTACAACCCTTTGGTCAATTAGGCAAAGAAAATTTGTCTCGAACAGGACTTGTGAGACCAGCCATTCCCATGTACATTCGCAATCCATGAAGACTGACCTCAGGAACTTTACCGTCAAACAGATGGCCGATTTTTTTGCCGGACTCGGCCTGCCGCCGGAGCGGGCCGGCCATGTCTTCGCCTGGCTGTTTCGACCAGAAAATACTGATCTTGCCGACCTAACCATCGTCAAACGGCAGATCCGTGAGGTCCTGCTGGCCAACGCCTTCATCAGCCAGCTCAACTCCTATCAGATTGAAACCTCCCAAGACGGGACGGTAAAGTTCGGGTTCCAACTGCATGATGACGCCCGCATCGAGAGCGTCTTGATCCCAGGCCCCCGCCGCCATACCCTCTGCGTCTCATCCCAGGCCGGCTGCGCCATGGGCTGTCAATTCTGCCTTACTGGCCGTATGGGGCTTGTCCGCAACCTGCAGCCCGCCGAGATCGTTGGTCAGGTCGTCGCCGCCATGCAGTACCTGGTGCAGGCCGGGGTGCGCCGCGCGACGCCCAGAGAGTTGATCAACAATCTGGTCTTCATGGGGATGGGCGAGCCGCTGGCCAATTTTGATCATCTGTTGACCTCGCTAGACATCCTGATGGACGTGAAGGGGCTTGAATTCACCGAACGGCGGATCACCGTTTCGACCTGCGGGATCGTGCCGAGGATTAAGGACCTTGGCCTAGCAGTCCAGGTCAATCTGGCCATTTCCCTGCACGCCGCTGATGACGAAACCCGAAACCTTTTGATGCCGGTAAACCGCACCTACCCCATCGATACGCTGCTGAAGGCCTGCCGCGACTATCCTCTGCCCCCCGGCAAGGTCATTCTGATCGAATATGTCCTCTTCCAGGGCCTCAATGATTCTGCCGCCGCCGCCCGACTTTTAGCGATGCGACTGCGCGGCATTCCCTGCCGGATCAACCTTATGCCGTTCAATGAGTCAGACACACTGCCCTACCGTTGCCCTGATCAACAAACGATTAGAACTTTTTCGCATATTCTCCGTCAGGCCGGCTTCACCACCCTGGTCCGCAACAGCCGTGGCGCCGACATCTCGGCCGCCTGCGGTCAATTGGCCTCGCAGACCTGAAGCACAGCCAAGACTGAGGCAACAAGTCACCCCATATTTTTCATGAGGCCGGTTGACAGTCCTTGCAATTTATCCTGGGTAGACTATATTTGCCTGATACATTCAGGCAATGAAATCATTCCTTATGATGGAGACCAATAATGTCTAAAATCAGCAGAAACGACCAATGCCCCTGTGGTAGCGGGCGCAAATATAAGAGATGTTGTTTGCAGAAAAATCAGGCCAATGACTTAGCCCTGTTGCAACAAAAAAAGGTCTCCATTACTGAAGAGGTTGCAACGCTGCAAGCAGCAGCAGCCAATCATGAAGAGACCATGAAGGTCATCGGCGTCTTTGTCCTCTTCTCCACCAAAGACGGCGACGCCTGGCTGCTGGAGTTGACTGAAATGGATGCTGTCCGGGTGGCCAAGGCCGGAGAAAAGATCGAAGTCGAGATTAACGAATCAGCCGAGACCATCGAAGTAAACTGGTCACACCAGTTTACCGTCAAAGGCAAAGTGTTCAGCACCACCGCTTATGCCGACAAGGCAGTAGAAAAACATGCTGACTATCCAACTGCCTCGATCACCGCCTCCATCAAAAAACTCCAGAGCCGTTTCCCAAGCGAACTCCTCAATCAAATCCACGTCGATTCAAAATAGTTATAAGATGAAAGGAAGTCCCGTGATCATCGCCCCAAGCCGGTTCATCCCGGTCATTGTGGTGATGACCGCCATCTTTGTGGTTTCCTCCCTGCCAGGCGACCAACTTCACCTGCCAAAATTATTGAATTACGACAAGGCCTGGCACATGCTGGAATACGGCATCTTGGCCGCCACCTGTTTTTTTGCCCTGCATCCTGTTCCCAATCAGGCCAAGAAATCAATCGCCCTTGGGGTGGTCTGTTTTGCTGCCTTCTACGGCGCAAGCGATGAATTCCATCAGTCCTTTGTGCCGCTCAGGACCGCCTGCCTTGCCGATATCATTGCCGACACCTTGGGAGCAGCTATTGTTGCTGGGGTCTGGTGGTGGAGGGACATGACAAGACGCTGAATGGGGGGGGCAAAATGTTCAAGTTATTGCGATCCTCCCAAACAAAGAGGCCAGCTTTTCATCTTGATCAGCTGGCCTCTTTGATACTGCACAAATATTTCAAAATACTTTTTTGATGTGGCCTTAATCCCCTTCAAATTCTGTCAACGAGAAGACATTGTAACCTTTGTCCTGTAACTTCTTTTCACCGCCGACATCGGGCAGGTTGACGATGAAGGCCAACTCCGCCACCACACCACCCAGTTTTTCCACCAGGGCCGCAGCCGCCAGGGCAGTACCGCCGGTGGCCAGCAGGTCATCGACAATCAGGACCCGGGTGCCGGGCGGAAAGGCGTCCTTGTGGATTTCAATCGTATCGACGCCGTACTCCAGGCTATACTCCTGACTGACAACCTCGGCCGGCAATTTACCGGACTTACGGATCGGAGTAAACCCCTTACCCAGGGTATACGAAAGAGCGCCGCCCATGATAAAACCACGGGCCTCAATCCCGGCGATGATATCATAATCAACCTCCTTACTGATATAACGCTGCGTTAAGTTATCGATCATCAAGCGGAAGCCAACTGGATCCTTAATTAAGGTGGTGATGTCCCTAAACATGATCCCTTTTTTTGGATAATCCGGAATTGTGCGAATCTTTGATTTGATCGGCATGGCTGTTCTCCTTTAGGTCTCAACATCCTTGGGTTTGTCTGGTCCTTGAACTTTAAGTTATGTTATCGCAGACAAACGTCATCATAGACTGCGATCTGCGGGATGGTCTCGACAAACAATTTGATGACATTATGGGCGTTCTTGCGCATGGTGGAGAGGATCATCTCCCAGGTCACCGACTCTTCATCCTCATGCCAGCAGTCATAGTCGGTGGACATGGCAACCGTTGCGTAATGGATCTTTTGCTCACGCGCCAGATTGACCTCAGGCACAGTGCTCATATTGATGACATCGGCATTCCAACTCCGAAACATATGACTTTCCGCCTTGGTTGAAAAACGGGGCCCCTCAATGGTAATCACAGTCTTGTTGGCATGGGCCGGGATACTAAGTCTCGCGGCATTCTCCGCCAGTAATTGACGAAGATGAGGACAGAAGGGTTCGGCCATCGGGGTGTGGACAACCGCGCCCTGATCAAAAAATGTGATCGCCCTGTGCTTGGTGAAATCGATAAACTGATCAGGAAAGACCAAATGGCCAGGCTCGATTTCCCGACGCAGGGAACCAACGGCGGTGGCCGCCAGAATATGGGTGCATCCCAGCTCCTTCAAGGCCCAGATATTGGCTTTGAAATTAACCCCGCTGGGATAGATCGAATGGTCCTTGCCATGCCGGGCCAAGATCGCCACCGATACACCGGCAATCGTCCCGCAGGTAAGTGCTGATGAAGGGGCACCGTAAGGCGTATTTACGGCAATCTCTTGCGCTTCTGCTAAAATTTTCGGATCATCAAGCCCGGAGCCACCGATAATGCCAATTTTAATCATAATCTCTTCCTGTTATGAAATAAGCTGCTTTGAGTGGACCTTATCCACCTGTCATGCAGGATTTACCCAGCCATCCTTGGGCTGTCAAGCTGAAACTAACCACCATCAAAAGCGTTACGCCTGCTACTTGTAGAATTAAATTGCCTTGGCCAGCTTTTGTGGCTATAAGTAGCTTACTTTAAGTAAAAATAGTAGCCAAATTAAACCTAAAGAGGTTGATCATGTTTGGATTGGGAATGCCTGAATTACTGATTATTCTGGTGATCATCGTTATCGTCTTCGGGGCTGGCAAACTGCCTGAAATCGGCGCAGGTATTGGTAAGGGCATCAAGAATTTTAAAGAATCCACCAAGTCTGACCCGGACAAAAAACTTGAAGACCATAACGACTCAGACTCACCCCCCAAGGCTTAACATTACAAAACAAAGGAGGCTCATATGTTTGGATTAGGAATGCCTGAAATGGTTGTGATCATGGGAATCGCCTTTCTGGTCTTTGGCGGCAAGAAACTTCCAGAACTCGGCGCCGGCCTTGGCAAAGGCATAAAAGCCTTCAAAACTGGCCTGAAAGATGTCGAGGATACTGGCAAGACCATGCTGGAAGACAACGTGCCCGGCCTCAAAGAAGTCAATGCCTTGAAACAGGAGGCCAAAGAGGTGCAAAACAATATCACTTCCGCCAAAGGCTGAAAGATATTCACCTTGCCTTAGTCAGCCTTTCGATGAAACAAAAAAAAAGCCGGGCATCGTGCGCCCCGGCTTTTTTTTGTTTCATCATCTCTCAAGGATCTTCCCTACCCCAATACCACCCGGTTCCTTCCCGCTTTTTTTGCTTCATACAGGGCGTCATCGGCCCGCTTCAGCAACTGGTCCGGTTCGTCCCCAACGCGCAACTCGGCAATCCCCAGACTGATGGTCACCTGGACCTTGACCTCCTTGCACCTCATGACCAAGCCGGCAATATAACAACGAAAACGCTCCGCTTGATTCACTGCCTCCTCGGCCGAGGTCTCAGGTAATATACAACAGAACTCCTCGCCGCCATAACGGACAAAATAGTCCGTGCGCCTCGCCAATTGGGAGATTCCGGTGGCAATCGTCTTCAGAACGAGGTCGCCGCACTGGTGGCCATAGTTGTCATTCACCTTCTTGAAGAAATCGATGTCAAACATGATCAGGCTCATCTGCCGACCATACCGCAAATGCCGTTCGCATTCGTCCTTCAGGTGTACTTCCAGATACCGCCGATTATAAATCCCGGTCAGCGCGTCTTTAGTGTTCAACTCAATCAAACGCTGTTCAGAGGCGGCAAGTTCGGTGACATCCTGGACAATGAGAAACAGGCTCGTAATCGAGTGGTCCTGATCACGGAGTGGCCCCATCGTACAACTCTGCTGCATAAACTCAAAGCTGCTGCCGAAAGAGCTGTCCGGCCTGAAGGGAAAGAGATACTTGTGGAGTTTTTGAGAGAAAAACGAAAAATTACCAAACGATAACACAGATTTGCAGTTCTTGGCAAACCGGGGATTGTTCAGGTTTGGATAGAAATCAACAATTGGTGTGCCGATTATTTTTTCGGCAGGTATTCCGCTGTGCAACTCCATCCAACGATTCCAATACTGGACCTGTAATTCAAGATCAAGGGTAAGCACTCCGATATTCACTGTATCAAATATCTGGGTCAACAACTCACTCATACTTCTCCATAAAGGTAACCAACGATTTTTTCAACCAGCTAATTGAATCATACTTGGTGAGTAAAAAAAGAAACCCACTGACATCGCGCTCATTAAAGTTAAACACCGTCCTGAGGACAATGGCGGATGCCTGGAGATCGAAGATCTCGGCCGGGAGAGAATCAGTTGCGTAATTCTCGATAGCCACCCGGGGAGGAGAATAAGTAACCCTGTCGCCAAGCAGTTCCGCCACTTTGCCGACACAGGCGCCAATCAGGATATTGCCGACTTCCATCAGGGTCTCTTTTTCCATAACATCGGACATAAACGATTCAAACTCATTCTCGCCGCCCCCCTCGCCCATGATCGTAACCAGCTCTTTGCCGGCCCCAGCCGGAAAAATCAGATAGGCACTCCCTTTAAACTCCCCCCAGAAGTGCTGCTCGACCATACTGATGGCCTCATGCCCGGCAAGCTCATTCTTGAGATAGCCAGGCATGTCAATTGCCTTTAGCACCTTAATATAAGGGACATTCAACACTACATGAACATTAATGATTTCCGTCAGATCAGCGGTAGCCTGACCAAAGGCAATGTTCATTATCTCTTGCAGAATGTCCCTTTCCTCTTCGCTCAGCAGAGTCTGCTCCTGTTCCATCGCTATTTCACCCCAACAATTCTTCGCTCTGGGTCAAGGCGTCCAGAACACTTTCTTTTGAAGGCGGTTTCTTCAACACCATAAACGCCCCCAACTCCATGACCCGGGTGAGCGATTTGATCTGAACATCGGCGGTTGACACAATAACCAAGGCCTTGGGGTCAAACTTTCGAATCTCATCAATGGAAGTCGCGCCATCCATAACCGGCATGGTCAGATCCATAAAGGTTATCTCCGGACGAACCTCCTTATAAAGTTCAAAACCGGCCAAGCCATCGCCTGCCTCATAAAACTCATAGGGTTGTTCCTTGGGGAAACAGCTCTTCAGCATTCTCCTGGAAATAGGCGAATCATCGACGATAAGGATTTTTCTTGTCATGAATAATATTTCCTCTTAATTTCACGCAGAACAGACTCCTGCAGTCGCTCTTTACCTTCAAATCAAAGCACGGACATAATGCCAGACAATTAGCAACTTTGCACCAAACAATTCGCTATCAATCGTCAAAATTGCCACCTGGCCCCTTATCCGTGGTCAGGGCGGCGGCCTTTTGCCTTATCTTCTCCTCAGTCCAAGCACCCGGGTCTTCAATGCGCGTCGCTTTCGGACCGACATTGTAGGAGCCAGCCTGCAATATCGTAGAAATGGCAAGCGGGGCGGTATCTTGGGCGTTAAAGACATTGACCAGCATTGAGTAGACAAAATCCTCTACCCGCCGGACCATCCTCTCCCGAATTTCCTTCGGCTGTCCCATGAACTTGGGCTCAAAAGGCAGATTCAGGCTTTTGTAATCGCCGGCTTTCCAGCCCTTGTCATTGGCATAGGCGACCATCTCGGCCCACATCTCTTCGCTCATGCCCTCGCCCTTGACCTTAATGAAATTGCCGCTGCCGTCCAAAATAGCGTTGCCATAGTCATTGACCTCGACTCCCCAAGAAACCATTTGCAGGGCGGTTGCGACATTGGCCTTTGTGGTCCTGGTCTGGGCGGCAATCGCCCGCAGTCGTTCCGATGAATTACCAGAGGTGCCGTGTTGGGCGCCAGAGACCTTGTATGGCTCAAGCTGGTGGTGAATTTCCGCCGTCAAATCGACCTGAATGCCCTGGCCGCTTGATTCAAGGCCGTGGGTCGTGCCGTTATTCAAGGCAATCCAATCGGCAAAGATACCATGGGCGTTCATGCCCTGGATCAGGAATTTGGCATCATCGACCGTGGACAGCCCTTGGTCGCCCTTAATCTCGCCGACCTCGGTCTCCAGTCCAGCCCAGGCTGGGATAAAGGGACTCAAGGCGATATTGGCCATCAGGTTTTCGTCATCCGCCATGTGAGATGCATCAATGGCGATTGAGGTGATGCCTGCCTCAAAAAGGGTCGGGATCTCCACCTTGGCAAAGGCCAGATCAGCCGGCTTCTTGATGCCATAATGATCGGCATGGACCGCCACCGGCACCGTAATCCCCAACTCATTACAGGCCGCGTCAACCTGGAGCGCCATATTCCAATAATTAGTTGGGCAATAGGCCTTGGCCCCGCCTTCCGAGCGGGCGATTTCGATTATGACGCAGGCATTGGCCCGTTGGGCGGCCCGCAGGACCCCACGAATGACAAAATTATTGCGGCCATTGGCAGCAATGGTCATGGCCCGTCCCTTACTGATCAGTGCCCGGTCAATGACCTTGCCGCTGACGATCAAGGCCTTGGAGTTCGGGAACAGTTTAACAATATTAGGCGGCCTGCCAACTTCGAGCGCCTTTTGAAAATCAGCCATCATCATTCTCCTTCATAGATGTTAATTAGGTTGTCACAACAAAAATAGCCAGGCCCAGGAAACTCAACGATTTGGTTAGAATATCAGAAAAACAGTCTAAGTCAAAATTTTCTAATGCCGTAATGTCACATTATCCTGGCCCCAGACTAAAAATCCATATTAAAACTGTAGACATCATCTTCCAGATGACTGGTAACCGTAAGTCCGCAACAATTGAGCACGGCCTGCATCTTACGGTTTTCACGAAGGACTTCGGCGGTAAACCCTACGATCCCGTTCTGTTTGGCGATCACCACCAGCGCCTCAAACAACAACTTGCCAATGCCCCGGCCCTGCCACTCGTCACGGACCACAAAGGCGACCTCGGCGCGGTTAGTTTTTTTGTCTAGGAAATAACGGCCCACCGCGATGATGTCCTCGCCATGGGCCTCGGGGATAGTGACAACCAGGGCGACATTACTGCGGTGATCGACATAGATAAAATCAAAGATCTGCTTGGCGCCGAAATGCTTGGTCCGGGTCATAAAACGATAATAGAGGCTCTCTTGCGACAAGGAGTAGACCAGATTTTTGATTCCCTGTTCGTCTGTCGGTTGAATCGGGCGCAGGCAGGCCTCCAGGCCATCGGCCAGCACCACCTTCTTTTTACGTCCACCGACCGCCACCACAAAGCCAGCCAGGACATTGGCATGTTCGCTGCGGATCAATTTACAATCTATGGCCTCCTGAAACAATTTCGCCCGGTAATCGGGATGGGCGATGGAGATCAGGGCCAGGGCCCGCTCTTGGACCGTCTTGCCGTGCAGATAGGCCACCCCATACTCACTGACCACATAATGCACATCGCCCCGGGTGATACTGACCCCGGCCCCAGGACTAAGCCGCAACACAATCCGTGATTTGTGGTTCTCCTCATCCACTGCGGCGATGACCAGAATGGCCTTGCCACCAGGAGAGCGGGCCGCTCCCCGGTTAAAATCGATCTGACCGCCGATACCTGAATAAAACTTTTCGCCGATTGAGTCGGTGCAAACCTGGCCGCTCAGGTCAATCTCCATGGCCATGTTGATCGAGACCATGCGCTCCTGCCGGCTGATGATCATTGGATCATTGACATACTCAGACGGCTTGAAGGCAAAAAGCGGATTAAGGTGGATCAAATCATAGAGCCGCCGCGTCCCCATACAGAATGAGGCCACGAGCTTGCCGCGATCGAGTGTCTTTTTCTTGCCGGTCAACACCCCGGCCTCAACCAGTTTAATGATGCTGTCGGTGATCATCTCGGTATGGAGACCAAGGTCGCGCTTGTCCAGCAGGTAATTCATCACCGCCGGCGGTATGCGGCCAATGCCTGGAATCCGGCCCATACCGAACTGCAGGCAGTCTCCATCCTGAATCAGGGCGGCTATATGCTGGGCAATGGTATCGGTCGCCGGATGCGGCGGCTTGGAGGCCCGTTCCAGAAGAGGGGTGTTGGCAGGCACCAGGACATCAAGGTCATTAATATCCAGCAGACTGTCGCCAAAGGTAAACGGCATCTGCTCATTGACCAGGGCAATGACTTGCGAGGCGTTGGCAGCGGCGCTCTTGACGATATCCACCGAGATGCCAAGGCTTACCCTGCCGCGAAGGTCCGGCGGCGTAACCTGAATCAGGGCGACGTCGATGGGGACCTGGCCTGAGTTGAAGAGCCGGGGGATGTCGGACAACAGGACCGGGGTATAATCGCCCAAGCCCTCCTGGATCTGATCGCGAACATTATGACCGATAAAAAAACTGTTCACCCGGAAGCAATCGGCGTATTCTTTTGCGGCGTAAAGGGCGTCCCCTTTGGTCAGGAGATGGATGATCTCGATGTCTTGAAGTTCATGGGCCCGGTCAGTCAAGGCCTGCACCAGTTCCTGGGGTTCTGCGCAACCGGTACCGATAAAGACCCGCTGACCGGGACGCAAAGAACGCAAGGCATCCTTGGCCGTGGTGATCATGGAACGATACCGTTCCTGCCAGTTGGGATCATAGAATGGAGCTGGGGCGTCTGTCATAGTTTAATTCCCACGCAGATTGATCTTGGCGTCCGCCACCACTGGTTCGGTGCCGATCTCACCGACTATCAAGGGATTGATCTCCAGTTCGGCAATCTGTGGGAAGTCGGTAGCAAGTTGACTTATCTTCTGCAGGCAGTGGGCGATGGCCTTCATGTCCACCCCACCCTCACCACGCGCCCCGACCAGCATCTGATAGGATTTGGTGCTGGTCAGCATGGTCATGGCCTCGTCAAAAGTTATGGGGGCCAGGTTGAAGGCCACGTCCTTCATGACCTCGACATATATGCCGCCCAGACCGAACATCAGCATCGGCCCGAAGTGCGGATCACGGTGCATACCCAAGATGACTTCCAGACCACGGTCAAGCATCTTCTCTATGTAAATCCCATCAATCAAGGCCCCTGGAGCTAACTGGTTGACCCGCAGCATCATCAGGTCAAAACCATCGCAGACCCCTTGGCGGTTGACAATGTTGAGCTTGACCCCGCCCATATCACTCTTGTGAACAATATCTGGTGAGACAATTTTCATGGCCACCGGATAGCCGATGCGCTCGGCCTGTTCAATGGCCTCCTCCACCGAAACCGCCAGATGACCTTCAGGTACCTGGAAATCATAGGCCTTGAGGATGTCCTTGGCCTTGACCTCGGCAATATGGAGTCGATTGCTGCGCAGGTGGCGGAAAATGATCCTTTCGACCGGTCGCCGGTGCACCTTGAATCGGGTCACCACCCGGGGTGGACGATGGCGCCAGGCCACATACTCGCTCATGGCCTTAAGTACGGCAACGGCCCGCTCCGGTGAGTCGTAGGCCGGTACGCCGCCATGAATCAAAATGTCACGGGCCGTTGCCCCGCCACCCATAAAACAAGCCACCATCGGTTTCTGGCGATGATTGCAGTCCACAATCAGGCGGGCAATCTCCGACGCCTGCCTGTTGGGCCCCCGGTCCGCAAAGACCACCACCAAGGCATCGACATTGCGGTCGGCCAAGATGAGGCTAATCGCTAATCGATACCGTTCTGGGCTGGCGTCAGCCAACAGGTCGATGGGGTTATAAATTGTCGAGGCGTCCGGCAGTTCCGCACGGAGGGCAAGCGAGGCCGACGCCTCCAGATAAGCGGCAACCAGCCCGGCCCGTTCAATGGCGTCCACCGCCATAATTCCAGGGCCACCGGCATTGGTCAACACCAGGACCCGATTGCCCTTGGGCAAGGGTTGCAGGGTAAAGGCCGCAGTCAAATCAAACAGGGCGCCCATGGTATCGGCCCGAATCACCCCGGAACGCCTGAAGGCCGCGCCATAGGCCGAATCCTGGCCGATCATCTCGCCCGAATGGGCCGCCACCGCCTTGCGACCGGCCAAAGTAGTGGCGGCCTTCAAGATGATCACCGGTTTGCGGGAGGTGGCGTACTCAGCAGCTTTTACAAAACCATCGCCGGCATTGATACTCTCCAGATAGCCGATAATGACTGAGGTTTGCGGGTCAACCGCCAACTCCCGCAAGAGATCGATTTCAGAGAGATCGGCCTTGTTGCCGATGCTGATCATCTTGGCCAGACCCAACTGAGCGTTGACCAGCCTGTCCAGAAACAACGAACAGATTGAGCTGGACTGGGAAAGCATCGAAATGCCGCCCAGCCTCGGTCGTTGTTCGGAGTCAAAGGCGAAGAGGTGGTGGTCGGTATTTATCAGGCCCAGGCAGTTGGGCCCCAGGAGCCGCACATCACGCAGAGCGCAGATCTCGGCAATCTCCGTTTCCAGTTCAGCCCCTGCCTCGCCAGATTCCTTAAATCCCACTGCCAGGCAGACCACGGCCCGGGCCCCGGCATCCATGGCCTCCCGCACCGCCTCCTTGCATTGTGAGGCCGGGACCACGATGATCCCTAAATCTATACGGCCAGAAAATTCAACTAGTTTGTGATAGCAGGGTAGCCCCAGGATAGAATCGGCTTTCGGATTGACCGGCACGATAGTGCCAGCAAAGCCGCCCTGGATGATATTGGCCAGGAGGCGATTACCAAAGGTGCCAGCGGTTCGAGAGGCGCCGATGATAGCGATAGTCTTGGGTTGAAATAAGGCTTCCAGCATAAATAAATAAATCCTATGATCGATCGGGCTGCATGGGGTCGATGACAAAACCTGCCTCTTCCAGGGCCCGGTGCACGGCACGTATATTCATGGTGTTCACCCGAATGGTGATCGTTTCGAAGCTCGCACCGGGGGTGTCATCCTTCTTGCGCACCACCCGGTTAAAATGAATGCCGTGCTCTTCCAGGACATGGACAATTCTGGTCAGCGGCCGGGGCTTACCATCGGCCTTGACGCCGACCAGGGCCGACCCCCGTTCGCCCAAGCCAAAAAGTTTGGTATAGGCCTGGATCAAATCACTGATTGAGAAGATGCCAATCACCGTCCGGTCCTCATCCACTACCGGCAAGGCCCCGACCTTTTGCCGGTCGAGCAGGATGAGGGCATCATCCAAGGTGGCGTAGGGAGCAAGAAAGACCACATCCCAAGTCATGATCTCACAGACCGGTGACTGGCTGACCTTCAGCATCTCATCCTTGTTTTGCTTATCGCTCACAACCGACGATGGATAGGCCGAACGGACGTCTCGGTCCGTCACCATGCCAAGCAGGCGGCCTTTATCATCCACCACCGGCAAGTGCCGGAAGTGCTTGGTCTCCAGGATTGATTTTACTTCAGCGATACTGGTCTCAGGCCTCACCGTCACCGGTGCTCTTTTCATATAGTTTGTGACATACATGAATTCCCCTCCTCTGCCTTTTAGGAGCCGTTACGAAATAACTTGTACAATTCTGACCGTTCCATTACGGCTCCTTACTCTGTTCAGTCCCCCCTTGAGGGGGATGCCGTTTTGGCTAACCAGACTGACTAGGTTATTTTCATACAACGGCTTAGCCGGTGAGCCCGGCCAGATAGGCCTCGACGCTTGCCGAAAGTGATTCAAGATGATAACCGCCTTCCAGGATCGACACCACCCTGCCCTGGCAGTGCTGGCCCCATTGCTGCATGATCGCGCCTAACTTTTCGTAGACGCTGGTGGAATAGGAGAGCCCTGACATGTCATCGTCTAAGTGCCCGTCAAAACCCGCCGCCACAATCAGGGCCTCGGGTTTAAAGGTCAAAAAGGCCTCGGCAATTTTGCCTTGGATGGCCTCCATCAGCATTTCGTCACCAGCTCCCGGCGGTAGCGGCACATTCAGGGTAGTGCCGAGGCCATCACCAAGGCCGCGTTCATCGGCATAACCTGTCCCTGGGAAACTAAAAGTCGGGTGTTCGTGGATGCTGGCATAAAAGACATTAGGATCGTTTTCAAAGGCGCTCTGGATACCGTTGCCGTGGTGGGCGTCCCAGTCGATGATAAAGATCTTTTTGCGACCATAGGCCTTTTGCCAGTAACGGACGGCAATGGCCACATTATTCAGAAAACAAAAGCCCAAGGCCGTAGACCGCTCGGCATGGTGGCCAGGCGGTCGGACCGAACAGAACACCGTCCCGGCCTGACCGTTTTCCTGAAAATCAATACCGGTTGTACCAGCTGCTGCTGACAGCAGTGCGACATCGAATGATTCATAACTGATCTGGTTATCGGAATGATCTATACTGGTCTGCCCTGCCAGGCAGGCCTCCTCCAACCTGAACAGATAGGCCTCGTCATGCACGGCCAGCAGATCGGCACGACCGAGGGGCTTGGGCTCGTGCCGGGTCATCAGCGAGGCCAAGCGGCTTGTCAGCAACCGCTGACGGATGGCGGCGACCCGGCCCGGCACCTCCGGGTGCAGACCACCGCCGGTGTCATGCTCCAGGTAGCAGGAATGGTCAATGATGACGAATGGACGCGACATGACAAAACGGTTTCCTGAGATTTATGAGTTACATACGCCAAGCTCAATACCGCAAAGGGGACGAGCAAACGACCCTCAATTACTGTACGGGAGTCAACATGCCCATGTCAAGGCGGATAGTACATATATCCAAAGAGGACTGAGTGAAGATCATACCGTCCCTCAGTCCTTAGTCCTCAGTCCTTAGTCCTCAGTCCGTAGTCCTGATCCACTACACAAATCATGCCCGCTTGTAGTATAAAGGCAAATAGCTTCCCGGACATCAGTAAACACCGTCATGCCTATGGCAATTTTCCCGATGTTCTGGTAAGCATCTGCTCAAATTGAGTTCCGCCACCCCATGTGCCGAACGCCACAACTTTTTCTCCTGCTGAGGCCGCTAGAATGAAAAACATCCCCTTACGAGACAGGATCATCCTGGCCCTTGATGTTCCCAATGCCGAGACGGCGAAACAACTGGTCCTGGCCACCGAATCGAGGCTCGGCTTTTACAAGGTCGGCCTACAGCTGTTTATGGCGGATTGGTTTCACACCGTCGATTGGATTGTCGGGCGAGGCCACAAGGTCATGGTCGATCTTAAATTTTTTGATATCCCGGAGACCGTCCACCTGGCGGTCAAGCAACTCATGGCCCGCCAGGTCACCCTGGCCACGGTGCATGGCAATGACGCCATTGTCAAGGCAGCCTTGGCCGCGACCCAAGACAAGTCCGCTGACGAGAGCCTGAAGATTCTGGCGGTGACGGTGTTGACCAGCTTCGGAGAAGAGGATTTACGGGCCATGGGCATGACCGGGAGCATTGAGGACCTCGTCTATTACCGGGCCAAGCGGGCCCTCGAACTCGGTTGCGACGGCATCGTCTCCTCCGGCCTGGAGGCCGCTCGCCTGCGGAATCAATTGGGCGAAAAGCTCCTGATCGTCACCCCTGGCATCAGACCAGGGGCCAATATCGCTGAAAATGACGACCAAAAACGGGTGATGAGCGCCGGCCAGGCCATCGCCTCAGGCGCCGATTATGTCGTGGTCGGCCGACCAATCACCAAGGCTGATGATCCTGACAAGGTCATCACCTCCCTCCAGGCAGAGATAGAAGAAGTCACTGCTGGTCATTGACTGGTGGTGAACATAAAAAATCGCTGCGGCAAAAAGGAAAAAAAATCCAATTTGAGCGTCGTCGGTAACCCAAGGAAAAAATGATAGCGTTAAACAATTTATTAGAAATATATTAGAAATTTTATTTTCGGTTATGCTATACTTTTGAAAATGGCTAAAATTTTATGGGCGCAACCCGCTAACACCTTTATTTAATTGGCTCATTTCACTAGACAACAACCCAATTATCATAATGATAGAAGATAAGGGACCAAAAGTACTGATTATTGAAGACCATCCTGAGGTAAGAAAGGAACTGGAAGAAAGCGCCCTGGCCTTTGGCTTTCGCGTCCAGTCATGCTCTTCAGTAAAGGCCGGCTGGTCTGCCTTCCAAAAGGAATCACCCCGCTTAGTCATCGTTGAATCGCACTTGCCGGATGGGGCCGCGCTGACCCTGTGCCAACAGATCAGAGCCTCCGCCATGGGCAATTACTGCACCATACTCATGGTGGCCAATCAGGCCCCGACCATGGACCCAAAAAAGGCCTTGAAGGCCGGGGCCAGCTTTTGCATGAGTCAGCCAATTCAGGACTCCAGCATCGCGGATTGGCTGGGCATCGCCAAGCAGGGCATGGTCGATCTCTTGGCCATTGAACAAGCCGTTACCATAATTGATCAATACAAAAATGACCTTGAAAACGTCAACCACCAATTGGAGGAGTCCATCGAACGGGCCAATCAATTGGCGATGGAGGCGGAACAGGCCTATGTCGAGATCAATCAGATCTTCAAGACCGTGGCCGGCGGAATTGCCCTAATCAACAATGATTGCAAAATCATCCGGCACAATGACACCTTCATGGCAATGGCCAACGCTACCGTTGATACCGATATCAAAAGCAAAAAATGCTATGAGGTCTTTCACTCCACAATGTGCCACACCACGGACTGCCCGTTGACCAAAATTAAAAATGGTGAAAAACGGGTGGAAAGTCTGGTGCAAAAGGAGACCATAACCGGCGAAAAAATCTTTTACAGTGTCGTTTCCACTCCATTCCGGGGGCTGGTCGGGGAACTGCTGGGCATGGTCGAACATGTCACCGACATCACCACCCAGGTCCAAGCCGAGGCGGCGCTGAAGGAGAGCGAGGGCCGCTACAAGGAACTCAGCATTGTCGATGAGTTGACTGGTCTCTTCAATAAACGTCATTTCAACGAGATCCTGCGCCACGAGAGTGACCGGGCCAAGCGCTATAGTCACCCCTTGTCCATGATCATCATGGACATCGATAATTTCAAGCATTTCAATGACACCTACGGCCATGCTGAAGGTGACCGCGTCCTGGAAGCCATGGGGCAAATCATTCGCATGAGTATCCGCTCCCTTGACTGCGGCCACCGCTATGGCGGCGAGGAATTTACCGTAATCCTGCCAGCCACCATCAGCAAGAACGCCATCACGGTGGCGGAGCGAATCCGACTCAATTTCGCAGTCCATGATTTTTGTCCCAATAACGGCGAAAAGGTCAACAAGACCGTCAGCCTCGGCCTGACCCAATTCAGGCCTGATGACACGCCTGATTCTTTCCTCAAACGGGCCGATAAAAATCTTTACCAAGCCAAAGAGTCTGGCAAAAACCGATATATCCTGGACTGATCGGCTTCGAGCTGATTACCTGGCGACAACAAAGGCCCCCGGATAGCGAACTCCCAAGCCCTGCTCAGCTTTCCGGGCCTCATCAAGGGCACTCCCTGCCCACACCTGTACCCGATAATAGCGGCTGCCGTCTTCCCGATCATAGACCTGGGATTCTGCCTTGCTGCCCTGCCCAAGTATTACTTCCTTTAAACGGTCGGCGTTATCCTTATTGGCAAAGGCCCCGATCTGCACAAAAAATTCCCCCTCGTTAAAGTTCTGATACGGCACAAAACGCTCCCGACTTTGGCCGCCAACTGTTGTCCGCTCGGCCTCGCCCAGGGCGGTGACCCTTACCATGGCGGTACCCGGACCGTCCAAGCCCAGGATCTTGGCGGCGCCAAAGCTCAAATCAATGATCCGGTCTTTGACAAATGGCCCCCGGTCGTTGACCCGCAAGACCATCTCCTTGCCGCTCTCCAGATTATTGACCAGGACATGGGTATTCATCGGCAAGACCTTGTGGGCCGCAGTCAGGCCGTGCATATCGTAGGTTTCGCCATTGGAGGTCTTCTTGCCATGGAATTGGGGGCCGTACCAGGAAGCAATGCCTTTCTCCTCATAGCCATAAGCGGTGGGGATTGGATAATAGGTCTTGCCGTCGATGACATAGGGTCTCTGGGTGGGAGGAATCCGAGTTCGATCCTGTCCCTGTTTGGCCGGAATTTGCTTGGCAGGGACCGGTTCTTTTGGCGGATAGCCCCGAATCACCTTATTGCCGCAGCCCTGAATCAACAAGACCGGCAGCACAACCATTAACAGGGCTAAAATCTTTATTATTTTCATCTTACTAAGGATACCCCGAGCGAGGGAATAAGTCGTTGTTGGTAGAATGCCCCGGCCCGACCGGTGGTGTGCGGCGTGTAAGGCAGCATGATCTGGGTGCCGGCAAGGGGACGCACTCCGTCGAAGACCACCTCGCCATCCTGATTGACATAAGAGAGGTGCAAGTCAAGGATAGGGCGGCAGACCTGGAGAACACCTTGACCGTCGAGGCAGGTATTAATCTCCTCCCAACGCCTTAGTTCATAAGCCTGCAACCAGATTCCAGGCGAAGGGCTGCCGGTAATGCCATCGGTCATGGTCGCCTCGCTGGCGGCCCCGTCTTGAAACAGCACCGCCTCAAGTTTTGTCTCGATTTCAGCATTGCCCTGTCGGGTCAGGGCCTGCCACGGTTCGTAGTCAGGGTCGTCCTGACGCAGGAGATGATTGCCATGATCGGCAAAACTCCATTGGCCGTGGCAGACCTGGCATGCCACCTTTGCCCCATAACGGCCATGGGCCAGGTCTTTCATCAGCGGGACCTCCAAGCGCTTGCCGGTTGATACAGTCGTCAACAGACGGCGGCCATCGGTCTCAGTCAAAGATGACGGCGCACTTTGAGCAAGGTGGGCATCATGACAGTCACGACAGGTCAGGCGAGGACCGCCCGCCATCAACTCCTGACCATTATGGCAATCTACACATGTCATACCGGCTTGTTGATGAAGGTCAGGGCTCAGTTGATGATAGCCGACCCCATAGGGTTGGATCGCCTCTCCTTTCGCGGCCTGAAATGGAGTGCGGTAGTCCCAATTTAAATCATGCTCAAAGCGTCCGTAATAATCAGCGCCAACCCGGTTACCGTAATGACAGCTCAAACATTGCTGATCTGTGGGTCGGGACAGAAATTGATGATCGCTGAGCCTGCCGCCCACAAAGGCAAGATGACAGGCGGCGCAGCCGGTCCCATGCCGGGTGGCGGGATAGCTGTCCCCTGCTGCGTAAAGATGGCAGCGCAGACATCGACGCCTAAGGAGATCATCGGCCAATTGTAACGGAGACGTCGGCAAAATGTGCTGCGGAATGGCGGTGAGCGAGGCCACGCCTTCCTTTGCCCCAAAGGCTTGGCGTATCAGATTGATTTCGTTGGCAACTGTGAAATGGAGGGCACTTGCCGCTTGCCTAACAATTGCCCCATGACATCGGCCACAGATGGCAGTCATGCGGTCCGGGTGGGCCGGTTGCCCGACCAGACCGGCATGGGCGGCATCCTTGGCGCTGGCCTTGACATCGCCATCGTGGCAATCGTCACAAGAAAAATCGTGGTTCCGACCCATTGTCAATGGATGACAGCCACGACAGCCATGAACAGGTTGAGGTTTGACCTTATCGCCGGAGACGTCGCTCCTGGTCGTGGCATCATTAGATGTGCCGCTATTATTTGAGCAGCCGGCAACCAAGGACATGACAGCGAGGATAGGCAGGATAATATGTTTCAGCACGGAGCCATTGAGTTGTGGTCGAAATCTTAGAAGTTTAATGTTTTCATTTGGTCTGCTTTTTGCCTAACAGCCTTCAGCCTATAGCCTAAACAACCTTCCAAGTAACTTCATTTTTATCCGTCATTCCGGCGAAGGCCGGAATCCAGTGTTTCGGTGGCTGGCAACCAATCTGGACCCCGGCTTTCGCCGGGGTGACGGCGTTTTGCGAGTTCAACCAAGTTACTTTATGATAAATCGCCGCTTGCAGCGTGAATCGCTGAGTAGTCACATCAAACAAACGATGTAAACTGTGGCAAGTTCATGGTCAAGGGGAAAAGCCTTGACGATTACTCCTGGGTAAAATTGCTATGATTTTAGCGGAGACTGGTTTACTCTTGAAGCGGTAAACCTCAGGACATGGCATTCCAGCCCCCAAGACTGATGGAATCTTCAACTCAACGAAATATTCCTTTTTTTTAATGACAAAACCTCACCAGAAATTATAATGTGCGCCCATGAAAACATCCAAACATAAATCCACGACCAAGTTTATCTTTATCACCGGCGGCGTCCTGTCCTCCCTCGGCAAAGGCCTGGCCGCCGCCTCCATCGGCGCCCTGCTGGAAAGCCGTGGCCTAAAGATAACCTTCCAGAAACTCGACCCCTATATCAACGTCGATCCCGGCACCATGAACCCCTTCCAGCACGGCGAGGTCTATGTCACCGATGACGGCGCTGAGACCGATCTCGATCTCGGCCATTACGAGCGCTTCTCCTCTGCGGTCCTGGGCCAGGTCAACAACTACACCTCGGGCCGGATCTATTATTCAGTCATCACCAAGGAACGGCGTGGGCAGTACCAGGGCGGCACCGTCCAGGTCATCCCCCACATCACCGACGAGATCAAGGAAGCAATCCTCCAACTGGACGGCTCGGTAGATGTCGCCATCATTGAGATCGGCGGCACCATCGGCGATATCGAAGGCCAGCCATTTCTGGAAGCCATCCGCCAGTTCAGGATCGATCATGGCCGCGAAAACGCCCTGTTCATTCATGTCACCTGGGTCCCCTATATCAAGACGGCCGGCGAGGTCAAGACCAAACCGACCCAGCACAGCGTCAAGGAATTGCGGGCCATCGGCATCCAACCGGACATCCTGCTCTGCCGGACCGAGACCCAGCTCTCCAAGGAAATCAAGGCCAAGATCGCGCTGTTTTGTAATGTTGACGCCAGCGATGTCATCACCGCCCAGGACGTGGCCAGCATCTACGAGGTGCCCCTTTACTTCCACCGCGAGGGCCTTGATGATAAAATACTTAAGCACTTAAATATCTGGACCGGCGCCCCGCGTCTCGATAACTGGGAACAACTGATCGACAAGATCAAAAACCCGACGCACCAGGTGACCATCGGCATTATCGGCAAATACGTCGATTTGACCGAATCGTATAAGAGCCTGCACGAGGCCCTGGTCCATGGCGGGGTGGCGAACGATGCCAAAGTCAATCTGCGCTATGTCAGCGCTGAAGACCTTGAACAGCAGAAGGCAGGCGACTTACTAAACGGCATTGATGGCATCCTGGTCCCAGGCGGCTTTGGCTATCGGGGCGTGGAGGGCAAGATCAACGCCATCACCTATGCCAGGACCAAAAAGGTGCCTTTTTTCGGCATCTGCCTAGGTATGCAACTGGCCGTGATTGAATTTGCCAGAAATATCGCCGGCATGCCCGACGCCACCAGCCACGAGTTCACTCAAGAGACCTCGCATCCGGTGATTTACCTGATGAAGGAATGGTACGATTACCGTACGGACACGATTCAGGTCCGCGATGAAAAGACCGACATGGGTGGCTCGCTGCGCCTGGGGGCCTACCCCTGCCGGATGACGGAAGGCTCCTTTGCCAGGCTGGCCTATGGCGAGGAGAACATCAGCGAACGTCATCGCCACCGCTATGAATTTAACAACGACTTCCGGGAGCAGTTGCTGGAAAACGGCCTGATCATCAGCGGCACCTCGCCGGACAACACCTTGGTCGAAATTGTCGAGATCAACGATCACCCCTGGTTTTTGGGCTGCCAGTTTCACCCTGAGTTCAAGTCGTCGCCCATGAAGCCGCATCCCTTGTTCAAGGATTTCATCAAAGCCGCCATGGCTAACCGGGCCTGAGCATGGATGTCGTTAGAATTCATGACACGATTGAGGTCGGCCCAGGCCGGCCTTTTTTGTTGATCGCCGGCCCCTGCGTCCTGGAATCGGAAGAAATGGCGGTCCTGGTGGCCACGACCCTGGCCGAGGTCAGTGCCCGCCTCGGCCTCTCCTACGTCTTTAAGGCATCATTTGACAAGGCCAACCGCACCTCGCTTAACGCCTTTCGCGGGCCAGGGCTGCTGAGGGGAATGGAAATATTTCAGAAGATCAAGGCCATGGGCATCCCGGTGGTGTCCGATGTCCATGATGTCGCACAGGTGAATGATGTCAGCGACACCTTAGACCTCATCCAAATCCCCGCCTTCCTCTGCCGACAGACTGATCTGCTGGTGGCCGCAGCCCGGACCGGCAAGGCTATTTCCTTAAAAAAGGGGCAATTCATGTCGCCCTGGGACATGGAGTACGCCGTCAAAAAGATCAAGGAGTCCGGCAATGCCAATTTGCTCCTGCTGGAAAGAGGCGCGAGCTTCGGCTATAATAATCTGGTGGTGGACATGCGGTCTTTTCCTGTGCTCAGGAGTCTCGGTTGCCCGGTCATCTATGACGCCACCCACAGTGTACAACTGCCAGGCGGGGCCGGAGGAAGTTCCGACGGCCAACGCCAGTTTATCCCGCCCCTGGCCCGGGCCGCAGTGGCCTGCGGCATTGACGGCATTTTTATGGAGGTCCACCCTGACCCTGACCAGGCCCTCTGTGATGGCCCCAACTCCATGCCCTTAGACCAGGTGGAGCCTCTGCTGGCCCAATTACTGGCAATCCACCAAGTGGTGCAACCATGAACGAACATGAAAGTTGTGGCAACGGCACTCCTGAGAATCCCTATCCGGGCGATTGCCAATTCACCGAATTTCTGCGGGAGCGGGCCTTTGCCCGCCATGGCGGCAAGAGCGGCCCATTAAGCCGACAAGCCTGCCTCAAGCGGGCCAAACCCATCAAACTGCTGCTCCTTGATGTCGATGGCGTATTGACCGATGGCTCCATCACATACACCCATAGCGGCGATGAGATTAAGACCTTTCATTGCCGTGATGGTTTCGGCATGAGCATGCTCCAAAAAATCGGGGTTGAAATTGGCCTGATTACCGCCCGCCAATCCGAGGCCGTCAAGCGCCGCGCCCACGACCTCAAGCTGACCCATGTCTTCCAGGGGACGCGCCATAAGCTGGAAGTTTTCAATTCCCTGGTCAACGACTTGAAGCTCAGCCCGCAGGAAGTCGCCTTCATGGGCGATGACTGGCTGGACCTGCCGGTGTTGAGTCAGGTGGGCCTGGCCGCCACTGTGGCCGATGGCATGCCGGAACTCAGGCCTTTGGTCCATTTTGTGGCCCAGAACCCAGGCGGCCGTGGCGCGGTACGCGAGCTCTGCGATCTGATCATTGAAGCCAAAGGTCGCCGACAGGACTTACTCACCGAATACCTGACGAGGACGTGAGCCGCCATCAAATGAAGGCAAGACAACTTTTCTGGCAGCTGCCCATAATCATCCTGTTGACCTCCCCCCTTTGGCATGGCGCGGCATCAAAATTCCTGAGCCTGGAACAAAGATTATCAATGAAGGCCCCTGCTCATCAGGATTCCAGCTTCATGATGGAAGATGTCGTATTTCTCCAGGTCAAACAAGGGGTCGATGATTTACTCCTGCACGCCAAACGTCTGTACGGCGCAGATGACAGCCAGGGGTTCGATCTGGAACAAGCCGATGCGAAACGACTGGGGCCAAGCCCTTTCCGCATCACCGGCGGCAGCGCCCACTATGATCCCAATCAAGATATCCTCACTATGCTGGATGATGTGGTGGTGCAAACTGCGGACCTGGTGGTCAAGACCCCGGCCATGCGTTACCTGACCAGGTTCGCGACCTTCAAGGGCGCGGCTGAAGTCGAATTGACGGGTAAGGGTTTCAACATTAACGGCACCTCGTTTATGTACAACCACGAGAGCGGTTACCTGCGGGTCGGTGAACGGGTCAAATTCTTGTACACCCCACCCTCACCGCAGACAACAGAACAGACTCCATAACTTCGTCCAGCTCAAAAACATGCCGCCTTCAACCATCCAAAGACACAGGACTTTCATCATCATTATCGGTGTGGTCATGTTCCTTTTTTTTATGCTGCTGCACTACTCGCCCTATGGCTACCACAACTATCTGGTGCTGCGCGAAAACCTCAACCAGGTCAACAGTGAAATCAGTGAGTTGAAGGCAAAAAACCAAGAACTAGAAGAAGAAATAACCCTGCTTAAAAACGACTCAAACTACGTCGAAAAGATTGCCCGCCAAAAATTAGGCATGTTAAAGAAGAACGAACTTGTCTTTGAAGTGCCGGAAAAGAAATCCAAGAAAGAATGAAACCCTGTGTAGTTAATCAGGACTGAGTGCAGTATAGATGGGTTTGGTGCTGGCGGGGAAAAGTGGGAGACCGGCCCGAGGCGGGTCTTATAAGCAGTTGGGTCGGCCTATGACGTAGCCAGGTCGTTGAGCGTCCAATCCCCGAAGAAGTGCTCCACCTTGTCCACTGCTACCGGCTTGCTGACCAGATAGCCCTGAATAAGGTCACATCCCAGGTATGAAAGATAGGTCAGATGTTCTCGGCTTTCCACTCCTTCTGCCACCACCTCAAGGTTGAGGTTATGGGCCAGGGTGACAATGGCCTTGACGATCATGGCGTCATCTTCACTATGGGCCAGATCACTGACAAAAGAGCGGTCAATCTTCAGCACATCCACCGGGAATCGCTTCAAATAATTGAGCGATGAGTAGCCGGTGCCAAAATCGTCAATGGATAATCGGCATCCAAATTGACTGAGCTGGTCAAGCCGATGAATGCTGCCCTCGATATTGTCCATCAGCATGGATTCAGTAATCTCAAGCTCGATCAACTCCGGCCTTACCTTAGTTTCGGCCAATACCCCGCTAATCATGCTGAGCAGCTTATCATCCCTGAACTGACCGGCGGACAGATTGACTGCCACCTTTATGAAATGTCCAGCATCAGACCAGGCCTTGCTCTGGGCGCAGGCTGTCCGCAGGACCCACTCGCCAATAGGCACAATCAGCCCGGTATCCTCGGCCAAGGGGATAAAATCCATGGGCGAGACAATCCCTAACTCGGGATGGACCCAACGAATCAGGGCCTCGACCCCTGTCACCTTGCCGGTGGACAACTTCACCTGAGGCTGGTAGGCCAAGATAAATTCCTGCTTTTCCACCGCCCTCCGCAAGCTTCTTTCCAAGGCGAATCGGGCAAAGGCCTTGGTGTTTAATTCTGCGGTATAAAATTGATAGCTGTTGCGTTCCAGTTCCTTGGCGCTTGACAATGCAGAGTCGGCGCTCTTCATCAACTCATCAACAGTCTCGCCATTATCGGGATAGACTGACACCCCGACGCGGCAATTAAGAAAAATCTCATTATCGTCCAAGGTGACCATCTTGGTCAGGGAATCAATGACCCGGCGTGCGACAATCGCCGCATCCGCCATGTCTCTCAGTCCCTCAAGGATGATGCCGAACTCGTCGGCGCCGAAACGGGCGGTGATCTCATTTTCGCTGACACTGCCCGCAGTGTCCGAGCGGCGAAGACATTCACGCAAACGGGAGGAAATCAACTTCAGGACCTTGTCTCCCACCTCGCGACCAAAGGTGTCATTAATACTGCGAAAACTATCAATATCAACAAAGATGACCGACAGAAACTGACAATTACGTTTACAATTGGCCAGGGCCTTGGCCAGATGCTCCTTAAAGAGAAAGCGGTTCGGCAGTCCGGTCAAACGGTCATAGTATGCCAGAAATTTTATTTTCTGTTCATTGAGCTTTGACTGGGTAACATCCTGACAAGTGAAGATAATCTTGGTCGCCTCCCCGTCTGCATCCGTCAAAATAGTCCCGTCCTGCCGGAAAGAAAGCTCAATGCCATCAGCAGTCAGCAGACGATGCTCAAAAAAGATGCCTGATTTTCTTTCCAGGGCCTGCAAAATGACATGGGACACTGCCGTACGGTCCTCCGGATAGATCAGATTGAGAAAATCCTCGTAGGTCCTGGGGGCATCATCTCCCTTAATTCCCATCAACCTGCACATACCCTCACCCCAACTGAGGCTGTTGTCGGACAGTCGCCATTCCCAATTGGTCAAATGGGCAATTTCATGGGCCGAGGCCAGCATGACATCTCTGATGGTCAAATCGCTAATCGCCTGGTTCGCCCGGATAATGTAGCGAATTTTGTAACTGAGCAACAACGGATTAATCGGTTTGACTACAAAATCAGTGGCCCCGCAATTGAAGGCCTGATTGATCGACTGATAATCATCCTCACCGGTGAGCATGATGATCGGCACCCGCTCTCCACCCGGCAAGCGCCTGATCCTGGTGCAGACTTCAAACCCATCCATGTCAGGCATCATGACATCTAGGAGGATGGCGTCCGGCATCAATTCCTGGAAATCATTGACAGCGTCCTCACCGTTTTGCGATTCCGAAGTAAAAAATCCGGCCTTTGACATCCCCATACTGAGAACCTGCCTGAGGATTTTATCGTCATCAACAATCTGAATTAGATAAGACCGATCATCTTTAAGCGAGGAGTTGTCCATAAGTTATAGAGTCCGTTTTTATGTGTCCTTAAAATCGTTAACGCCACCAGAAATAATGGTGCCTGGGACAACTTGAGGTGTAAGCATTCTCCCATCAGCAGAGGCTCTTGCAAAATTAGTCATCCCCCTCAAGGGGGGACTGAACTGAGTCCCCGTGAAAACGGGGATCCATGTTTGTCGGTAGCTCCCAAAATGACTGGATTCCCACCTGCGCGGGAATGACAAAAAGGTTGGTGGCAGGGAATTTTGCAAGAGGCTCAGCAGTAATATTGAATTTATTTTACGCAGCAAATTCGTACCATGGCAAGCACAAAAAAAAACAGGTACGTTTTTTATGTCCGGGGGAGAAGCTGTTTTTTGAAGTGTCCCTGGGTGTGCAGCAGGACGTTCTCCTGTTTTTTGACAGTTGGCAGTAGTATACGCAAGGCATCCAGCAGCAAGGTTTGATATTCATCAAAGAGGCTGTTGAGGGACCTCATTTTAGCCTGGGCCACCAGACTGCCCATAACTTGATAATGTCTTTGGCTGCGCGCCATGATTTGCAATTTGTGCTTGCTATGAAAAGTAATCAGGGCATTTGCGGTCATCGCATCATTTTTGACGATGCTCCAGCGCCAACAGACAAATAGCCGCTCGATAAAATTCTCGCGCAGACCGATGTCCTGCAAGCGGCCCTCGTCTTCCACCGGCAGGATTGGGAATGCCTCCATGAAGGCCCTGGCAAACAGGCCGACACCGACCATTTTCGGCGCACCACCCTGCCTTGGATAGACCTTGACCCGTTCCATGCCGCTGCTTGGCGACTTACTCTTGAAGATGAACCCGTATATTCTTTCTTCCTCCAGTTCCTTGAGCCGTTGCCGGGCCCAGGACAGCATCCTGTCGGTATGGTCGAGATTGGTTTCAGTCGTCAGCAAGCGGGGTTTTTGCGGATCGCCGACCAGACGCATTGTTTCCCGTGGTACCCCGAGTCCGCATTCCGCTTCCGGACAGACTGGAACGAACTCAAAGAAGTGGCCGAGGGTCTCGCTGATAAATGGATCATATTGGTGGCCGCCATCGTAACGGACCGGGTTGCCCAACAGGCATGAACTGACGCCGATCCTGATTTTTTTGTCCAATTTCTGTTTCTCCCTAAATTACAAAATAAAGATAGTGATGACTTGCTGTTCTAAAAATTGTCCGAAGGCAATTGTCCTCATCTTTGAGAGGTGCATTTGAGCAGGAAGTATGGAGGGCCGGCAGCGCTATGGACTTTTTTTATATAAGTCATTATATTCCAAACGTCATTGCCTTCAGCCTTACAGGCTAAAAGTCTATTCGCCTGAGCAATTCCCCTTTTTTATGCGTTTTGGTCACAAAACCGGAGTCATCATGAAATTATCCACCCTCATTATTGTTGCCATGTTTTCCTTGGCCCAACCAATTTTTGCCGCTGAATCAGGCCAAAATCTCCTGCTCTTCTATTCCAATGACGTACATGGCGAGACCGCACCCTGCGGCTGACACAGCCATCAATTGGGCGGTCTGTCCAAAAAAGCATTTCAATTCAACAAAATCGCCAAAGAGGCAAATCGACCCCACCTCACCTTGGACGCCGGGGCCTTGCTGTTTAAGCATGATGCTATCAATCCCCGCCAGGAAGAGCAAGAAAAGATGGCCGCAGCCGCCATTGTTGAGGCCTACAGCCTGATCGGCTACAACGCGGTCTGCGTTGGCAGTCAAGATCTGATCGCAGGTTCAGCTTTTTTACAAATGCTGAGTAAGGACGCCAAGTTCACCTGGTTAAGCGCCAATCTGGTTAATAAATCCACGAAAAAAACATTCTTTAAGGCCAGTACAACCGTAAATGTCGAGGGCGTCAAGGTCGGGGTGATCGGCCTGACCGGACCTGCCGCTTTACCCCCAGCCGATGAGGCTACGATTCTTCCCTGGGACCAAGTGTTGCCCGATCTGCTGGCCAAGGTGGACAAGACCCATGATCTGGTCGTCCTCCTCTCCAACCTACCTGCCGCCGACAGCCAACGGATCGCTCTAAGCTATCCAAGCATCCACCTGATCATCCAGTCCGGGGCAAATACCAATGCCATCTCGCCTGAACCGATCAACAACACGGTCCTGGTCAGCACTGGCCCCCAAGGCAAACAGATCGGTATCATGGAAATAAACTGGCAACCCAGCAAGCGTTGGGGAGACCAGAAGACCGAAGTCCTCGCCAAAAAGAAAGGCGCCCTCGACCGCCTGCTCTGGCAACTCAGCAAGTACCAGCAAGACAAAGACCCGGAAACCGCCCTCCGCAATCAACCGGACCAACTCAATATCTATCATGCCCTCCAAGCGCAAGAGCAAGAACTGCGGGGCGAAATCGACCAACTGAGCAAAACCCTCGACCAACAGGGGCCAAGCACCGGCGAACCGTCTGCCTACACAAACCGCTTCATGGCCATGGAAACCGCGCTCCCTGACCAACCAGAGATAGTCCGTCTGGTCGACGCGCTTAACTCAGCGGTCAATAAACTTGGCCAACGCCAGGCCGAGACCGCCACCAAGACCGATTCGCCCTATCTTGGTTCTCGCAGCTGCGGCTCATGCCATGCCGCCCAGCTGGCTTCATGGCAAAAGACCAGACACGCCGCCGCCTACGCGACCTTGGCGAAGGACAAACAGCAATACAACCTGAGCTGCCTGCCCTGCCATGTTACCGGCGTAAGCATGGACCAAGCGTCCGAGTCCCTCTCTATTACCGAAGCCAGGCGCGAGGTCGGCTGCGAGACCTGCCATGGCCCCGGTCGCCTCCACATCGGCAACCCCAAGGCCAACCCGATGGCCCTGAAACCAGGCCCTGGCGTCTGCCAGACCTGCCACAGCGGGTCACACGACGATAACTTTAATTATGATGAACGGATCAAGATGGTAGACCACCACTAAAAAAGATAGGGGGCCTGAAGGCGGGAAAGGTCAGGGAGGGCTCAACTTCAGCCCTAGAAGAATAATTCGCGGCAGGTCAAACGATGATGGTGTCGCAAAAAGGCCGATCTACTGCGTTGCGTGGCATTTTTGTTCGTTCGGCATACCCTATGTATGTCCTCACTCACAGGTAAGCGAGCTTGCGAGACTCCGAAAGCACCGCGCGCCTTGTATGTCGGCCCTTTTACCTAGCCATCTCTCGACTTATTGCGAGTTCATCAACGATAGAGATAAAAAAAAGGTCATGCGCCCTATCGTGGGCGGCATGACCTTTTTTTTTGTAAATACGCAGATGTTTCAGACTGAAGGCTAACGGCACTACCTAAAATTTGTTTAACCGCCTTCCGCCTTCAATCTCTTCGCCTGTTATTAACAGCCAAAGGCCTTCTGCAGGGGCGGTACAGTCTGCTTCTTACGGCTCATCATACCGGGGACATACATGGCGCCATTGGTCAACTTGGCGTTGAAGGCCTTTTCGATCAAGGCATTGTCCTCAGAGGCCACCAGCAGTTCGGTGCCTTCCTTAACGACATCGGTGAGCATGAAGAGTACGGAGTGACGACCTTCCTTACGCAAGTCGTCGATGGCCTTGACGAGGCCGGCACGGCAACCGGCTGCCTGGTCAAGGGTGGCAAGTTCGAGCTGACCGATACCAACCTTTTTACCATTCATATCGAAATCCTTGTAGTCCCGATTGAGCAGTTCCTTGATCGGCAAGCCATCAATGGCGGACTTGGCCTTCAGCATGTCCATAAACAATGCGCTGGTGTCGGTGATACCGGCAATCGCGGCCAGGGCCTTGACCGCTTCTTTATCGGCAGGCGTACAGGTCGGTGACTTAAAATTAACGGTATCGCTCAGGATAGCAGCAGCCATAATGCCGGCTATGCCCTTGGCAATCGTAATATTGTTAGTCTTAAAAATCTCGTGGATAACCGTGCAGGTGCAACCTACCGGCTGGGCGTAGAAGAAGATCGGATTGTTGGTGGTAACATCGCCAATCTTGTGATGATCAACCACCTCAACTACATCACTCATATTCGCCGGACCTTGAGCGATATCGCTGAAGTCAACCAGCATGAGCTGCTTGCCGGCGGCATCGGTGACAATCTCCGGGGCGGCAAAGCCAAATTTGTCGAGAACCAATTTGGTCTCAGGATTCAATTCGCCCTGCATGGCCGGGACCGCGTCAACGCCCTGCGCCTTTTTCAAGGCGGCGTAGGCAATTGCTGAGGCAACGGAATCGGTATCCGGGCTCTTGTGCCCAATAACGTAAACTGACATACTTACTCCTCCATCCTTTTAAATGAATAAAAATGAATCGATCAACACCCCCTCTATCCTCCTGACGGACAGAAACCGTTTGAACATAGTGCTAATCAAAAATCCAGTCAAGTACAAATTTTGTTTTCAGCAGGACTCTATTAATTGTCAATCGACACAATTGTATGGTATTAAATTCAAGTCATTGTCCATAAACTCAGCTTACAACATTTTTTTGTCCCCCAGCCTTATGCCTGCTCATGTCAAACACGACCATCACCCAGACCAGACAAAAAATCCTGCTAACTGAAGAAAGCCCCTCGGTCAGAAAAAGTCTGGAAAACTTTCTGGTCAAACCTTTGGTTTCTCTGCGATGAGCAATACGATTACCGACGTCAAGGCTGTCCTCTTTGATTTAGATGGCACCCTGCTGGACACCCTGACTGACCTGGCCGACTCGATGAATGCAGTGTTGGCGCGCCTCGGGCACCCCACCCATCCCCGTGATGCCTACCGCTATTTTGTGGGCGATGGTCTTGAAATCCTGGCCAAACGGGTCCTGCCGGAGGCCGATTGCCACCAACCCATGATCCAGCGCTGCGCCGAGGAGATGCGTACCGAATACCAAAGACGGTGGGCAGATAAGACACAGCCATACGAGGGGATTGCCGAACTTCTGGACTCCCTGTCCGACCGTGGCCTCAGGCTGACCATTTTGTCCAACAAACCGGACGATTCCACCAAGTTGATGGTAAACCATTTTCTGCCCGACTGGCAGTGGAGCCAAGTGCGAGGGGCGCGGCCCCAGACCCCAAAAAAACCAGACCCAAGCGGAGCACTGGCCATTGCCGGGCAACTCAATCTGGCCCCGCAGCAATTCCTCTACCTGGGCGATACCAATACCGATATGCAAACCGCAACTGCGGCCGGCATGTACCCGGTCGGCGCCCTCTGGGGATTTCGCACCAGGACGGAACTGGAAGAATCAGGCGCCAAGGCCATTCTTCACCACCCCCTCGACCTGCTGAAACTGATTTAAATTCAAACAACCTTGCACCTAAACCATTTGACCTTACCGCCCATGCCCTCACCTGGAAAAAAATTCGAAGCATTACGCCAGATCATCGTCACCCTGCGACAGCCCGGGGGCTGCCCCTGGGACATGAAGCAGACCCCGGAGAGCTTCAAATCATATCTCATCGAAGAGACCCATGAACTGCTGGAGGCCATTGACCGCAACGACCCGGCCCTGGTCAAGGAGGAACTGGGCGACCTCCTGTTCCAGCTTGTTTTTATCAGCCAGCTCTTTGAAGAGCAGGGCCATTTCACCCTCTCCGAGGTCATCGGCGCCATCACCCACAAGATGATCGAGCGTCACCCCCATGTCTTTGGCGATGAGGTAGTCAACTCGGAAGCCGAACAGAAGCGGCGCTGGAACCAGATCAAGGCCCAGGAAAAAACAGAACCAAAGTCGGTCACCGATCTCCTTGGTAACGTACCCAGGAGCCTGCCGGGTCTACGCCGGGCCCAACGGGTCTCGGAGCGGGCCGCCCACAACGGCTTTGAGTGGCAGGACATCAAGCAGGCCTTTACCAAGCTGCATGAAGAAGTTGCCGAATTACATGAGGCCGTAGACCACGGCTCCCCTGAACAGATCGTCGATGAACTGGGCGACGCTCTGTTCATGCTGGTCAACCTGGGCCGCCTTACCAAGACCAATAGCGAAGACGCCCTGCAAGGCACTACCGATAAATTTATCCGCCGTTTTTCACTCCTTGAGCAAAAAGCTAAAGATAAAGGCCACACTGTCGCCGACCTGCCCTTTGCCGAGCAACTCGCCCTCTGGGATGAGGTCAAAAATGATTTGACAGAAAATCCATGAGTATGGTAACTAGACAGATTAATTTTTAGGTACATTTTTTATTAACCTTCTTGCTCTCCGCAGGAAACAAATGAGGGCCCAGCTAACGAATGGATCGTTCGCTAATGTCCAAAAGGAGGAACAAATGCGCAGGTACGAAACCATCTATATCATCAGGCCCGGGGCCAGTGAAGATGATATAACCGCCATTATCGATCGCACCAATGGCGTCATCGAAAAATTCAACGGCAAGATCGATCAACTTGACCGATGGGGCATCCGCAAACTTGCCTACACCATCAACAAAGAGACCCAGGGCTATTATATTTTTAGCGAATATGCCGGTATGCCTGAAGCGGTCAATGAAATCGAGCGTCTGTTCAGGATCGACGACAAGATCTTGAGATACATGACCGTCAAGACCCAGGAAGTCTATGGCCCCAAGGCCGAAAAGACAGTCAAGGTAATCGATCCTGAAACGCCGATTGCCAGTGATGATGACAATGATGATGACTAAATCAACTTTTTTGTTGATCAGGAGATACCTATGAAGAAACCGAAGACCACCCAGAAAAAAAGACCGGCACGGAAGACTTTTGACCGCAAACGCGTATGTCGTTTCTGCGCCGAAAAGGCCACTGAGATTGATTACAAGGACATCAAGACCCTGTCCAATTTCTTGACGGAACGAGGCAAGATCATCCCCATGCGCATCTATGGTAATTGCGCCAAGCATCAGCGGCAGTTATGCGAGGCCATCAAGCGGGCCCGACAGATCGCCATGTTGCCCTATACCGGCGTCGTCACTCGCGTCCCGACCGCCCGCACAAATTCAAACGAGGGACGTCCTGATTCCCGTTTTGATTCGCGCTAATCAGTCAATGCCGGATGGGTCCTTATGATCGTGATTATCTGAGAGGTGTCGCCCTGAGCACCGCCATGCTGACCCTGCCCTTATTATCGGTGGGCATGGCCTGGCTTTTTTTTCTGTCGCCGCTGCCTCTCATCTACTTTCCCATTGCCCAAGGTTTTGACAAAGGTTTTAAAATCATTATTCATGCGACGCTTATCTCAACCGGCATCGCCTTATTGACCGGCACCATACCGGTCCTGTTATTTTCATTGAGCCTGCTGCCGGCAGGTTTCATGATAGCCCGGAGCCTAAACAGTCAGCAACCGATTTACGATGCCTTTAGTAAGGGCTCGATTGCCTTAGGCCTGACTTGGATATTGGCCGGATTATTGATTGGCACGATTAATCAGGTCAATATCTACCAGGAAGTGTTAAAACAAATTGACGCCGGACTGGTTGGCGCCTATGAGACCTACAGCAAGGCCCCGGAGATTCCCTTAGAGGCCCAGGTCGAGTTTCAAGCAGCCTTTGCCAGAATCAGGGAGGTCACACCCAAAATATTTCCCGGGGTGCTGGCCACCACTACCCTCAGCACCATTTGGCTCAACATCATGCTGGCTAATTGGTTACTGAAGAAAACAGGAAAGGCAGCCTGGGGTGATTTAAAGCAATGGCGCTTGCCATACCCCTTGGTGTGGGTGTTTATCGTTGCCGGGATTTTATTGTTTCTTCCGGGGGCCTTGAACACTCTGGGGCTGAACCTGATGATGATCATGGTGACCCTCTATTTCATGCAGGGGTTTGAAGTCTTTAACCATTTGTGCCTGAGATGGGCCATCCCGAACGCAATTCGGGTACTGATTATATTTTTCCTGGTCATCCAGGCCTATGGCTTCATCCTCTTGGCCCTGCTTGGCTTGGCCGATATTTGGGCCGATTTTCGTAAACCACACACGATAGAAACTTAAACATAGAAGAGGCACTACAATGCAATTAATTCTAAAACAAACCGTTGACAACTTAGGCGAGGAAGGCGATGTCGTCAAAGTAAAGCCAGGATACGGCCGTAATTTCCTCCTGCCGCAGGGCATGGCCATTACCGCCAGCAAGGGAAACCTGGCCCAGTTGGCCATCGAAAAAGTGGCCATCGACGCCCGCCGGAAACAGCAACGTGACGAGGCTGAGGCCTTGGCCAAAAAACTCGAGGCATGCGTCATCACCATCGAAAAACGGGTCGGTGATGAAAATAAATTGTACGGTTCTGTCACCTCCAGTGACTTGGCTGACAAACTGGCCGAGCAAGGACTGGTCATTGACCGTCGCAAAATCGTCCTTGATGAACCGATCAAGACGATTGGCGAGACCTCGTTCATTGTCAAGGTTGGCTACCAGGTCTCTGCTAAAGTTAAAGTCAATATCATTCCGCAGGCGGTGTAATTCTTGTCCGCCCTGCCCTGGCTCCCTCCCACAACCGTGGGGGGGGCCAGTATTTAATTTTACCCTGCCCCTCATCTTTTTTTAGGCAATATGGCTTAGCCAATAGGATTGCGCCATGGGACCAGCTATGCCTGTTTCTGCTTCAATGCATCGGTTGCCGCCGCAAAATATCGAAGCCGAGCAATGCGTTCTCGGCTCAATCCTGCTCCGCCAAGGTGCCATCGATAAAATTGCCGACCTGCTCAAGCCTGACGATTTCTACAAGCCCACCCATCAGTCGATCTATGGGGCGATGCTCTCCCTCTTTCAAAAGTCCGAACCGCTTGACATCATCACCATCACCAATTGCTTAAAAGACGGGCACAAGCTCGATGAAGTCGGCGGCCCGGCCTATCTCTCCGGCCTGACTGATATTGTCCCGGTCTCTGCCAACATCGCCTATTACGCCAAGATTGTTCGCGACAAGAGCATCCTCCGCCAGCTGATCCAGACCTCCAGCGAGATCGCCGGCCGCTGTTACGAAGAGCAGGAAGACATCGAGCTCCTCCTCGACAGCGTCGAACAGACCGTCTTCGACATCTCCAGCGCCAAGAGCAATCAGGCCTTTTCGCCGATGAGCGAAATCATCAAAAAGACCTTTGAAAACGTCGAAAAGCTGTCTGAGCGGCGCGAGATGATCACCGGTGTCCCCAGCGGCTATGACGAATTTGACAGAATTACCGCCGGACTGCAATCGTCCGACCTGATCATCATCGCCGGCCGGCCCAGCATGGGCAAGACCGCCTTTGCCATGAACATAGTCCAAAACGCCGCCATGCTCGGCAAGGTGCCGGCCGCCGTCTTCAGCCTGGAAATGGCCAAGGAACAACTGGCGATGAGGATGCTCTGTTCTATCAGCCGGGTTGATTCGAGCCGTCTGCGCACCGGGCACCTAAACGACCACGACTGGCCAAAACTGGTGCGGGCCACCGGTATGCTGGCCAAGGCCCCGATCTTTATCGACGATACCCCGGCCATCTCGGTCCTTGAGATGCGGGCCAAGACCCGCAGGCTGAAATCAGAGTTCGATATCGGCCTGGTGGTGGTGGACTATCTCCAGTTGATGCGCGGTCGTAACACCGACAGCCGCGAACAGGAAATCAGCGAAATCTCCCGTTCGCTGAAGGCCATGGCCAAGGAACTGCACATCCCGGTGATTGCCCTCTCCCAGCTCAACCGCAGCCTGGAAAGCCGGACCGATAAACGTCCGATGCTCTCTGACCTGCGCGAATCCGGGGCCATTGAGCAGGACGCCGATGTCATTTGCTTCATCTATCGCGATGAGGTATATAACAAGTCGCCGGACAATCCACGGCGGGGCATTGCCGAGGTCATCATCGGCAAACAGCGTAATGGCCCCACCGGCACGCTTGACCTGGCCTTTCTTAATACCATCACCACCTTTGAGAATCTGGTCCAGCAGAAGTATCAGGCAGGAGAACATTAACAAAAGGTGGATAGGCTGTAGGTGTTTAGACTGTTAGCAAAAACACCAAAAAATGGCCTTTATCTGCTATTCTTTTCGTTGCGATAACAAACCCTACAGTCTACAGCCTAATAGTCTACAGCCTAAAATACCCATGACCATCGACGAAACCCTTACTTACGATTTTGCCGCCATTGAGACCAAATGGCAAAGTGAATGGCAGAATAAAGCCACCTTCAAAGTCAGCGAAGACCAGAGCCTGCCGAAATACTATCTGCTCGAGATGTTCCCCTACCCCTCCGGTCGGATTCACATGGGACACGTCAGAAATTACACGATCGGCGATGTCATCGCCCGCTACAAGCGGATGAAGGGCTTTAACGTCCTGCACCCGATGGGTTGGGACGCCTTTGGTCTGCCGGCTGAAAATGCCGCCATCAAGCATAATACCCATCCCGCCAAGTGGACCCTTGAAAATATCGCCTATATGAAGAACCAGTTACGCCGCATGGGCTTCAGCTATGACTGGGACCGGGAAGTGGCGACCTGCAACAGCGACTACTACCGCTGGGAACAGCAATTCTTCATCGACCTTTATAATAAGGGGCTGGTCTACCGCAAAATGACCACTGTCAACTGGTGCGAACCCTGCCAGACGGTGCTGGCCAACGAACAGGTCATTGAGGGCGCCTGCTGGCGCTGTGATCACAAGGTCATGCCGCGCGAGATGAATGGCTGGTTCTTCAAGATCACCGACTACGCAGACGAACTGCTGGCCGAACTTGACAACATGCCAGGCTGGCCGGATAAGGTCCTGACCATGCAACGCCATTGGATCGGCAAGAGCGTCGGCGCCTCTATTGATTTCGCCATTGAGAACTCGAGCAAACGCCTGCCCATCTTCACCACCCGGCCAGACACCATCTTCGGGGCCACCTTCATGTCCATCGCCCCGGAGCACCCACTGCTTGACGAACTGTGCCGGGGCACGGCCCAGGAAGAGCAGGTGCGGACCTTTGTCGAAGAGACCAGAAACGCCAAGCAACGGGCCAACTACGAGGACGTCCTCGACAAGGCCGGGGTCTTCACCGGCAGTTACTGTTTAAATCCCTTTACCAATGAACGTCTACCGATCTATGCCGCCAACTTCGTGCTGATGGAGTATGGCACCGGCGCCGTCATGGCGGTGCCGGCCCATGACCAGCGGGACTATGAGTTCGCCTGTAAATACGGCTTAGCGATCAAACCGGTCATTCAGCCCGAATCGGGTGAGCTGCCGAGCAACGCCGCCTATGAAGGTCCTGGCGCCTTGATTGATTCCGCTGAATTCTCCGGCATAGACAATGAGGCGGCCAAAAAGGCCATCACCGCCAAGGCTGCGGCCAAGGGGTTCGGCAAAGCCCAGACCACCTTCCGGCTGCGCGACTGGGGGATCTCCAGGCAGCGTTACTGGGGGGCGCCAATCCCGATGCTGACCTGCGAGGCCTGCGGCATCCAGCCGGTGGCCTCGGCTGACCTGCCTGTCCTCCTGCCCACCGATGTCCAGTTTGACCAGTCCGGCAAATCGCCGCTGCATACCATGGAGAGCTTCTTTAGCACCACCTGCCCGCGTTGCGGTGGCCGGGCCCGCCGCGAGACCGACACCATGGACACCTTTGTCGAGTCATCATGGTACTACGCCCGTTACACCTCGCCCCGCTTCCAAGGCGGCATGGTGGACATGGCCGCGGCCAACTACTGGCTGCCGGTGGACCAGTATATCGGCGGGGTTGAGCACGCCATCCTTCACCTCCTCTACTCCCGCTTCTTCACCAAGGCCATGCGCGACGTGGGCTACCTGACGATTGACGAGCCCTTTACCAACCTCCTGACCCAGGGCATGGTCATCAAAGACGGCACCAAGATGAGCAAATCGAAAGGCAACGTCGTTGACCCGGACACCCTGGTCAAGCAGTACGGGGCCGACACCGTCCGGCTGTTTGGCCTGTTTGCCGCGCCGCCGGAACGGGACCTGGAATGGAACGACCAGGGGGTGGAGGGTTCCTCCCGATTTTTGAGCAAACTCTACCGCTTCGTGGCCGCCAACAGCAGCAATAAACAGACCGAGGCCACGCCAGAGACGACCCTGGATGGCGAAAGCCGCCTCTTGCAACGCAAGACCCACCAGACCATCCAGAAGTTTTCGACCGACATTGAAAATAATTTCCATTTCAACACCTGCATCAGCTCGGTCATGGAGCTGATGAATGTCCTGACCACCCAGGACCAAGCCCATCCGTCCGTGGTCCGCTTCGCCATCGACACCGTCATCAAACTGCTCTACCCTATGGTCCCCCATATCTGCGCCGAACTCTGGCGCATGACCGGCCACAGCGAGTCCTTGGACACGATGGCCTGGCCTGCCTTTGACCCCGAGGCGGCCAAAGAGGACGAACTTACCATTGTCATCCAGATCTGCGGCAAGGTCCGCAGCCGCTTACAGGTCCCAGTCGGCACCAGCGAGGAACAGCTGAAAGAAATGGCCCTGGCCGATGAACGGGTCGAAAAATACCTTGGCCAAGGCCCAATCCGTAAGATTATCGTGGTCAAGGACAAGCTCGTCAATATTGTCGTCTGACAAAAGGGTAACTGCTCAGGTCGATAGACTGAAGGCTATTAGGCTGAAGGGCTGGCGGTACTTTTACAATGTATGGAGATTACTGCCCTTGCCTTTCTTAAGTTCTCTTTTGCTAACAGTCTTCAGCCTTCAACCTAAACAACCTGAGTAGTTACAAAAAAGGCATACTTTTTATGGTCATCCACAAACTCAGCAAACTGCTCCTGGCCTTCATCGTCTTGGTCATGTCAGGGTGTGGCTATTACAACCCCTACATGGTCAAAGGCAATCAACCAATTTCCCTGCACCGGTCCATGTGGTCGAACAAAACGAATGAAATGGGCCTCGGCAACACCCTGTTCCAGGCCCAGTCCGATTGGCTGAGGAAGAGCCCGCTCATCTCTTTGACTGATTCGACAGCGTTGGCTGACTACAAATTGACCGGGAGCATCGACCGGGTCACCTACCCGGAAATTTCATTTGGCACGTACCGGGAAGGGACCGAGGGCCGGGCCGAACTTACGGTCAGTTACGCCATCGAAGACAGGAAAAGCGGTCAGATCGTCTGGCAAAAAAAGGGGGCCACCCGCCAACAGACCTTTTATATGAGCCAAGACCCAATGCAGCTCCAGGCCAAGCGAAATGACGCATTAAAAATAATTGCCGATGATTTCGCCGAAGAAATCTATCTGTATCTGATTAATACTATGATGCGACCGAGCCCCACGCCGGTCAGCAAATAATTTTTTTACTCTTTTGGAGGAAATTCCATGACATCCCGCCGCCACCTCGCCAACGCCATCCGCGCCCTGAGCATGGACGCCATCCAGAAAGCCAAGTCCGGTCATCCCGGTGCGCCGATGGGCATGGCGGACATTGCCGAAGTCCTGTGGAACGATTTTTTGCACCATAACCCCACCAACCCCAAATGGGCCAACCGCGACCGTTTCGTGCTGTCCAACGGCCATGGCTCCATGCTGCTTTACTCGCTCTTGCACCTGAGCGGCTATGACCTCGATATCAACGAGATCAAAAATTTCCGGCAGCTGCATGCCAAGACCCCAGGGCATCCGGAATACGGCTACGCCCCAGGGGTGGAGACCACCACCGGGCCCTTGGGCCAGGGCATTGCCAACGCCGTCGGCATGGCTATCGCCGAACGAACCATGGCCGGCCAATTCAACCGGCCGGGGCACACCATCATCGACCATTACACCTATTGCTTTTTAGGCGACGGCTGCATGATGGAGGGCATCTCCCACGAGGTCTGCTCCCTGGCCGGCACCTTGGGACTCGGCAAATTGATCGCCGTCTACGACGACAACGGCATCAGCATCGACGGCGAGGTCTCCGGCTGGTTCGCCGACAACACCCCCAAGCGCTTTGAGGCCTATGGCTGGCATGTCATCCCCGTGGTTGACGGTCATGACCCGGAGGCTGTACACCAGGCCATTCTCCAAGCCAAGGCGGTAAGCGACAAGCCGTCTTTGATCTGCTGCCAGACCATCATCGGCTGGGGCTCACCCAACAAACAAGGCAAGGAAGAGTCCCATGGCTCGCCGCTTGGCGCTGAAGAAATCGCTCTCGTCCGCCATGCCATCGGCTGGCCCCATGCCCCTTTCGAGATCCCGTCCGAGGTCTACCAAGGCTGGAACGCCAAGGACAAGGGCCAGAAGCTTGAGGCCGACTGGCAAAGACTTTTTGAGAGCTATAGCAAAGAGCACCCGGACCTGGCCCGGGAACTGGGCCGCCGCTTAAACGGCGAACTGCCCGCCAGCTGGCAGGAAGGGGCCACGGCCTTTGTCCAGGCCGTCAACGACAAGGCCGAAAAGGTGGCGACCCGCAAGGCCTCGCAGAATGCCCTAAACGGTTTCAGCCCACTGCTCCCTGAACTGATCGGCGGTTCCGCCGACTTGGCCTGCTCCAATCTGACCCTCTGGAAGGGCAGCAAGAATATCATGGATGAGGCCGGTGGCAACACCATCTTTTTTGGCGTCCGCGAATTTGGCATGGCCGCCATAATGAACGGCATCGTCCTGCACGGCGGCTTCATCCCCTATGGCGCCACTTTTTTGATGTTCTCCGAATACGCCAGAAATGCCCTGCGCATGGCGGCCCTGATGAAAATCCAAGGCATCTTCGTCTTTACCCACGACTCCATCGGCCTCGGCGAAGACGGCCCCACCCACCAGGCGGTGGAGCAAGCGGCAACGCTCAGAATGATCCCCAACATGCAGGTCTGGCGGCCCTGTGACGGCGTCGAATCCGCAGTGGCCTGGAAGACGGCGCTTGAACATAAGACCGGCCCCAGTTCGCTGCTCTTCTCTCGCCAGAATCTGCCCCATCAGGCCCGCACCAATGCCCAGATCAACGACATCACACGCGGGGCCTATGTCCTTGCCGATTGTCCGCAAGGCGCCCCGCAGGCGGTGATCATCGCCTGCGGTTCCGAGATCGAGCTTGCGGTCGCCGCCGCCGCCGAACTGAACGCCAACGGCGGCCAGGTGCGGGTGGTGTCCATGCCCTGCCCGAATCGCTTCGACGCCCAGGACGAAATGTACAAGGAATCCGTCCTGCCGCCCGGCACCCCAAGGGTCGCTGTCGAGGCCGGCGTCACCGACTATTGGCGCAAGTACGTTGGTCTCGAAGGCCGCGTCATCGGTATCGACCGCTTCGGCGAATCCGCCCCCGCCGAGGTCCTGTTCGAGTATTTAGGCATCACCAAGGACAATGTGGTCAAGGCGGTCCAGGCAGTGGCAAAAAAGTAGCGCGCAGGTAGCCCTTTCCCTTCTCCCCCCGGGAGAAGGGAAAGGGCAAATTCCAAAAATTTAAATAAAAGTTCAAGGCACCACCACCATCACCCTTCCACCTGCACCCTCCCCACCCTTTCCCATGCGCATCGGCCCAGTCCAGCTCGACAACCCCTTTATCCTGGCCCCGCTGGCCGGCTACACAGACCTGCCCTTTCGCCTGCTCTGCCGGCAATACGGGGCAGGCTGCTGCTTTTCCGAAATGATCAGCTGCCATGGCCTCACCTACGAGCAGGACAAGACTTATGCCATGCTGTCCACCTGCCCTGCGGAACGGCCAGTGGCCATCCAACTCTTCGGCGCCGAGCCCTCGGTCATGGGCCGGGCTGCGGCCATGGTATCGAGTCATCCCATCGACATCATCGACATCAATATGGGCTGCCCGGTCAAAAAAGTGATTAAGAAGGGGGCGGGCTCGGCCTTGATGAAGGCCCCTGGCCTGGCCCGTGAGATCATCCGCCAGGTGGTGGCCAACACCGACAAGCCGGTGACCGTCAAGATCCGCTCCGGCTGGAGCCATGACCGCATCAACGCCCCCGAGTTTGCCCAAATGGCCGAAGAGGCCGGGGCCCAAGCCGTCACCGTCCATGCCCGGACCTGGTCGGACGGCTTCGGAGGCACGGTGGACTGGGAGGTCATCGCCGCTGTCAAGAGATCGGTCGGCATCCCGGTCATCGGCAACGGCGACCTCGGCAGTTACGAGGATGGCCAAAAGATGATGGCCACAACCGGCTGCGACGGGGTAATGATCGGTCGCGCCGCCCTCGGCGCCCCTTGGGTTTTTGCCCCGGAGCCACCGCTGGTCACCATGGCCTTGCGCACCTCAGCCCTCAGCCGCCACCTGGCCCTGATTGCCCAATTCCTGCCGACCGAGCGCCTGCTCGGCCACATCAAGAGTACCGCCTGCCGCTATTTCAAAGGCGCCCATGGTGGGGCTGCCATCCGCAATCAGATCTTTGCCCTCCCCTCCTTTGAAGCATTGGTAGACCTAGTTCAAACCCTTGGCGCAGAACAATCAGTCACTGATCAACAGATCTAGAACAATTCACAGGAAACGAGCGCTCCCTGTGTGGCCGACTCAGCTCCCTGGCGAAGGGTTATAAAAGTCAAAACTAAGCGATAGGATGACAACGACACAAAAAAACTAGATATTATTAAAAACAATCATTTACTTTTAATAATTTTTTTATTCTATTTGCAGGTCACCTTATTTTAATGAGACAAAATTGTATCGCGTACCGTGCCGTCCTTCCATACTTTCAAAGGAAATACATCGTCGTCAGCACGGCCCATTCAAGCACAGGGTGCGACATCCTCCTGGCCTTCAGGAAATAATCGGCAGGTTGCCGTCACCCACCTCTAAAATGACAATTTAAGTTATCGTTATTAATCATATTCAAAATTACTAAAGCACAGGAGGAAACTATGTCCCGAAAAATGGTAACCATTGATGGAAATCAGGCCTGCACCCATGTGGCCTATGCGACCAGTGAGGTCATCACCATCTACCCCATCACCCCATCGACGCCGATGGCAGCGGAATCAGACACCAAGGCCGCCGCCCACCAGGAAAACATCTGGGGCTCGGTGCCGGTTGTCACCCAGATGCAGTCCGAAGGAGGCGTGGCCGGCGCCCTGCATGGATCGCTCACCACCGGCGCCTTGTGCACCACCTTCACCGCCTCGCAGGGGCTGTTGCTGATGATCCCCAACATGTATAAAATCGCCGGCGAACTGACCCCAACTGTCTTCCATATCACGGCCCGGGCCATCGCCGGCCAGGGTCTGTCTATCTTCGGTGACCAAAGCGACGTCATGGCCGCCAGACAGACCGGCTGGGCCATGCTCTCCTCGCAAAATGTTCAGGAATGCCAGGACATGGCCCTGATCGCCACCCAGGCCTCTTTGAAGAGCCGCATCCCCTTCATGCATTTCTTTGATGGTTTCCGGACCTCCCACGAAATCCAGAAGGTCGAGCAGCTCAGCTTTGACGACATGCGCGCCATCATCGATGAGGACTTGATCGTTGCCCACCGCCTGCGCGGTCTGACCCCGGACCGTCCGATGATCCGGGGCACTGCCCAAAATCCGGATGTCAACTTTACTGCCCGTGAGACCACGAACAAGTATTACACTGCCTGCCCGTCCATCGTCCAGAAGACCATGGACAAATTCGCCAAACTCACTGGCCGCAAATACCATCTGTTCGACTACCACGGCTCCCCCAATGCCACCGACGTTGTCATCATGATGGGCTCAGGCGCAGAAACCGTTGCCGCGACCATCGACCACTTGATCAAGAAGGGCAAGAAAGTCGGCTTGGTTATCGTCCGCCTGTTCCGCCCGTTCGACTGCAATGCCCTGGTTAAGGCCCTGCCCAAGACCACCCAAAGGATCACCGTCCTCGACCGCACCAAGGAGCCGGGAAGCACTGGCGACCCGCTTTATCTTGATGTCCGCGCCGCAGTAGGTGAAGCAGTAGAAGCCGGAACACTAAAAAAGTCCCCGATCTTCCTTGGCGGCCGCTTCGGCCTTGGCTCTGCCGAGTTTACTCCAGCCATGGTCAAGGCAGTGTTTGACAACATGGTCGCCAAGAAACCAAAAAATCACTTCTGCGTCGGACCGGACGACGACGTGGCCCGCACCAGCCTCAAGTACAATCCCTCCTTTAATATTGAGGGCAAGGACGTCTACCGCGCCATGTTCTACGGTCTGGGCGCCGATGGCACCGTCGGCGCCAACAAGAACACCATCAAGATCATCGGCACCGAGACCGACAACTCAGCCCAAGGATACTTTGTTTACGATTCGAAGAAATCCGGCTCGATCACCACCAGCCACCTGCGTTTTGGTAAAAACCCAGTGGTGGCCCCCTATCTGATCGACAAGGCAAACTTTATCGCCTGCCACAATTTCTCCTTCCTCGACAAATACGACATGCTGTCCTACCTGGAAGAGGGCGGTACTTTCCTCCTCACCACCAGTTTCGATGCTAAATCGATCTGGAAAGCCCTGCCAGCGCCGGTCCAGCGCCAAATGATCGACAAAAAGGCCAAATTCTACATCATTGATGCCATAAAACTTGGCCAGGCCATCGGTCTGGGCGGCATGATCAACATGATCATGCAGACCGCCTTCTTCCTGATCTCAGACATCATCACCAAAGACGAGGCCATCAAGGCCATCAAGGACGCCATTAAAAAGACCTACGGCAAAAAGGGCGACAAGGTCGTCAAGATGAACTACGACGCGGTTGACGTTGCCGTGAATAATATCACCGAGGTCAAGATCCCGAAATCGATCTCCGGTCATGCCTTGCCGCTTACCGTACCGGCTGACGCGCCAAAGTTCGTGCAGGAAGTCACCGCCACCATGATCCAAGGTAAAGGCGACACCTTGAAAGTATCGCAGCTCCCGGACGACGGCACCTGGCCCACCGCCACCACCCAGTACGAGAAGCGCAACATCGCCGTCTCCGTACCGGAATGGCTGCCGGAAAACTGTATCCAGTGCGGTCGCTGCTCATTGGTCTGCCCCCACGCCGCCATCCGTATGAAACTAACGAAGAGCGCTGACCTCAAGAAGATGCCGAAGACCTTTAAGACGGTAGATGCGGTCGGCAAGGAGTACAAGGGCCGCCTGGCCACCGTGCAGGTCTTCACCGAAGACTGCTGCGGCTGTACCCACTGTGTGGAAGTCTGCCCGGCCAAGACCAAGGCCCTGCAAATGGTCCCCAACACTGAGACCTTGCGTACCACCGAGGCCGTCAATGTCAAATACTTCCTGGGTCTGCCTGAAATCAGCTCAAATGAGGTCGATCCTTCCACGGTCAAGGGCAGCCAGTTGCTGCGCCCCCTGTTCGAGTTCTCCGGGGCCTGCGCCGGCTGCGGCGAGACCCCATACATCAAGTTGGTGACCCAGATGTTTGGTGACCGGATGATGGTCGCTAACGCCACTGGCTGTTCCTCGATCTACGGCGGCAACCTGCCCACCACCCCTTATTGCAAGGACATCAA
>JANNQL010000245.1:0-45937 GCA_031400755.1 Pseudomonadota bacterium | reverse complement strand
GCTTCAAGATCCTTAGCAGAGGTCACGGTCTGCCGGTTTTGTCCAGTCCCGGCCTCAACGATCAAATCGCCCCGCTGCAAACCTGCATCCGCTGCAATACCGCCAGGGCGTACGTCGGTCACCAAGAGACCTGTCTGCTCGTCAATACCGAGAGATTGAGCCAACTCCGGGGTCAAGGTCTGGACCGTAAATCCCAAATCATCTTCCATGGTATTGCTCGGCATGTCTCCACCACCCGCCGCTGTACGATCTTCCGGCAACTCAGCAATGATCACCTCGACGGTCTGCTCATGGCCATTACGAAACAGTACAATTTGTGCCTTGGTGCCAACCTGGGTCTCGGCCACCAAGGCGGGCAGCATATTGCCTTGGGTAATGTCCTGGCCCTGATATTTGAGGATGATATCTCCATTCTTAATCCCAGCCTTTTCAGCTGGCCCACCTGGAGTGACCTGCGCTATCAAGGCGCCGATGGCTCGATCTAGCTTGAACTGCCGCGCCAGGTCCTGGGTGACCGGTTGAATCATAACACCAATCATGCCACGGGTGACCTTGCCAGTACCCTTGAGCTGGGTGAAGATGCTCTTTGCCATATTGGCGGGGATGGCAAAACCAAGCCCGATATTCCCGCCACTACGACTGAAAATGGCGGTGTTGATGCCCATCAACTGACCGGTCATGTTGAACAAGGGGCCACCGGAATTACCCGGATTGATGGAGGCATCGGTCTGGATAAAATTTTGATAGGGGCCATCGCCAATGGCGCGACCCTTGCCACTGACAATACCTGCGGTCACGGTCTGTTCAAAACCAAAGGGATTGCCAATGGCAAGGACCCAGTCACCGACCCGCAAGGTATCTGAGTCGCCGAAGGTGACATAATGCAATTCATGTTTGGGGTCAATTTTGAGTAAGGCCAGATCGGTCTTGGGGTCCCGGCCAACAATTTTGGCGCGATATTCCTCGGCATTGACCAGGCGGACATTGATCTCGTCGGCATTTTCAACGACATGATTATTGGTCAGGATATAGCCATCGGCTGAGGTTATAACCCCGGAACCAAGGCTGGTCCTTTTTTGTGAGGGCAAGGCCTGCTGCTGGCGAGGGGCCTGCGGTAGGTCAAAGAAATGTTTAAACATTTCAGGCATCTGTTCGTTGTTGAAAAAATACTCATAAGGCAGATTGCGAGACTGAATGGTTTGAGTACTGTATATATTGACAACAGTCGGGCCGTACTGTTCAGCCAAGTCAGCGAAACTGGCCGGAGTCCCGGTTTGGCAGCGGACTGGACGGACATTAATCAATCCGGAGAGGAGCGCTATCACGAGAGTCAAGGCAAACAAAACAGGAATATTCCGTGTAATTCTGCTTTTCATAATCAAACCTCTACCCAAGTTATTTATAATTAGAGTCATTCCAGAAATGCCATTTATTTCATTGAATGACAACTGAACTCGCAAGGTAACAAAACTAAAAAAACGGTCGCTTTTTTGATTCAATTGTTCGAGGCAACCCATCCATCCAGTAAAGCGTCAACCTCATCCTGAGTGATGATTTCCTCACAGCCAATTAAGTCATTGTTAAGCAAAGAATCAAATGACTCCGCAATTTGACGATTACGCTTCAATTTAGCTTTTAGTTTCTGGACATCAGCGAGCTGCTTTGGAGTTGGGGCCAATATGTGATCATAGTCTACAGAAGAAGTAAATTCCTCCGGATCAAAACTGGCTATATATTCCTGTATTGCGGCAAGCTCCTTCTGGTATTTCATTGTAGTGAATACAGTGCAATTCAACAAAAGCAGGGACACGGCAAACTACCGTGCCGAGTCGGTTACGGCGCCAGCCACATTTTTTTCAGGGCCAATACTGCTGGCGCCCTCAATCAAGGACAACGACTCAAGCACATAAGGGTCTTGGCGTAGTTTATCAACCAAGCGCTTCTCTTCTTCCTGGGGAGTTAGTTCGTGGTCAGGGGCAGCAGCACCATCTTCCTCTCTGTCAAATCCATGTCCGGCCATCGCCGAATTTTTGCGGAGGGAATTGGTCCGGTCTCGTTCCTGCTTGACGGAATCAAGATCGATGGGGATCATGGTATTCTTAAGCCGTTCTTTGCCCTCTTCAGACTCTTTTTGAATCTCGACGAACTGTTTGTCATTTATGACTCGAGCCTGACTGGCAGGGAGAAGTTGCTCGATATTGAAGGCGAAAGCCCCCCATTTTTCATAAGAGGCAGGCTCGATGGTGTCCCAGGGCAAGGCGTTTTCTTCATAACGCTCGCCGATCTCGGAAGCACTAAAGGCATCGGGCAGAACGACATCAGCCATGACGCCCTTATTCTGAGTAGACTCACCTGTGACCCGATAAAATTTCTGAGTCGTGACCTTCAAGGCCCCTAACGGTTTGTATTGAGCCATGTTGAAGCCCAACAGAGGCAAATCATTGTCCATATTTAGCAGGGTCTGTACAGTTCCCTTGCCATAGCTATGATCGCTGCCGACAACCAAGGCCCGATGATAATCCTGGAGAGCTGCGGCCAAAATTTCAGAGGCCGAGGCACTGAAACGATTGATCAACACCACAATAGGCCCATCGTAATAGACAACAGTGTCGTAGTCATAGAGGACTTCGGCCTTGTTGTCGCTGGTCTTGATTTGTACGACTGGCCCGCTCTTGATAAACAGGCCGGCAATTTTAACCGCATCGACCAAGGCCCCGCCGCCATTGTTTCTTAGATCAATTATCAAGCCACTGGTCTTATTCTTGTTAATCGCCTCCAAACTTTTTTTGACATCATCGGTAACATTTCGGCCATCGCTACCATGACCGTTTCCCTGAAAATCTCTGTAAAAGGTCGGGATCTTGATATAGCCAAACTTATCCTGATTATTACCGTCCAGAAGAGCCGACTTGACAAAGGTTTCCTCCAGCTGCACAACGTCCCGGATGATGGAGATTATCGATGTTTGACCATCAACTTTTTTGACTGTCAGGCGGACTTCACTGTCTTTTGGCCCTCTGATCAGTCGAACCGCTTCATTGATGCGCATGTCGGTTATATCCACCGGGTCGTTCTTGCCTTGGGCCACCATCAAAATGACATCATGGGCCATGAGTTGCTTCTGACGGGCGGCGGCCCCGCCCGGAATAATTCGCCTGACTTTGATAAAACCATCTTCTTCCTGAAGTTCAGCGCCGATTCCTTCCAGAGAACCACGCATATGAATATCAAAATCCTCTTTTTCGGTCGGTGGCATGAAGTCGGTATGGGGATCAAAGGCCCTGGCAATGATTGAAAAATAACGGTCGTACTGTTCCTTGGTCTCCCGTTTCATCATCCTGTCAAGCAGTTCGCGGTTGGTCTTGATGACTTTCTCCTTAGCCTCTTTCAATAAATCTTTCTCGGACTTCGGAGGGGTGTCTTTGGCAGTATCAAGGTTTTTTTTTGCCTCATTTATGGCATCACGGTTCAGATATTGAGAGACAATCTGATATTGGATGTTTTTTTGCCAACGGTCGTGAAGTTCGGCATCAGTCTGGCAATAGGCTAATTTCTTGTTGTCTGATTCGAGGAGATCCTTCTTGGTAAGGTCAAATTCCTGGGCGGCAAACCCGTCCATAAATTTCTGGACCGTCAGCACCCGGGCCTTCAGTAATTCTTCGGCCACCATTGGGAAGATTATTTTACCATCCCGCATCTCATCATCCAGTTTTGTCGAAAAAGACTGCAGTTCGTCAATATCTTTTTGCAAATAAAACTGTTTTCTGGCGTCCACCTGTTTAAGAAAAAGGGTAAATGCCTCCTTGGAGAGGCTGTCATCCATTGTCTTATGCGAAAAATGATTTTTTTGCAGTTGTTGACCAAGGACATAACTTAACAGTTTGGCCTTATTCTTATCGTAGCCGACCTCTGGTTTGGCAACAGATGCGACGACTACAGTAGAAAAACAAAAAACGAGCGTAAGGCACAGGCCAAAAATGCGATTGAATTTCATAAAACTCCACGAATCGGATAAATTGTTATAAGCGACGACAGGGTATAGAGGCTTCGCCAGGCCGGATATCAAAGGAGTGGAGCCCATCCTCAAAGAAATGGTGTACCGCAGCAAGATATTGGTCAGTGGTGTTACTCTTATGGATTTTTTTTCGCACCTTGTCAGGATTATTGAAATTTTCAGCAAAATAATACCAAAAACCTTTCATTCGAGCCAGCAAGTGTGCAGGGCCGCACATAATGTCTTGATACTGCCTGTATAGTGCGGCATGAAATGCCTGTAATATATCCATGTCCTGCTCGCTTTTCAAGGATGGATTATGAAAAGATTGTATTTCAGCGGCCAGGAATGGATTGGCCAGCAGGCCCCGACCAATCATCCAGGTGTCAATGTTTGAAAAACGTTGGGTAAGACCTATAAAATCGGCCAAAGTACGGATATCGCCATTATAGACAATCCGATGCCTGCTGTGCGCTAGGCAGTCGGCAAAGGCGTCGAGATCAACACTGCCGGTATAGAGCTGCGTCCCAAGCCGGGGATGAACAATAAGCTCGGTCAACGGATACTGATCAAAAATCGGCAAGAGGGTCTCAATCTCCCGGATGTCATAGCGTCCCAGGCGTAATTTAATCGACAAGCCCCCCTGCAAGTCAGCCAACACCCGGTCCAGGAAGCGCTGGATAATCTCGGGGAAGGGCAGGAGGCCTGAGCCTCGTTTTTTGTTGACCACGGTGGGGCTGGGACAGCCAAGATTCCAGTTGACTGTTGAAAAACCAAGGTCGAATATCTTCTGCGCCAAGAAAAGGAAATCGTCCGGGTCCTTGCTTAGTATCTGGGGGACCACCGGCATCAGACGATTGTTGGCAGGCAGGATATCTTTCAGATAGACCGGTTTGATACTTCTGGCCTGCACAGAACTGAGGAAGGGCGCCATGGCCACATCCACCCCTGAAAAAAATTGGGTAAAGGTATTGCGATAAACATGGTCGGTTACCCCCATGATCGGCGCCAAGATAATTTTCATTCTTCAGTCGTCCTTGCTGGCGGGGATGTCATGTCCATCAGCATGTCATAAAAATACTGCCGAAAAAAGCATAGGATATGCTAAATTTCTTTGTTATCGTAGGTGTGTTGCAAACGGACACGGCAATTTGGGGCCTGGAAAAAAAGACACCTGCATTTTTTTCTTGAAAGTAGCAATCAGAGACAAAAGGACCACAGAGATCGTGAACCACAACGGGACTATGCTGAACAGCATCCAACAGGAATTAGATCGCCGGGAAAAGGACATCCTCCATCCGTACGCCTGTTTCAGTGTCGATGGCGTCCGTCGCCGGCCGGAAAAACTGCAAGGCTACCGACAAAATTTCGCGGTAGACTGCGATCGCATCCTGCACGCCAAGTCTTATACCCGCTATATCGATAAAACGCAGGTCTTCTCGATGGTCGCCAATGACCACATCACCCACCGGGTGCTGCATGTGCAGTTGGTCTCGAAGATCGGCCGGACCATCGGCCGTTTTTTGCGTTTGAATGAAGATCTGATTGAGGCCATTGCCCTGGGCCACGACTTGGGTCACCCGCCGTTTGGCCATGACGGCGAGGCCATCCTCTCCAAACTCTGCGTTCAACACGGCTTACCGCCCTTCCTCCATAATCTGCAAAGCATCCGCTTTTTGGAGTGTCTTGAAAAAAAAGGGGCCGGCCTCAACCTCACCCTACAGACCCTGGACGGCATCCTCTGCCATGACGGCGAGGTCAACCGCAATACCTTAAGCCCTCAGCAGGGCAAGACCTTTGCCGTCTTGGATCAGGAACTCGCCCTAAAGGCCGATGCGCCGCGTACCGAACTGACCCCCATGACCTATGAGGGCTGCGTCGTCCGCCTGGCTGACACCATCGCCTATATTGGCCGTGATATTGAAGACGCCATTGAGCTGGGCATCATCAACCGGCGCGACCTGCCGCCGGAATGCGTCCAGGTCTTGGGCGACACCAACGGCCACATTGTTTATGCCCTAGTCACCGACTTGATTGCAACGAGCCGCGAGCTAAACACCGTCAGCTTCAGCCCTGAGATTGCCGCCGCCCTCCTCGCGCTGAAACGATTCAACTATCAATCAATCTACTTGAATCCAAAGGTAAAGATAGGGACTGACGAGATCAAAAACTGCTACGAGGTGATGTTTTCGACCTACCTTCAGCACTTGGCCAGCCAGGACGACAACTCCATGATTATCAGCGAGTTCGCCCACTATCTCGACCCACAGCGTCTGGCCCAGACCCTCCCAGCTGGGATTGTCCGCGACTTTATCGCCGGCATGACCGATGACTATTTCCGCACCCAGGCCAAGCTCCTCGGCTGTCCCATCCTGCCCAAGCAGTGAAAATGGTTCGGGCAAAATGCTACCAAGTCCTGATCAACTCAAGCAGTAAACGCACCCCGACCCCGGACGGACCTTTGGGGACATAGGATTTTTCGGTAAAATTCCAGGCCGTACCGGCGATATCCAGGTGGACCCAGCGCGTGTCACCGACAAACTCCTTGAGAAAGGCCCCGGCGGTGATGGTGCCAGCCCCCTGATCGCCAACGTTTTTTAAATCGGCAACCTTTGACTCAAGCTGCTTGGTGTAATCCTTGGACAATGGCAGACGCCAAACCGGCTCACCGCTTGCCTTGCCTGCCCGATCGACCTTGGCGGCCAGGTCGTCATCGTTGGCCATGAGGCCGGTGATATGGTGGCCAAGCCCGACAATCACCGCCCCAGTCAGGGTGGCCACATCCACCACTGCTTGCGGCTTGAATTTTTTAATACCGTAGGCCAGCGCATCTGCCAAAATCAGCCGGCCCTCAGCGTCAGTGCTGATAATTTCTACGGTCTTACCACTATAGTGAGTAATGACATCCCCCGGCTTTAAGGCCGCCGGTCCCGGCATATTGTCGGTAGCCGGCACAATGGCCACGATGTCAAGCTTTGGCGGACGCTCCATGGCAACTGCCGCCATGCAGGAAAGGACAGCCGCCCCACCGCACATGTCATACTTCATCTCATGCATGCCGAGGCTTGGCTTGATGGAGATCCCGCCAGAATCAAAGGTCAACCCCTTACCAACTAGCAGCAGAGTAGGCACCTTCTTACCGGTTCGGTATTCGACGATCACCATCTTGGGTGGCTCGGATGTCCCTTGATTGACGCCAAGCAGCCCGCCCATCTTGAGTTTGGTAAGCTCCGCCTTGCCGAGAACCGTACACTTAAGGCCACGCTCTTTGGCCAAGGCCTGGGCATAGGTGGCGAAATGGGCCGGGGTCCAGTGATTGGCAGGCTCATTGGCCATATCACGGGCTCGACAGGCCGCCAAAGCCCCTTGCAGGCCGACTTTAACCCCATTCTTGGCGGCTAAAAGTTTAGTGGTGCAGAATATCGCCTCACTGATGACCTGGGGGCGCTCCTCCTCTTCGGAGACAGTCTTGTATTTCAAAAACTTATAATTGCCGAGCACCAAGCCCTCAGCCAGGGCTTGGCTCATCTCCTGGGGCGGAAAATCCAACTCATCCGGCAAAATCACCACAACATTGTTCGCCTTGGTCTTTTGGGCAGCGACAGCGATGGTGCCGCCGCATTTTCGGAAGGCTTCGCGGTCCAAATCCTCCTTGCCAAGCCCCACTGCCATCAACCGTTTGACAATAGCATTTTTTTTATTTGCTGGCGGCGGGTAGCAGAGCAATGTCTGTCCCTCTTTACCGATAAAGTCACCAGCCTCTCGGGCCTTTACCAAAAAATCAGCCAAGGCGGGATGACCGCAGGTGAATTCTTGCTGCTGGTCCACTGACTGACGCAAGCAATAGACCAATAAATCAGCCTTCGAGATTTCAGCTATTTTTTTTACCGTAATTTTCATCAAACATCCTTTTAGTGGGGGGTACACTTAAACAATATAATTGTTGTCATAAGCTTCAAAAACTCAAATAACTTATTCGCGAATGGCCTCGCTAAGGTTAGCGCCGGTCAGATCGGCCCCGGAGAGATCTGCGTGCCGCAGATTGGCCCGATAGAGGTTGGCGCCTCTAAGATTAGCCCGCCGCAGATTAACATTACTGAGGTCAGCCTCGGCGAGATTTGCCCCTTGCAGGTTTGCCCCGATCAGCGTTTGCCCTGCCAGTTGAGCGCGTGACAAGTTGCAGCCGGGACAATTTTGGGCGCTTTGTCGTATAATAAAGTCGACATCCGCCGCCGCTTGGGGGCTGCTTGGCAAAACCTCTCGGGTTGGGGCAACTCCCGACCCTGAGGAAGAAGGTTGGTCGGCGCTACCCTCGACAATCGGTTTTGCGACGATATTTTTTCTGTCTTCCTTTGCGCCTGGCGCAAGCACCTTAAAATCAAAGATCATCATCCCCTTACGATTATAGAGCATATATTTGCTGTCGTTTTGAACGACCTGGTAGCAGACAATATCACCTTCGCCCCAATCTTTGAAACGCAGACAGAGTTCATCCTCCTTCACCCGCCATTCCCCCTTGTCCTTTTCGCCAGAAGTGTTGGTGCCGGACATGGTGCCATCCTGGCGAAATTCAACAGTTGCGGTTTGGCCATAGCCATCCATTTGCACCGAACTACCAGACACCAGGTCGTTTAGTTGAAGGGCAGAAAATTTCTTGGAGCCCTGCTGGATGGTGGAATCAAGGTCGTGCTTACCGCAACTCATGAGCAGCAGAAGGAAGCCAACCAGTGGAAACAAGTGACGATGTCTACTCATTTTTCATGCCTCTGCTGCCTGCCAGTTGACCACAGGCAGCAGAGATATCGGCCCCCCGGCTTTCTCTTATCATCACGGTATAGTCGGCCTGAAGGAGGATTTCCTGAAAGGCTTCAATCGTCGCCCGCGAAGGGCATTGGTAGGGTAGGGTAGGGCACTCATTAAAGGGCAATAGGTTGATTTTACATGGTATGCCGTGTAAAATCTTGACTAATTTCCTGGCTGCAACCTTTGAATCATTACAATCCTTGATCATGACGTATTCCATCATGATCCTTCTTCTTTTTGGCACCGGATACTGACGGCAGGCCTCAAGCAGTGAAGCCAAAGGATAGGTGGCGTTAACCGGCATCAGCTGGTTTCTGGTTTGGTCATCGCTAGCATGCAGGGAAATCGCCAGATTCACTGTGGTACGACGACCAAGTTCAGCCATCTTGGGAACCAGCCCGCAGGTAGAAACAGTCACCTTGCGGTCGGAAAAATTTAGCCCCCTGGGATCAAGCAGGATGTCGAGGGCAGTGAGCAGGTTCTCTAAATTGGCCAGAGGTTCGCCCATGCCCATGAAGACCAGATTGTTCAACCGGCCTTTGCCCTGCTGATGGAGTTCTTCCGCCACAAAATGGATTTGGTTGACCATTTCGGAGACGGTTAAGTTTCTCTTAAAACCCATGGTTCCAGTCATACAAAAACGACACCCCATGGCGCAACCCACCTGCGACGAGACGCACAGAGTGTAACGCCCCTGGTCTGGGATCAGGACGCTTTCAATAATCTGGCCGTCCTCTAATATAAAGGCGTATTTGACTGAACCGTCCGTGGAATTCTCTTGGGCCTGCACGGTCAGTTGGCTGATAAAAGATATTTCCTGGAGCTTGGTTCGAAAGGCCAGGGAAATATCGCTCATCTGGGCGAATGAACTGATTCCCGGACGATAGAGCCATGAGAAAATCTGCCGTCCTCTAAAGGTCGGCTCCCCTAAAGAACGGACAAAATCAATTATGCCGTTGAGAGTCAGATCCTTGAGGTCGATTTTTGCAGGGGCTTCGGCGACGACGACTAGTTCATTGGCTGGGTTGTTGGCTTGATATGTCTCAGGCATTGTGTTTTTTACAGACCCCTCATATATTCAGGCATCAAAGGGACCTCTCCGGCCAAGGCCAGATCGATCCTGGCAAGTGTCGCCGCTTTGTCCCTGGACAAGCGGCAATCAAGGGGCAGGAAATTGGAGGCGTGATTGGCCTGGAATTGGACCGTATCAAGTTCGATGTGCTGCAGCATGATTTTTAGTTCACGAAGCAGGCCAAATTTTTCAGGTAAATGAAAACGGCCATGAATAATGTCATCATGCAGCGTGGTGCCTGGAATCGGCATGACGGTCAGCGCGGCAATCTGGTTCGGGGCCATTTGACTCAAGACCTTGCCTGTAGCAATAGCGTGTTGGGCGGATGCTTCAGCCCCGCCAATTCCGAGCAGGACGGTGACCGACAAAAAAACACCCGCTTCCCGAACCTTACAGGCGGCAGCGATCATCTGCTCTGCGGTACTGCCTTTGCAGATGGCGGCCAAGACATTATCATCGCCGCTCTCCAAGCCCATATAAATCCGATCAAGGCCAAGGTTTTTTAACTCCTGGAGTTCATTTAAGGTCTTGGCGCCGATGCTTTTACAGTTGCCGTATAAACGAATGCGCCGCACCCAGGGCAACTTTGCCCTTATCTTCTCCAAAAGCGGGACTAAACGATGCTGCGGGGTAATCAAGACATCGCCATCGGCCAGAAACAATCGATTGTGCCGTCGGAAGTGGTTGACAGCATAATCGAGGTCAGCATCAATTATGGCCGGATCTTTATAACGAAATCGTTCTCCCTGGTAAGCTCCGCAAAAGGTGCAACGGTTATGGGAGCAACCCACCGTTACCTGTAAAATGATACTGTTGGCCTCGCTGGGAGGCCGGATAACGGTGCCCTGATAATTCATTTAGCTGTTCTGCTTGGCAAATTCTCCCATGAATTCAACCAGACGCTCAACGCCTTCCAAGGGGAAAGCGTTATAAATTGAGGCGCGGATACCGCCTACTGACCGGTGCCCTTTGAGGCCGTTAAGGTCTTTAGCAAGTGCCTCCTTAACGAATTTGGCCTCAAGTTCAGAGCTGGGCAGGTTGAAGGTAATGTTCATCTTGGAGCGATAGGGTTTTTGGGCATGGCCCCGGTAAAAATCAGTAGCGTCAATGGCCTGATAGACCAACTCGGCCTTCTTGTTGTTGATTTTGGTTATGGCCGGAACGCCGCCCTGGGCCTTCAGCCATTTCAGTACCAAGCCCACAGTGTAAATGCCGAAGCAGGGCGGGGTATTGAACATCGACCCCTTGTCAGCATGAGTCTTATACTTGAACATAGTGGGTACGGTGGCTGGGGCCGTATCGAGCAGATCGTCACGGATGATCACAACTGTACAGCCAGCGGTACCCATGTTCTTTTGAGCCCCGGCAAAGATGATGCCAAAGGAAGAGACATCCACCGGACGGGACAAGATATCCGAACTCATATCGCAAATCATGGTCGTCTTGGTCCTCGGAAACTCATGAAACTGCGTACCAAAAATGGTGTTGTTGGACACAAAATAAAGGTATTCCTTGTCGTTAGCCGAAGAAAAATCCAGGTTGTCTGGCAAGCGGTCAAATTTCGTCCCTTCACTGTCAAAGGCAACGTCCACCTTGCCAATCAACTTGGCCTCTTTGATTGCATTTTTTGACCAGGTCCCGGTATTCAAGTAGGTAGCCGTCTTGTCCGGACCAAGTAGGTTCATGGGCACCATGGCAAACTGAGTTGAGGCGCCGCCCTGTAGAAACAGAACCTTGTAGTTGGCCGGGATATTCATCAATTCACGAAGCAAGTGCTCGGTTTCATCGGTCACGGCAATAAAATCCTTGCTGCGATGACTCATTTCGATCAGTCCGATGCCGCTATTATTGTAGTTGACAATATCCTTGGCGGCCTGCTGTAAAACTTCCTGGGGCAGTGTAGCGGGGCCGGGGCTGAAATTAAATACTCTTGCTGGCATTTGGTTCTCCTGTTATGTGGATGCTTTGATTAATTTCCAAAAAGGTTTTTGAGGCTCACGGTTGACGGTTACGGGTTGCAAGTACAAGCTTCGACAACTCCATAATATTTTCATTGGAAACCGGTAACTAATTTTTTTAAAGTTTGACATAGTACCTTAAATAACAAAAACTTTCACTTTTCTGTTTGCGGCATACTCTTTTTTTTTTGCATACAGGCACAGCTTATGATCTCATGGTTTTGACTGATACGATAGGCCAAGAAATTTCCAAGGCCCCCTTAATTTTTGTGGCCGGCCCGACGGCCATAGGCAAGACCGAACTCGCACTGACTCTCGCAGATGAATTCGGTTGTGAGATTATCGGCGTCGATTCCATGCAGATTTATCGATATATGGACATCGGGACCGCTAAGCCTACAAAAGCAGAACGGAATAGGGTGCCTCACCATCTGATCGATTATGTGTTGCCGGACGAGTCGTTCAGCGCTTCTCGCTTTGTCAGTGATTGCCAGGAGGCCATCCAACAGATCCGGGCCAAGGGCCGCCTGCCAGTGCTTGTCGGAGGCACCGGGCTGTATTTCAGCGCCTTAGAAAATGGCATTTTTGCGATGCCTGTTGTTATCGACCACCAATTACGCAAAGCCCTCCATGCAGAGCTTGAGTCAAGCGGCAGAGAGGCGTTATTTAAGGAACTTAAAGATCGTGATCCTGAAAGCGGCGACCGCATCCACCCCAATGACACCTATCGACTCATCCGGGCGCTTGAAATTGTACGATCCACCGGTAAGACCTGGTCATGCTTTATAGGCGAGCATCAAAAACAAAAAAAAGATAAAATCAAGCCAAATATCGTAAAAATCGGCCTTGGCCGCGAACGCGATGACCTTTATATGCGTATCCAAGCGCGAGTCAAAAACATGATCCAGGCCGGACTTTTGGACGAAGTTCAAAAACTTATGAACATGGGGTACGCAAAGGACCTTCAACCTCTGCAATCATTGGGTTATCGGCATATGCTGAACTATCTTGATGGCGAGTGGAGCTGGGACCATACAATTGAACTGCTGATAAGAGACACTAGGCGTTACGCCAAGCGACAATTGACTTGGTTCAAGGCCGATCCGGAAATCAATTGGTACCACCCAGGGCAATTCGCAGAGATCTATGCCACCATAGCCGGCTTTCTCAAGACAGCACAAATTTAAAATAAATATTATGTTAGTATCTTAACTAAATTAAATACGTACTATTTTGAATAAAAAAATAAATAAAATCGCCAGCCAGCCCTGGTCATTTCAACAGGTAGATAGGCAGCTGGTGACTGACCTCACGTCTGCTCTCAATATTCCTGTCCCAGTGGCCACCATCTTGGTCCAGCGCGGGTTTAACACACCAAATGCGGCCCGAGACTTTCTCTATCCTTCCTTACAAAGCTTGCCATCACCATTTTTGATGAAAGGCATGCAAGAAGCTGTTGAGATCATCTACCAGGGAATAATTGATCACAAACCCATCGTTGTCTATGGAGATTATGATGTGGATGGAGTCACCGCTACCGCCGTCCTGGTCAGATTCATGGCTGATCTTGGCATCGAGTGTCACTCGTGCCATCCAGACCGTTTCAAAAATGGCTATGGACTGAAGGCCGAACTGGTAGAGGAATTATTGCTACCCCATCCAGGAATCGTCATTACCGTTGATTGCGGCATTTCTGATTTTAGCGAAGTTGAACGGTTGATCAAGGCAGGGTGGCAGGTTATTGTGACCGATCACCATCAGCCGCCTGAGCAACTGCCACCGGCACAAGCTGTGCTAAACCCCTGGCAAGATGGCTGTCAATTTCCCACAAAAGATTTAGCCGGGGTAGGGGTTTCTTTTTACCTGACCGTAGGACTCAGGAATTATTTTCACCTAAAAGGCTACTGGACGCCAAGGCTACCCGCGCCCAACCTAAAAAAAAATCTCGATCTGGTGGCAATTGGCACCATCTCGGACATGGTGCCATTGCAGGGCATTAACCGTCTTTTTACTAAGGCCGGCCTTGAAGTGCTGGCAAATAGCGAAAATCTGGGTCTTATCGAACTTCTTGCGCTCTGCAAAATTCATAAAGGACAAAACATCAACCCCGATGATATCGCCTTTCAGATCGGACCACGCCTGAACGCCGCCGGCAGAATGGGGGCGGCCAACCGGGCCTCAACGCTCCTTTTTTCGAGAGACAAACAACTTGCCAGAGAATTGGCCGAAGGTATAGAAAAAGAAAATATCGCACGCCGAGAATTAACTGGCCAACTTGTTTTAGAGGCCACTAATTTGGTGATGGAGCAGGATAAATACGATCAACCGTGCCTTATCATTCATGGACAGGACTGGCACCTTGGCCTTTTAGGGATTATATCATCAAGGCTCGTTGATCTGTTCTCCAAGCCGGTCATTGTCTTTGGTGGCTCCGGTATCTTAAAGGGCTCAGCTCGTTCAGTTCCTGGGATTAATATTTATGAAACCATCGCCGCCTGCGCTGAAAAAATTATTGAGTATGGGGGGCATAGCAGCGCTGCTGGCTTATCGCTTAAGGAAGAGTCGCTGCCATCTTTCATAGAGCTGGCCAATGAGACTGTCAAAATACAGCAACGGTACATTGATTCGACACCACAGGGCCTGAGCATTGATTTCGTAATCACAGACCAAACCACCTTTGCTGACATTGAGACAGTATATGCCTTACTGGCGCCATTTGGACAGGGCAATCCTGAGCCTGTTTTCACAACCGACAAGCCATGCAGGTTGAGAAATATGCAAGTTATTGGTAAAGAGAAAAATCATTTACGGTTTTCGGCATTTTTAGCTGGACGGTGGCTGGATGGAATTGGCTTTGGCTTTGCCCATGTCATTGAGAAAGCAATTAATGGCGAAGCAATGCTGGCCTTGGCCTTCACCATTAAAGAGAATCGCTTTAATGGCCAGACAAAACCACAACTCATGCTTAACGATGTCCTCCTGTAATATATTCCCAGCAGGCTAGGTCGCTAATTTTATTTAATTAAATAAAATTAATCATAATATATATTATGCGACATTAGTAAAAAGAGTCACCGGGGCACCCTCGCTCCCCGTCAAGACCAAAGAGTTGAATTATACTGAAAGTTGCCCAAACAAATTACAGTAAAATTTTAAATATTAGTGTCTTGTGTTTGTTTTTACGTTATTTTGTTGTTTATTAACAATAAGGATTGGCAACATATGGACAGAACTATATACCAAGAGCCTTTGGTGAGCCGCTATACCAGCAAGGAGATGCAGCATCTTTTTTCAGAGCAAAAAAAGTTTGAAACTTGGCGTCGATGCTGGATCGCCTTAGCTGAAGCCCAGCATGAATTAGGTCTTAAGTTGGTTTCCGCTTCCATGGTCGATGAAATGAAGCGCTATGCAACCAACATTAATTTTGAGGTAGCTGCTCAGAAGGAAAAAGAAATCCGTCACGATGTCATGGCTCATGTCTACGCCTTTGGCCTGCAATGCCCGACCGCCGAACCGATCATCCATCTGGGGGCCACGTCTCAATTTGTCGGTTGCAATGCCGATCTAATTATCCAGAAAGAGGCATTGCTGCTCATCAAAAAAGCCTTGGTCAACGTAATCCATAACCTTGCCACCTTCTGTCTGGCCCATAAAGATTTAGCCACCCTTGGGTATACCCACTACCAGGCCGCCCAACCGACCACTGTTGGTAAACGCAACACCCTGTACATTCAAGATTTGATGATGGATCTTGACTATATTGAATCTCTGGAGAAACAGATCAAGGCCCGTGGCGCTAAGGGCACGGTTGGCACCCAGGCCACCTTTATGGAGTTGTTCAATAATGACCATGAAAAAGTCAAGAAACTTGATAGGCTTGTTGCTTTAAAGTTAGGTTTTAGCGATATTTTTGAGGTTACCGGTCAGACTTACACTCGCAAGCTGGACATGAAGACAGCTGAAACTTTGGCCGGCATTGGCGCTTCAGCCCATAAGTTTGCGGTGGACCTGCGATTATTGTCCAATCTTAAAGTGCAGGAAGAACCATTTGCCAAGAATCAGGTGGGCAGTTCAGCCATGGCCTACAAGCGTAATCCCATGCGTAGCGAGCGAATGACTGGCCTGGCCCGTAAACTCATGGGCCTGCCTGCCGACTTCGCAGCCACTTACGCCAATCAATGGTTTGAACGCACCTTGGATGACTCTGCTATTCGACGGATGGATATCCCCCAGGCTTTTCTACTGGCAGATGCAATCTTAAGACTTTTTATTAACATAACAGACGGAATGGTCGTTTATCCTAAACAAATTGAACGGCACCTTTCCCAGGAACTTCCATTCATGGCCACGGAAAAAATCTTGATGGCCTGCGCAGAGAAAGGTAAAAGCCGACAGGAGATGCACGAGGTGATCAAGGTCCACTCGGTGGCCGCAGGCCTTGTGGTTAAAGAGCATGGCAAAGACAACGATCTCCTGTCGCGACTGGGAGACGACGAGCATGTCCCCTTCTCCTACGCCGAACTCATTGACTTGATCGGCGATTCACGCCAGTTTGCCGGTAGGGCCTGCGCCCAGACCGAAGAATACATCCATAATATCGTCGAGCCCAGGCTTGCCAGCTACCAAAATCTGTTAACCAGCGAGCATGGCGACCTTCAGGTCTGATGATTAGCGGCACAGTCTCGGCTGAAATCAGCACCCTTCCTTTACGGGTTGACTCCCGACGGATTGGTTATTTGAAGTTCATCCTTGAGGGCTATGACAACATGGCTCTCGTGACAACCATAGACGCCAAGGAAGGCATGATTATCATCCGCTACCCCTCATCGTTCCATAACGATCTCACAGCCATCATTTTTGATGTGTCGCCACTTATTTTTCAGGTCCATGCAGAATAACCTTTCTTTTTATATAGAAACTTTAGGCTGCCAAATGAACGAGCGTGATTCTGAGATCATGGCTCAACTTCTTGCCGAAAGCGCCCTACCCTGCAGCGACATTGCTGATGCTGATATTGTCTTGGTCAACACCTGCAGCATTCGGGAAAAGGCTGCACAGAAGGCTTTTTCACTGCTGGGGCATTTGAAATATCTCAAGAAAAAGAAGCCGCATTTGATTATTGGCGTGGTTGGTTGCGTTGCTCAACAGGAAGGCAAAAAAATCCTGCAACGCATGCCCCATGTTGATTTGGTCATGGGGCCGCAGAATATCTACAACCTCCCTGCCCTGCTGCATGATATCAGTTGCGACCAGAAACGGATCGTGGCCATTGACCAGTCGCCATCCTTTGTCATTCCGCCTTTTCTGCCTGAAATTGGCAGCGGCCCCAGCCATAAACGATTTATTACGATTATGCAGGGCTGTAATAATTTTTGCACCTATTGTGTGGTCCCCTACACCAGAGGGCGCGAGGTCAGCCGTCAATTTTCGGAAATCATGGCCGAGGCTCAGCTCCTGCTTGATCATGGGGTCAAGGAGCTAACCCTGCTTGGCCAAAACGTCAATTCATACGGTCGCGACTCCCACGGCAAGCAAATCCACACCTTTGCCGAACTCCTGCGGGCGGTGGGCGGGCTCAATGGCCTGCAACGCCTGCGTTTTACCACCTCAAACCCCAAGGACTTGACCACCGAGTTACTGCAATCCTTTGCCGAGATCCCTTTGCTTTGCGCCCATTTTCATTTGCCGGTGCAATCGGGCGCGGACCGGGTACTCGAACGGATGAACCGTAAATATTCACGAGCCCGTTACTTGGAGCTGGTGTACGCCCTGCGACAATACCGGCCCGATATCGCCATAACTACCGATATCATCGTTGGCTTTCCAGGTGAATCAGAGGCTGATTTTCAGGCCACCTTAGACCTTGTTGAGCGGATACGTTTTCATGGGGCCTACTCCTTTAAATATTCCGACCGGCCCCAAGCCAAGTCGGTCGATTTTGAAGATAAAGTGCCTGAGGAGATCAAAGCGACGCGACTTGCCATTCTACAGAGGCGTATTGACGAGATTATCCTGGAGCGCAACAAGGAATATCTTGATCGGGTAGAGCAGGTCATGGTTGAGAGCGAAAACAAGGGCCGAGCTGGTCATTGGTATGGCCGCACCGGTACTAACAACATTGTTCATTTTAAAAGCAATGCCCCCCTGAACCCCGGACATATGGTGGATGTACTGATCACCGAGGCCTGCGAACATTCTTTACGAGGAGAATTGAAAAAAGATGATTGACCTGCATACCCATACCTTTTTTAGCGACGGTGAATTGGTCCCGGCTGAGCACTTGCGTCGGGTTGAAGTCTTGGGCTATCAGGCCGTGGCCATCACCGATCATGCCGATTCGTCGAACCTCGATTTTATCGTGCCCCGCCTCGTCAAGGCAGCTCTTGATCTGAATCGCTATTCAAAGACGAGACTCATTCCCGGCATTGAACTGACCCATGTGCCGCCAGGACTTTTCAAGGAATTGACCCTTGAGGCCAGAAAATTAGGTGCCCTCATCGTGGTTGGCCATGGTGAGACCGTGGTCGAACCGGTGATTCCCGGCAGCAATCTGGCCGCCATTGAGGCCGGCGTCGACATCCTGGCCCATCCTGGCTTCATCACCGAGGAGGAGGCCAGACTTGCTGCCAAGCATGGAATTATGTTGGAATTATCTGGCCGCAAAGGTCATTCACTCACCAATGGTCATGTCGCAAAAATAGCCGCCAAAGTTGGCGCCAAACTCGCAGTCAATGCCGACGCCCATGGGCCAGGTGATTTCTTGACCGCGGCTATGGCTCAAATTGTGGCACTCGGGGCTGGTGTCTCTGTGGAAGGTTATCAGGATATCCGTCGTAATATGGCAGAGTTGGTGGATGGCCTTGCTCGAAAAACACCATGATCGCTCCCTTGATGCCACCAGACAAGACATTGGACTCACCAGGAGGCGTCAAAAACCGCGACCTCAGTTAAGTTAAAAGGAAGCGGTCCTTTCTTCGGCAATATTGTCAGCGACAGGAAGTCCTTCTTTGGTCAGCCCACCACCTTGGCCCTTCAATTAACCCAATTCCAGCGGAACACCTTCTGTACTAACTGGATGCTGCCGTCCAAGATAAAACCGATCATGCCAATGGCCATAACGATGGCCATCAAACGGTCATACTCCATGGTGTCCCTGGCATCGTTGATGATATAGCCCAGCCCGCTTGATACCCCTAAAAACTCGACTGGCACCAGGACAATCCAGGCAACGCCCAGGGCCAAACGCAGACTGGTAAGGATATAGGGGATGGAGGCGGGTAGAATGATGTGCAACAAGACCTGAACATCCGTCGCCCCTTGATTTTTGGCCATTTTGATCCATTGCGGGTTGACCCTAGAAACCCCCAGACTTGAATTAAGGATGATCGGCCAGACCGTGGCCATGGTGATCAAAAAATAGATGGTTGATTCAAAGGTCGTAAAAATAAGCAGCGCGATGGGCATCCAGGACAGAGGACTGATCATCCGGACAAATTGGATTGGCGTATAGGTGATGGTCCGTAATTTTTTAAAATAACCAATCAGCAAGCCAAGGGGCAGCCCCACGAGAAATGCCACGCCAATCCCGATGATGACCCGGCGAAGGCTGGCCAGTACCGAAGGCCAGAAGGTATGGCCAACAAGTAATTTCATCAGGGCCTTGAGGGTCGCCTCCGGCAGAAAACCGGAAAATTGGCTGAACTGCGGGCGGATGAAGACCAAATGGCCGCCAACAACCCAGGCCAGAAAAAAAATACCGACCCCCACCATGGCCAGAGACAAAGAGTGGGAGCCGTCCCGGTTGTTTCGCCAACTCTCCAGGACGGCCCGGTGCTTCATCAGGTATTTGAGCAAACCTCTCATAGATCAATGATCTCTTGCCGGTCCCAGGGATGTTCCAGGTTGATCTCATCAAACACTCCTGCCCCCCCAACAGCGTCAATGGACTTTCGCACAAAGGATTCATCAACCATGTCTCTGGCGACAAAGTCAGGATCAAGCCGGTTCAAAAAACTGTGATCACCTTCCATGACTGTGCTTTGCATGGCCTGGGCGATAAAACGAGTGGCTGAAGGATACGGATAAGGTTGAAAACTGATCCGACTACTCTGCCAGTTCGGGTGCTGGATGGCAGTTGGCTTGACCGGCGCCCCATAGGTAGCGAGATCGTATTTGGTGAAGACCCGAAGCAGGGTCTGCTCGTCAACCGGCAAGTAATTACCACCATCCTTGGACAGGATGCGGGCGGTTTCAGCTGGATTATGCTTGACCCAAAGCTGGGCCCGTACAATGGAGTTCACCACCTTCTGAACAAAAATCGGGTCCTGCTTCAGCAAGGCCTCCATCATCACCACGACGCAGCATGGATGGTTTTGCCAGATATCGCCGGTAAAACGCATGATGCGGGCCTGGGTCTTGATCTCACCTAAGGCATTGAATGGCTCGGCAACCGTATAGCCGTCAATCTTGCGTCCGGCAAGACTGGCAGGCATCTCCGGTGGCGAGAGAATGAAGAGGTTGACTTGATCTTTCGCCAGTGGTTGGCTCTGGGGCTGAATGACCGGGGTAAGCCCCGCCTTCTTGAGACCCATCTGCAAAATAATATTATGCATTGAGTACCAATAGGGCACCGCGATCTGTTTGCCGCCCAGGTCCTCGAAGCCGTTGATGCCGGCATCGCCCCGGACGGTGATAGCACTGCCGTTGGTGTGGTCCCAGGCCAGTATCTTGACCGGCGTCTGGTTTTTGAAACGCATCCAGATCGGGATCGGCAGAAGCAGATGGGTGACATCAAATTTGCCAACCAGAAATGACTCGGCCAGTGTGGACCAGTTCCGAACCCTAATCGGCGGCTCGGCATCAAGCCCTTCATCCCGAAAATAGCCGTTGGCGTGGGCAATGAGCAGCGGCGTGGCGTCAGTTATCGGTAAATAACCAATTGAAAGTTTTTTTTGAGTTCTGGCAAAGGCCCTTCTGTTCAGGGAGGGCAGGACAAGAGAACCGGCAGCCCCGACGGCGGCCTGTAGAAGCTGGCGGCGATTAAGTGATTTCACGAGGGTTTTCCTTCAAGAGTGGCTTCGCGAAGCTGATGAAGAACCTGACTTCTGGCCTCAAAAAAAGACTGACTGGCGATATCCCGTGGATAGGCCAGATCAACGTCATACACCGAAAGAGCGGTCGCCGGGCGGCCACCAAGAATGATAATTTTTTCGGCAACCACCAGGGCCTCGTCAATGTCATGGGTCACCAGAATCGCGGTAAAAGGCCTTTGTTGCCAAATTTTGATCAGTTCATTTTGCAGCCTGGTTCGGTTGAAGATATCGAGTGCGCCGAAAGGTTCGTCAAGCAACAGGGCCTTGGGCTGACCAATCAAAGCCCGCGCCAGACAGACCCGTTGGGCCATACCGACAGACAACTCGACGGGATGCCGGTCCTCGAAACCGACCAGACCGATCATCTGCATCAGGCCTTCCACTTTGCCTTTGAGGGTATCCAGTTCACCTCGAAGGCGACAGCCAAAAGCAATATTTTCGGCAACGGTCAGCCACGGCAGCAGACTTGGTTGTTGAAAGAGTATGCTGCGGTCTGGCGCTGGACCGATGACCGTCTTGCCGTTGGCCTGAATTTGGCCTGAGCTCGGCATTACGAGACCGGCCAACAAATTAAGCAAGGTTGATTTGCCACAACCTGACTCACCCAGAACGACTGTGAAACAACCAGCTTCAACAAAGAGGTTTACCCCAGCCAGGACAGACTGACTCCTGCCCCGCGTCAAGGGAAATGACTGACAAACATCTCGGGCTTCAATCTTCAAGATAAACCAGCCATAAACAAGAGAAGCAACTGACAAGCCAAAGGTCTGACCATGCTGTTGTCACCCTTCTGGACTCTGCCACTATGCCTTCTTATGTCCATAAATATCTTCCAGGGCTTCGTCGACCGACTTGCCTTTTGCAAACAGTGTGGTGTTGATAGTTGCCTTGACCCCAGATTGGCTATGGGCCTCGGTAAGTATTTTTTGACAGTCTTTAGCGATCTGATGGAGGATGTCAGGATCGCATTCCGAGTAAATCAGATAATCCGAGCCACGCCTCAGAAGCATAAGGACGCTGGTCGGCAAGGAATGGTCCAGCAAGGCCTTTTCGATAAGATCGTGAAAGGCATGGCCAATCTCGTCGAGGATGGTATCTGCTTTAGTATAGCCGATTCTGCTGTTCAATTCCTTCAATTCATTGAAATCGGCCTTCAAAAGCTGGTAATGATCGGCTGTCTTACAGAGGCCGCCGGCGCGGTCCAACGAAGCAAGGTAGCGGTAATTGTAAAAATCGCTTAACGGCTCCCTGAAATAGGTCTTGCGTCGAAAAAGCTCCAGATTGGTCATGTAATCAGCAGTCAGATCGAGGCAAATCGAGAGGGGGTCCCAGTCGCTGGTGACTTGTTCCAGAGTTCTAACCATAATTTCAAGCACCTTGCCATGGGCGGCATCCTCGTAAAGTATGGCCAAGGCCTTTTCGCGAGTCATGGGTTGTTTGTATGGACGACGGGCGATCAGAGCTTCATAGACATCAGCCACCATGACGATCTTGGCAAGATCGTCAATATCTTCCTCTTTGGCGCCAGCCGGATAGCCACTTCCATCAAGCCGCTCGTGATGTTGCAGGATAATTAAAGAAAATCGATTGTCTTCAAAACGCTTGGCGAACAACTGCGCGCCAATCAGTGGGTGCCATTCCATGATCTGACGGTCCTGCTTGTCGAAGCGGCCAGGCTTGAGAAGGACATCATCGGGGATGGCAACCTTGCCAATATCATGAACCAGGCAGCCAAGCTCAAGAATCTCCAACTCCTTGGCATCAAGGCCAAGCCTGCGGCCAATTCTTACCGAAATTTCAGCCACTCGTAAGGCATGTTCCGAGGTATAATGATCCCGGCTGGCCAGGAGTTCTCCCATGGTCTCAAAGAGATAGCGCAGTTCAACGGCCTTGGCCTGAAGCGCCTTTTGACTATCGATGAGTTCATTGGTTTGGCTCTCCACCAAGTTCTGAAGATTATCACGGTAAGCTTTAAGTTCAAGGTGGTTCTTGACTCGGGCCTTGAGGAGTTCCGGCACAATCGGTTTGCTGATATAATCGGCCGCCCCCACCCTGAGCCCTTCCTCTTCCTGTGCGGGCTGGGACAGGGCAGTCACAAAGATAATCGGGACATCCTTGGTCCGAGGATTATTTTTCAACTGGACGCAAAACTCGTAACCGCTCATTCCCGGCATCATCAAATCGGAAAGAATCAGGTCAGGTAGGAGCCCTTGCTCAATAAGTTCCAAGGCCTCTGGGGCGGAGTTGGCTGAAAGCAGTCGATAGGACGGGGCCAACACACCGTGCAGGAGGCGTCTAACAATTTCATCATCATCAACAATCAGGATCGTATCGTGTGTCATCCGTTTGTCCCTTCTGGTGATTGCTCCCCCCAATGAGGAGTCCATACTCAAGATTATAGCATAAGATTTTTTTTTATGTACGAATGTTGGTGAACTCGCAAAAAAGTCACGGGATGGCTCAAGGCAGGCCTTCTCGGGAAAAATAGAGCCAACAAAACAAGTCGAACGACCTACATCTGTGGAAGATGATCTTTTAATCTTTTAGTGCAAGAGTCTTTGGCCTGGTCGAGCCACCTTGGTATTTCCCTCGACATGACCGCCCACAACCTCCACCAACTGACCGACTATGGCGTTAAGTTGTTGTGATTCATTATGCATTTCAGCCGCTGACGAGGCGGCCTCTTCAGAGATGGCAGCATTCTCTTGGGTGATCCTGTCCATTTCGTGAATGCCGGTAGAAATTTGAGCAATACCAATGGATTGCTCGTTATTGGCATTGGTGATCTCGCTAAGCAGGACAGCAACCTTGCCGGCGCCAGCCGCCACTTCTTTAAAGGTCTCGGTTGCCTTTTCCACCAACGATGAACCGTTTTCGATACTACCAACGATATTCTCGATAAGCTCCGAGGTGTTTTTCGCGGAATCGGCAGAGCGCAGGGCAAGATTTCTGACTTCATCAGCCACGACGGCAAAACCAGCCCCGGCTTCTCCAGCCCTGGCGGCTTCGACCGCCGCATTCAACGACAGGAGATTAGTTTGAAAGGCAATTTCGTCAATTGTCTTGACGATTTTTTGGGTCTGCTGACTGGCCTCTAAAATTTCTGCCATCGCCCTATTCATTTCCTGCATAAAGGTATAGGCCTTTTCGGCGATTTCCTTGGTGTGCTGCATCTCGGAGTTTGCCCTGATCGTGTGTTCGGCATTTTGCCGGGTCATGCTGGTGATCTCTTCCAGGGAAGCCGAAGATTCCTCCGCAGCGGCAGCTTGGCTCGAGGCGTGATCGGCAATGTTATTGGCGGCGGAGGCCACCGTGCCAGACAATCCTTCAATATTTGTCGAGCTTATGCCCAGGGTTGAGGCAAATGTCTTGAGGGGGGTGATGATGTTTCGTCTGGTAAAAATCAGGGCTGAGATGGTGGTTGCCAAGAGGATCAGCAATAAAATACCCTGAATGGCTATAATCGTATCTAAGTCGTTATTTTTTTCATACAGAGAGACAGCCTCGTCCATGGTTTTAAGCAGGGGCAGGTTTTTGGTACGGATCATGGCAAGGGCTGATTTTTGTTCCGGGGAGCCTTTTGGACTGGCAAGGAATTGTTTGATGTTGCCTGAAAATTCCTGCCAGAGTTGTTGGACGTCAAGCAACTTCTGCCGTGTGGCCCCGTCTTGCACCGCCAGCAGGTTTTGCTCGGCATCGCCATTTAAAAGACCTTTCAGGGTCTTATCAAAAATGCCTGCGGTCTTCTCGATATCGGCAACCCGTTCCTTAAGGTCGGCTTCGGCCTCTTGGACAATAAAGGCCTCTTTTGTCATCTTTTGGCTCAACATGCGCTGGCGACCGGCGAGGTTGATGGCCCGGCCATTGGCCTTCTGTTGGTGAATGACGCTGTAGATAGTGATGGAGTTGACCAAGCCAATTAGAAAAAACAGAGAGAGCACACAGGTTAGCTTGAAATTCAGGGTCATTCGGTCGCCCATGACTTCTCCTTATTGTGATGTAATTGCGGAATGTCCATCCCCCTTGATGTGAGGTGGATGGCATAAATTATATGCCTTAGAATGATTCTTTCAAAAAGCACACACGGTGTCAATCGAAATTAGCCAGAGAGACAAAGCCGATGGGGGGATGAACCGACGACAACTTTCGTCCGCCTCATGAACACGAGGGCAAGACAGATAGCGGTAGTCATGGATTGTGGCGGCTGTTGAGAGAGGACAACGGCTGATTCTTGTTATTTTAGGAGATCATGGTATTGTCTTCCGCAGATCATTAACCAACACCCACGCCGAGGTTACTCATGGACTTTCACTACACCCCGTTGTTTCAACTGGACAACGATCGCACCCCATATCATCTCCTGAACCGCGATTTTGTCGAGACAATTGAAGTGGCTGGACGCCGATTTGTCAAAATCCAAGCGGAGGGCCTTCGCCTGCTGGCCCGGACGGCCATGAAAGAAATTGCCTTTTTTCTGCGGCAAGGCCATCTTGATCAGTTGGTCGCTATCCAGGACGACTTGGAGGCCTCGGACAACGACCGCTACGTCGCCGCCGCGCTGCTCAAGAATGCCGTGGTGGCAGCCGGTCAGATCCTGCCCAACTGCCAGGACACAGGTACTGCCATCGTTGTTGCCCATAAGGGCGAACAGGTCTGGACCATGACTGATGACGCAGCAGCCCTCAGCCATGGCATTTATGATACCTACACTCAGGAGAACCTTCGCTATTCACAGATGGCGGCCCTTTCCATGTTTGAGGAAGTCAACACCAACTGCAACTTGCCGGCCCAGATTGACATCTCTGCCTGCCAAGGTGATGAATACCATTTTCTCTTTCTGGCCAAAGGCGGAGGCTCGGCCAACAAGACCTTTCTCTTTCAGGAGACCAAGTCGCTGCTTAACGAAGCAAGCCTTATGCGCTTCTGCCGCGAAAAAGTGCCCCTGCTAGGCACCACCGCCTGTCCGCCCTACCATATCGCCTTAGTCATCGGCGGTCTGTCCGCCGAGGCCAATCTAAAGACGGTCAAGCTGGCCTCGACCGGCGCCTATGACACACTGCCCTTCTCCGGTGACAACTCAGGACGCGCCTTTCGTGACCTGGAGTGGGAGAAACGTCTGTTGGCCATCACTCAGGAAAGCGGGCTTGGCGCTCAATTTGGCGGCAAATACCTGGCCCATGACGTCCGGGTGGTCCGCCTGCCCCGCCACGCCGCCTCCAATCCCGTTGGCCTTGGCCTGAGCTGTAGCGCCCACCGCAACATCAAGGCCAAAATCACCGGGGACGGCATCTTTCTCGAAACCCTGGTCAAGGACCTGAGCCACTATCAGGCCAGTCAGCGAGTCAAGAGCAAAGCGCCGGTCGCCATCAACCTTGAGCAGCCCATGGCTGGTATCCTGGCCGAGCTGGACAAACATCCGGTTGGCACCCTGCTCCACTTGCACGGCACCATGATCGTGGCCCGCGACATTGCCCACGCCCGCATCCACCAGATGCTAAAGGAAGGCCGGAAGATGCCCGACTATTTCAAGCACCATCCCATCTACTATGCCGGCCCAGCCAAGACCCCGGCCAATATGCCGTCCGGCAGCTTCGGCCCGACCACCGCCGGACGGATGGACAGCTATGTCGATTCCTTTCAGGCCCTGGGTGCTTCCCTGATCATGGTAGCCAAGGGCAATCGCTCCCAAATGGTTACGGATGCCTGTAAACGTCATGGCGGCTTTTACCTGGGCTCCATCGGCGGCGCCGCCGCAGTGCTGGCCGCAGAATGCATCACCAAGGTTGAGGTCATTGACTTCGCTGACTTAGGCATGGAGGCGGTACACCAGATCCAGGTAAAAAACTTTCCGGCCTTTATCATCTGCGACAATAAAGGACATGATCTCTATCGGGATGTGGGGTAATTACTCAGGTTGGTTAGGCTATAGTCTGAAGGCTGTTAGGCAAAAAAAAACGGCCCACATGATGGCCCGCACAACACATATCCAGTGTTTTTCTGTTGCTAACAGTCTAAGCCCCTATAGCCTATAAACCTAAAGTAGTTACGATGCAGGTCAGATCGGTCAGAAAGGCTGATTATTGGGGCAGAGGCAAAGTAAGAGTGAAGATCGTGCCTTTTCCCACCGTGCTTTGTACAGTCACCGTACCCTGATGTCCTTCGACAATCTGCTGGATAATGGCGAGTCCTAAGCCCGTGCCGTTTTCCCTGGTGGTGAAAAAGGGGGCGAAGATGTCTGGTAGCATGGTGGCTGGAATGCCGCAGCCGCTGTCTTTGACCTCAACCACAATGCTGGCTTGGCCGTCTTCCAGTGACATTTCCCGGGCGCTGATCTCGATCAGGCCGCCGTGGTCCATAGCCAGACAGGCGTTATGGATCAGATTCAGAAAGACCTGCTTCATCTGATGCTGATCGGCCCAGCAGTCGAGATTATGCGGCATATTGATGTGCAGGCGGCAATTGTCTTTGAACTTGACGCTCTGCTGGATAACGGCCCAGCACTCATCTATCAATGCTACCAAAGACACCCAGGTCTGCTCTGGAATGGCAGGCCTGGAAAATTGCAGAAAATCAGTGATATTGTCCTCCAGCCGCGAGCATTCCCGAACGATGATATTGAGCAAGCTGTGGTTGGTTGATGAGGCAATGACCTCCTGATCAAGGACTTGGGCAGCGCCGGAGATGGCGGCCAGGGGGTTACGGAACTCGTGGGCAATGCCGGCCGCGATTTTACCGATAGCAGCCATTTTTTCACTCTGCCTGATTTGCTCCTCCATCTGGCGGATGCGACTTAAGTCCTGCAAGGTATAGACCCGACAGTCCTCGCCTCGGTCAGGCAGATTGAGCCTGGCCCAGGAATACCCTACCGGGATCGTAGTCTGATCTTTTCTGATCAGTTCAAGCGTTGGCCGATCATCAACAAGAGATACGCTCTGCAGGCCGGGAAAGATCTGCCCCAGATTGCGGTCCACCGCCTCAAAGGCGGCATAGCCGGTAATCAATTCTGCGGCACGGTTAAATGAGGTGATTTTGCCACTGGCGTCAACGGTGATGATGCCGGAGGTGATGTCGTCAAAAATTTGTTTGTAGAGCTGACTTAAAAAATCGAGGTGACGAGAGGTCTGATTCAGGGCGGTCTCGGTCCAGTCCAGACGCTCGGATAGAAAGGCGCTTAAGAGCGCCACCAGAATGAACGACAGACCGTAAATTAAAATTATCTGGAGCAGAATGGACGGAGCGGTAATGGTGTTGGGGCGGATAGAGGCTGGCAGTTGAGCGGCCCAGACGATGTATTCGGAAGATAGGATCATGCCGAAGTTGATGATATTGACCCCGGCGATCAACAGACCTCCCCGGCGAAACAGCATGAGACCGGCGCTGATGATCGGGAAAAAATAGAGGAAGGTGAAAATGGAGTTGCTGCCCCCTGAATAATATATCATCAGGCTGGCGAGAAAGGAATCGGCAATGATCTGGCCGTAGGCAAAGTTTATGAAATGGGTGAGCCGGTTGACCATGACCGCCGAGGCGATGCTGAACAGATAGATGAAGATGAAGAAAAAGACGATGGCGACGGCTGGTGGCAAGTCCAGCCCTGGGTGAGTAAACTGGAGGATAGAACTGATGCCCAGAAACAGCGTCAGCAGGAAAACGCGAAGCAGGAGGAGCCATTTGACCTGACGACGAAGGCGTTCCTCGTTGGGAATGACAGGCGGGGATTGGTTAAGGTGGATGCTGACCGCCACCTAGTTGATCTCGTATTTTTTTATTTTATAGCGTATGGAGCGGAAACTGACCTTCAGGAGTTCTGCTGCCTTGATCTTTGAGCCATTGGCCTGCTGCAGGGCCTGACTGATCAATTTCCTTTCCAGGCAGGCCACCGCATCATCGAGCCCCATAGCGAAATAGCCGCTGTCGTTGTCGCTGTCGTCGGCAAGAGGAAATGTCACGTTTTTTCGCTTGTGGGCGGCGAGGGTCAGGCTCTCAGGCAGGATGATATTTGAGTTCTCCAGGGCCACGCCGCGCTCTATGATATTCTCCAGCTCCCGGACATTGCCCGGAAAGTCGTATGACATCAAGACCTCCATGGCATAGGAGGAGAGGGCCGTCACCTCTTTTCCGAACAGCGCCGAATACTTCTGCAAAAAGTGTTCGACCAAGAGCGGCACATCGCCCTTACGTTCGCGGAGCGGCGGCACCCTGAGCGGTACCACCGCCAGTCGGTAAAAGAGGTCCTCCCGAAAACGTTTACTTATGACCTCTTCCTCCAGGTCCCGGTTACTGGCCGAGATAATCCTGACGTTGGCCTTGATGGTCTCCGTGCTGCCGACCGGCTTGAATTCACGTTCCTGGATAATACGCAGGAGTTTGGTCTGGATCAGGGGCGTCAGTTCACCGACCTCATCAAGGAAGACGCTGCCGTTATTGGCCTCGGCAAACAGGCCGGTCTTATTGGTGAGCGCCCCGGTAAAGGCGCCCTTGACATGGCCGAAGACCTCGCTCTCAAAGAGACTTTCGGGAATAGCGTTACAGATGATGGGCACGAACTTATGGGAAGCGGCCTTGCTCAAATCATGAATGGCTTGGGCCACCAACTCTTTGCCGGTGCCAGATTCGCCTTGAATAAGGACATTGGCATGGGTAGGGGCGATGCGGCTGATCAGGTCGAAAATTTTTTTCATCTCCGGGCTTTGCCCGATGATCCCCTGGAAGCTTGTGACCCCGCTGCCGTTCAGTAAAGAAGTAGCTGAGTCAGCCTGTTCCGTGGCTGTCCGGCCACTGGTCAGGGCATTCTTGATGATCACCTTGATCTCGGCCACGTTGAAGGGCTTGGTGATATAGTCGTAGGCCCCGCCTTTCATGGCGCGCACGGCGTCTTCAGGCGAGGCGTAAGCGGTGATCAGAATTAACGGGGCTTGCAGGCCGGTGGCCCGCATCTCCTCAAGAAAACTGAGGCCGCTACCGCCTGGCATCTTAATGTCTGAGATGACCAGATCGGCCTGGTTTTGTCGAAGAATGGCCAGGGCGTCAGCCGTGTTGGCGGCAGTCTGAGCGGCATAGCCTTCCTTCTCAAGGAGAATCTTCAGGAATTCTCGCATACTGAGTTCGTCATCAACGACCAGGATTTTTTTTGGGCTGCTCATGGGGCGTACAGGTCTTGTCTCTTATACAATCAAAGGAGTTGAGGTCAGGGATAACGATTAATTAGACTGTACCAGTTTCAAGATGAAGCAACAGGCTCACCGCCGCCGAGTGGACTTCTTTAATTTTTGTGCGAAAGTGTCCATTTGGCTTCATTCGGCGCACCTTCAATCCAAGACATTACTTGATCCACATCCGAAACCGGATTAACCCACAGCACATCTTGTAAATCTGCAACATTGTCTGACAACACAACAAACAAGTTTCGCGCGGCATCATCCAATGAAATTATTCGTTTATCTGTACTTATCGCAGCTTCAACAAGGTGGCAGTCCTTAAGCATGGCATTTTTTTGATCTTGGGTAAAATTTTCCAATTCGACTCGTTGCCGTATATCCTGTCTTTCCACAACATTAAGCAGTATCAACTTCTTTCGTGCCACCATGCTACTTCGCCATTTACGCGCAAAGCCGGATTGGTGCTGATTCCATTCTGCCTGAATCGCTGGTGTCATTACAGCCTTATGGCATATCGTCAGAACTGCCTGCAAAAAATTACGGGTAACAATTGATGTTGGATGTGTTGCCCCTCCACCACCTGAAGCCCTTGTAACGGAAGCGTCAATCCGTCAATCACCAGATTTTTAGATGGTGTTTTTTTCATGATGGGTTATTTTTTGCAAAGAGCTTGGCTTCGGCAGCAGACAGGTACTCGTTATCAGAGGTTAATTCCACTTCATCAAAGTCTTCTGGCCAATCCTCATTAAATGCGCCAGTATCGTCAAGATCGGTACTAGTAACAGCTGTTGCGCCCGATGAAGGGTCGCGTTTGAACCAATGTAATTTAACCAGCCCCGGCGACAATTCATCTTTCGCAACCTGCGTCTGAACTCCTCGAAGTAGCAATGCGCTATGTGTCTCAACTATAACAATTACCCCTCGTTTGGCAGCTCCCGCCAAAATTTTGGCAAGTGCGCGTTGTGCGCGTGGGTGGAGATGAATTTCAGGTTGTTCGATATAAACTATTTGTCCCGGCTCGGCGGCAAGTAATGCCACCAGAACAGGCAGCGTTTGAGACACACCAAATCCGACATCCGCAATACTGACTAAATCCTGTGCTCCCCCGCGCAAGCTGTGCGGCAAACGCCCAACCTTCAATTCAACTTGAGTTTCATCCCGTTGTTTGGCCTCAACTTTCCAGGTCAGGTCTAAACTTTCCAAGTCTGCTCCAAGTTGCGCCAGTCTCGAATCCTTGTATGATTGCCAATGTTTAATCATGCTGGCCACATAAACTTCAAAAGTCCCAGGAAAGAAATCTCCTACCGCCGTAGTTCTATAATCTCGCTCGGGGTTACCACGTAAGCCCGGAACGTGGATCAATTTTGCGATCATTTCGACAAGCCCATCTCCTGGATTAAGTACTGGGAGTCTAAGCCGTCTTTCCTCCATAACCAATTCAACTTTAAGAAAAGAGCGGTCACGGACGACTTCCAACCCTCCTTTTGTATACATGTCGTCTGGCCAGCGCATAATGCCTAGCTTTTCCAGACTTGTTTTAAGTGCGGTCAAATCTGCATCCAGTGTAATGACAGTCTCCGCTCCATTATCAGAGACAGTATTGCTAAATATATCCAAACCCTTCTTGGGGACATGGCGAAAACTAAGCTCAACTTTTTTGTTCCCGATTTCAAACTCGACAGAGAATTCTTTTATGGTGCGTGAGCCAGACTTCTTCGATAACAACTGGGCCGCCGAAGTCAGCCGAACATTGGAACCACCTAGTAACAGGCTTCCTGGGTCATAAGGAGCATCAAGGGTTTGCTTGAGTAATAAAACTGGTTGCATGATACTCGATTTTCCACCACTGTTTGCCCCAGCCAAGATGGTTAAAGGACGTATCTCAATACGCTGTTTATTGACCAATGACTTATAACCAGCAACCGAAATAGCTCCTAGCGTAGGACGGCGCAGACGCTGTTTTTTTGCAGTTGAGATCTCAGAAACACCACTTGATTTGGTTGATTTGCTGGCCATTTGATTCCCCACGTCGTATTGATTACGATAACTTTAAAGTTGTCTGTAATAGTTTAACCACATAAATCGGTCTGTAAGCATATGTAAATAGTACAGACGAGAGACATACTTCTTTGCTTCTGGCCTGAGCTGAACATAACCATTTTTCCTCGAATTGCCGCACCACACATCTTAACGATAAAATTCGGTAATCGCCGCCACCATGGTTGGAATCGAATAACTCTCCGCCGGTTGCACGTCAATGGTCAGCCCTTTTTTCTGAATGGCCTTGCCGGTGACCGGCCCAATGGAGGCGATTTTCACCCCGTCCAGCAACTGCTTCATCTCCGCCTCGTCCTTGGGGTTCAGCATAAACATAAAGTTGGTGAAGGTGGATGAACTGGTAAAGGTCACCATGTCGATATTATGGTCTAAGAACTCCTGACGCAAGGCCTCTTCCCGACCTCGGGGCCGAACATTCTGGTACACCGGCACCACCGTCACCTCGCCCCCTGCCTGGCGTACTATTTCCGGCAAGGACTCGTTGGCCTTGAGGGCTCGCGGCAGTAGAAAACGAGACTTCCCTACCCCTTGTTCGATCAGGGTCTCGGCCAGACCTTCGCCGGTAAACTCCTTGGCCGGCAACAAGTCCGCCTTCAGTCCATATTTTTGCAACTCCGCCGCAGTGGCAACGCCGACCACGGCGATTTTAATCCCGGCTAGGGCCCTGGCATCCAATTGTCGGGCAAAAAGCCGCTGAAAAAAGAATTGAATAGCGTTGATGCTGGTAAAGAGCAGCCAGTCAAAACGGCCCATATCATCCACAGCCTGATCAAGCTCATCCCAACTGTCCGGCGGCTCCAGGGCGATGGTGGCGAATTCGATGCAATCCGCCCCCAACTCTTCAAGCTGCATGACCAAGTCGCTGGCCTGCTCCCTAGTGCGGGTCACCATGATGCGCTTGCCGAGCAGGGGCTTTTTTTCAAACCAGTTGATCGTATCACGCAAGCTGACGACCTCACCTACGACAATGACCGCCGGGGGCTTGATATCGGCCTTTCTTACCACATCAACAATGGTGGCCAAAGTGCCGGTCACGGTGCGGTGCGCTGGGGTCGAGGCCCAACGAATGACCGCCACCGGCGTCTCCGGCGCCCGACCGTATCGGATCAAGCGTTCGGTGATGTTTGGCAGGTTCTTGATCCCCATATAAAAGACTAAGGTGCCGACCCCGGTGGCCAATTTGTCCCAGGCAATCGTACTGTCCTGCTTAGTCGGGTCCTCGTGTCCGGTAACAAAGGCGACTGTCGCCGTATACTGCCGGTGGGTAATGGGGATGCCGGCGTAAGTCGCGGCAGCGCTGGCGGCGGTCACACCAGGGACAATTTCAAAAGCGATGCCGAATTTAGCCAACTCTTCGATCTCTTCGCCGCCCCGACCAAAGATAAATGGATCACCACCCTTCAGTCTGACCACCATCCGGCCAGACATGGCCTTATCGACCAGGATCTGATTGATCTCCTCCTGGGTCTGGGCATGGATGCCGCCACCTTTTTTGCCGACATAGATAAATTCGGCGGTGGCTGGGACATGGCTTAATAATCGTTTATTAGCCAGGTAGTCATAGACCACCACCTCGGCCCGTTCCAGAAGAGCCTTGCCCTTGACCGTAATCAAACCTGGGTCGCCAGGCCCCGCCCCTACCAGATAGACCTTACCGATTTTTTTTTCTTCCACAAAAACACCTTAACTGATGTTGATTTAAATTGAGGGAGCTTAGCTACCAAGACAAGTCAGGCCGAATCCCATTTTAGAATTCGGCCTGCGAGCCATCGAAAAACCGTGACTCACTAAACTTCAGTAAGCCCAGCGCTAACCATTAACTTTTTTCAAGCGATTTTCTGGCCATAGACTTCTTCGAGAATGGCCTTGCCGCCCATGGCCAGGAGTTCTTCAGCCAGTTTTAGCCCCAGGAGTTCCGGCTGGTCTGCCGGGCCGGTCGCTGTTTTTTTGACTACCTCTTTGCCGTCCACCGAGGCCACCAAGCCGGTCAAGGTAAGCTGATTATTATCAACCGTACAGAAACCGGCAATAGGCACCTGGCACCCCCCCTCAAGCCTAAGGAGAAAGGCCCTTTCGGCCTGCACTGTCACCTTGGTTGGCCAGTGGTCCAGAAAACTAAGCCCGGCCAGCAGTTCCTTTGCATCCCGGCGCATTTCAATGCCAACTGCACCCTGCCCCACTGCCGGCAGCATCTCTAGTGAAGTGAAGTAAGAGGAGGCCCGGTCAAGTTTCAGCCGATTCAAACCAGCCGCTGCCAGGATGATGGCATCGTATTGACCGTCATCGAGCTTACGCAAACGGGTATCGAGGTTGCCTCGCAGGTCCTCGATAACCAGATCAGGACGGACCTTGGCCAACTGGGCCCGCCTGCGCAAACTGCTGGTGCCGATCCTGGCCCCGTGGGGCAGATCAGTCAATGTCTTGTATTTGTTCGAAATGAAGGCGTCCCTGGGGTCTTCACGCTTGGTGACCAAGGCCAGGTGCAGTTCATCCGGCAACTCCGCTGGCACGTCCTTCATGGAGTGGACCGCCATATCGACTTCACGGCTCAACATGGCCTCCTCCAACTCTTTGACAAAGAGGCCCTTGCCGCCAACCTTGGCCAGCGGTACATCGAGAATTTTGTCGCCCTTAGTCATTATTTTAACCAACTCCACGGTCACATCCGGATACTTGGCCTCAATCTGGGCCTTGATGCCATTACTCTGGGCCAAGGCCAGCAGACTTTTCCGGGTGCCGATTTTAATAAGCTTTTGCATGCTCTATTCCTTTTTTGTTGATTCTACCAACGAGAATGAATCAGGGTGGTTAATGTAAACAGTAGATCAGACTTTACCAGTTTCAGGCACAGTTCTCAACGGGATAACGCTATCTTTCGATTAATGACATGTGCCGCATGAACCGCCGGCACAACCGCCACATTTGGACCCTACTGCGCTACCCGCATTCTTGGCGCCGCCACCCACTGAAAAACCGGACATCATTTTATCGAGTTCGAGACTTGCGCACTGCGGGCATTGCGGTTGTTCCCCGCCCATGACCAAGACTTCGAATTTATGGCTGCATTTCTGGCACTTATAGTCATATAACGGCATAGCATCCTCTGAAATATTCTTTTTTACCCACCCTCAGGCCGCCAATTCATCTAAAAGTGCGGCAGCCAGGAGCGGGATCATCAACTCGTGGTGTCCAGTAACGGAAAAGCCTTTGCCACCGCCAGCTGTCGGTCGATTCACCACATTGGTCAAAGTCCGGTACTGACGGATAAAATCAAAATCAGCAGTGGTGAAATGTTGCACATCATGCCCCAGATTGCGGACCACCGTCAGCGCCTTCAAGAAGACCTCGGGCAACATCACTGCCGAACCAAGATTGAGGTAGGCCCCACCCTCCAAATCGGCGATCATCCCGCAAAACAGCCTGAAATCGAGATGACTGCCAGCGCCGATGGCGGCGCCATTGGCAGACGGATGAATGTGGACAATGTCCGTGCCCATGGCCACATGGACCGTGACCGGCACCTTGAAACGTCGGGCTGAGGCCAGAATGCTCATTGACGAATAGGGATAATTACCGGCCAGAATGGCGTCGCCCAGGGCCGCGCCAATCCCCTGTCCCGCCTCAAAGCCACGGTTTATGACCTGGTTGATGAACTCTCCTGTCTCTTTAGCCGCCCCAAAGGCGCCGTTAGCGAGAACTTGGTCCACGTTCTCGGAGGTCCTGCCGGCCATGGCAATCTCGGTGTCATGGACAATACCGGCGCCATTTAAGGCTAGCCCCGAAATAATGCCACGTTCCATCAAATCAATCAAGATTGGATTCAAGCCAACCTTAATGACATGGGCACCCATGCCAATAATAATTGGTCGTCCGTTGCGGTGGCAGTCGGCCAGTCGTTTGACCAGGTCAGGAAAATCTTTGCCCATCAACTGATTGGGCAAAGAGGCCAGTAGTTGGCGGACAGACCAACCGGCAGCCGGGGCCTTGGCGAAATCCTGCACCGTCACTTTGCTGCTTCGATCAATCAGGGAGTAGGTCGTCAACGCCGAAAAATCCAGGGGCCGATAGGTAGTCATCGGACCGCGGCCCCGAACATCGTCTCATCGACCAGCTGACAGACCAGATGTTCGGCCCAAAGATGGGCCTCCTGGATATGGGGAGTAAAGAAACACGGCACATTGAGTCCGATATCGGCCAAGGGCAAGAGCTTGCCTCCACTGCCGCCGGTCAGGACGGCGGTGATCAAACCCATGGCCCTGGCCTGCTCGATGGCTTTGATCACATTGGGAGAATTACCGCTGGTGGATATCCCCAGGGCAACATCGCTCACCTGCCCCAGGGCTTGTATCTGCTTCACAAAAATATCGTCAAAGGAAAAATCATTGCCAATACTGGTCAGGATTGAAGAATCAGTGGTCAGGGCAATGGCTGGTAATGGACGACGGTCGATCAAAAATCGATTGACGAATTCGGCAGCCATATGCTGGGCATCGGCAGCACTGCCGCCGTTACCGAAGATCAACAACTTATTGCCATTCTGGAAAGCACCAACCAGGGTCTCAACCAAACGACAAATATCAGGGCCACAGGCGGCGGCGAAATCCTGCTTGGCCTTGATCGAACCCAGGAGCCCGGCATTGATTTGCTCTTGCATTATTATCTATTCCTTGCTATCAGAGGACGTTTGATCGCATCAATTAAAGTTTAGGGGCCACCGTATCATCACATAAAATGTGCCAAACATTTATTACAGCCACCCATCTTTGTCAATAGATGCCTTTCGCGACAATCGCATATTTCTTTTGCATTCACTCTCTTTTTTTTGCTAGAGTGAAGATAATCACTCATACAAGGTGCAAGGTAACAGGTCAAAGCCCCCTTTAGCACTTAACCCGGATACACTGGAGAAACCCAATGCAGGAAACGGATCACTTGAGAAATAATGAAAAAATATTACGCATTTTGCGCGATATTGATCAGTTTACCACCTTTTCCAGCGAGGACATCCTCTCCTTTCTCGATGCCGGTAAACTCCTTGAGTACGAGAAGAACGAAGAGATCCTGATTGAAGGCCAAGATGGCTTTCATGTCTATTTTCTGTTGGCCGGTGAAGTCAGAATCGTTAAGGATGGCAAAAAGGTCAAGACCTTGCGACGGACAGGCGAACTCTTCGGCGAAATGGGCTTCATGGAAGGCGCCACCCGTTCCGCCTCCGTGACCGCGCTCCAGAAGACCCTGGTCTTGCGACTGGACAGCGCCATTATTGGCAAGAACCCGGACGCCAAAGAACTGGCCTTGGGCTATACCATCTACCGGCTCTTCTGCGAAGTCCTGGCCGACCGACTCCGCATCACCACCAAGGCAAATGTCAAGCTTCAGAAACAGCTTGATGCCCTTACTGGCAAGTCTTCATAAACGATACCAAGACAAAGTCAGGACCTCCTTGTCCTGACTTTGTCGTCCTTTCACCCTTCTCACCCCACCATCCTTATTCTTCCTTCCGTCCATTGGCAATGCCAGTTTCAAACTTCAGCATCATTTTGGTGGAACCCCAGGGTCCGCTCAATATCGGTTCGGTCTGCCGGGCCATGGCTAATTTTGGTTTTGACGATCTCAGGCTGGTCAATCCCCAGACTGACTATCAATGCGACGAGGCCAGACGGATGGCGGTCAAGGCCACGCCCATTCTGGAAATGGCGGGGCTTTTCCCTTCCCTGGCAGCGGCCCTGGCTGATTGCCATTTCGCCATGGCCACCACCAGGCGCTTAGGCGCATACCGGGAGAATATCCTTCGTCCTGACCAGGCCGCCCAGGCCCTCCTGCCGCTCTGCAATCAAGGCAGGGTCGGCTTGGTCTTTGGCCGTGAGGACCACGGTCTGTTCAACAGTGAGCTTGATCTCTGCCAACGCCTGATCACCATCCCGACTGCTGACGAATTGCCGTCCATGAACCTGGCCCAGGCCGTCAGCATCTGTCTATACGAGATCCACAAGGCCAAAAAAGCATTCAGCAGTCGCACCCCAGGCAAGAAATTGGTCCCCTCTGACAAACTGGAAGCCATGCTCCAGCATATGCAGCAGTGCATGGTAGACATCAACTACCTTAACCCCCAGAATCCGGACCATATTGTGCGAAACTATCGACGCATCTTTGGTCGGGCCCAGTTAAACGAACGGGAGGTCAGGGTCCTCCAGGGGCTCTGGAGTCGAATTGACTGGCTTGTACAAAAAAAGCATGACTGGTAATAGGGGTGGATTGCCTTGAATGTATGCGGGCGAAGTCCTTGCCTTGCGCCATTTTGAATGATGAAAAATCTGCCGCAAAAAATATTTTTATGATTTGGTGATGTGAATAAAGGCGGCGGTGGCCTCCGACATAAAACTGGCCTCGACCCGAACCAGCCAATACCTGGCAGGCGTTTTTCGAATGGTCGCTCGTAACCCATCGGACAGCCAATGGGAATCCTCCTCCATATTGTAAAACACCGAGTCTATCCCGATAAAGCCATCCACCATATGGGCAACCAGATGCAGCACCTTACTGGGATAGCCCACAGGCAGAGAGGTCAAATCATTGAGGTCCCGGCAGCCTTCAGCCCGCAGATCATCAAGAAACCCTTGCAACACCAGCCGGTTTGCCGCCAAACCCTTCTCAATCTCGACCCAGAACATATCTGTTTCAGCAGACCATGAACCAGACTCGACCGCCTCAATGGCATCATAAAAAAGCAATATGCTCTTTCTGAAAAAGGTCAACACCGAGCCCCGAGCGGCTGATAAATCATCCCCCAAACACAGCATCCAATGAGTTTTCGTCATTCCCATGCTTTTCTGCTCCCCTCAATTATTTCCATTTTCGAAACAACAGGCTTTACTTATCCCCTTTCCGGACAGTAGAATAACTTAAATTGATGGGCATTTCCATCCTAAGCCGTTGTAAACAAGCAACCTGGTCATCTATGCTAGCCCTATTGGCATAATAAGAAGCCGTAAAGGAAATATCAAAATTGCACAAGTTGTTTCGTAACGGCCCCTAAACAGGGGATGACCATAGCCATGACAATTAAACTCCAAGAGGAATAACAACAATGCGCGTACTCCTTCTAGAGGACAACACGGTGTGCTGTACTCTGACCGCAAGTGAATTGACCAGACTTGGCCATCAGGTGGACACGGTTGCCAATGGCCAGCAGGGTTTTCAGCGGGCCACTTCGAACCAATACGATATATTTCTTTGCGATATCATGATGCCCCATTGGGACGGTTTCAAGTTCATCGAGGCGATGACGGTAGTCTGTCCCACCATGCCCATTGTCGTCATCTCAAGCTCGATTGAGGGCAATGACCTGGCCATAAAACTTAAGCCCTACCCAAATGTCCGCGCCATCCTGTCAAAGCCAATCGACTTGAAAAAACTCAACGGGATATTCAAGGAAACCAGCAGTCAGAGCCATGAAAATCTGGGCAAGATGGCCAGGATTGTCTGCACCATCGGTCCTTCCTCGAACAATCAGGACACTATCAACAAAATGATCCTGGCGGGTATGGATGTCGCCCGGCTCAATTTCTCCCATGGCTCATACGAAAGTCATGAAGCTGTTCTGAAGATGATCCGCCAGGCCGAAAGCGATTGGATGCGACCGGTGGCGGTGCTGATGGACCTTTGCGGTCCCAAGATCAGGACCGGTACAATGAAACAGGGCATGGCCACTCTGACTCCTGGCGACACCATCATCATCCAAGCCGATGATATAGAAGGCACCAGCCAGCGTTTTTCCACTATCGCCCCGGAGATCCTGGCCGATCTGCGGGAGGGCGACCCCATTCTCCTTGATGACGGTCTCTTGGAACTTAAAGTCGAAAAGTCCGGGGCCAGTGAAGTCCACTGCCGGGTTGTGGTCGGTGGCATCTTGAAATCCCACAAGGGCATCAATCTGCCGGGGACGCCACTGTCACTGCCCTGCCTGACCGACAAGGACAAGGCCGATCTCAACTGGGGTATGGACCACAGCATTGATTTTGTGGCCCTGTCCTTTGTCCGCAACGCCGACGACATCCTCGAATTAAAAGAGCTGATTCGAAAATCAGGCAAGCGCAAGATCCATGTCGTTGCCAAAATCGAAAAACCCGAGGCGGTAAACAATATCGATGCAATTATCGAGGCCACCGACGTCATCATGATCGCCCGTGGCGACCTGGGCGTCGAACTACCCGCCTCCAGGGTACCCTGGATACAGAAACAGATCATCAAAAAATGCTGGGAAATGAATAAGCCGGTGATCACCGCCACCCAAATGCTGGAAACCATGACCAACAACGCCAGGCCAACCCGGGCCGAGGTCACTGACGTCAGCCTGGCCGTCCAGGAAGGGACAGATGCGGTCATGCTCTCCGGTGAGACCGCCGTCGGCGTCAACCCGGTCAATGTGGTACGGACCATGGCCTCAATCATCTGTGAATCGGAGCGCCACCTCGAACCAAGTCTTGATCACAGCCAGATTCGGTTAGACAAAAATGACATCAATCCAGCCCTGTCAGCGGCGGCCAGTCTCGGCATCGCCACAGCCACCCTGGTCATTGACTTTGGCAACAACCTCTACCAGCACATGTCAAAATGGAACAGACGCACCCCTACCCTCTTGGCCACTAACTCCATCCATTCAGCCCGCCATGCCTGCCTGTACAAAAACGTCATCCCCATCATAACCAAGGAACAACTAAGCCGCGACCAGCTGGTATTTTGGGCCATAAGTGAGGCCACCCAAAGGGGCTATATTGTGAGCGGTGACATCCTAGCAGTGGTCGAAGGCGCCCGGCAGACCCAAGGCGGCATCGATCAACTGGGTGCCTTCCAGTTGATCCGGGTGGCATAATCTAATTCACTTTACAAAAGATTAAGGTGGCAGCATGAAAACTTTTGTCTCCACTATTTATGACCGACCTCAACGCCTTACCGGCAGAACCAAGCCCATGCGGAAGGCCGGCGGCTTGCGTCGAGCACTGCCTCGAAAGGTCTCCAACTCCCCATATCGACGGGGGCTGCTGGCCCTCTCTCTGCTGCTGCATACCACAGCTCTGGCCGGTCCGGCAGGTGAACAGGTGACCGCCGGCAGCGCCACGGTCAGCCGTCCCGACGCCGTCACTACCCTAATTACCCAGCAGAGCCAAAAGGCGGTCATCGACTGGCAAAACTTCTCCATCGGGCTGCCGGAGATGGTCCGCTTCCAGCAGCCCGATGCCGGCAGCGTGGTCCTGAACCGGGTGCTGGGCAACGACCCCAGCCTGATCAACGGCCAGCTCGACGCCAACGGTCAGGTCTTTCTGGTCAACCCCAACGGGGTGCTCTTTACCCCCGACTCCCAAGTCAGCGTCCACGGCCTGCTGGCCACCACCCTCGACATCTCCAACAGCGACTTCATGGCAGGCCACTACCTTTTTGCCAAAAAAGAGGCCCTGCCCACCGGGGCTGAGGTGGCCAACCAGGGAACCATTCAGGCAAGTGACCATGGCTATATCGTGCTGGCCGGCGACTATGCCGCGAACAGCGGGGTAATCCAGGCCCGTCTCGGTCAGGTGGCCCTGGCCTCGGGCAATCGCTTCACACTCGACCTTGAAGGCGACCAACTGATTGGCCTGGCCGTAGATGAGGCGAGCCTGGCCAAGCGTGCCGGGGTGGAGAACTTCGGCACGCTTGCCGCAGACGGCGGCCAGGTAGTGATGACCGCCAAGGTTGCAGGCGAGCTGACCACCACCGTGGTCAACAATGCAGGTCTGATCCAGGCCCGCTCCATCGAAGAGCAGAATGGCGAGATCATCCTGCACGGCGGTTCAACAGGGACCGTCGTAAGCAGCGGCACCCTGGACGCCTCTGGCCAAGGTGTAGGCGAAACCGGCGGTAGCGTCCAGGTGCTGGGCGACAAGGTCGGTCTATTGGACCATGCCATTGTCGATGTCTCAGGCCAGAAAGGCGGCGGCACAGCGCTGATCGGCGGTGACTATCAAGGCAATAATCCTGAAATCCAAAACGCCCAGGCCACCTATGTGGGCACTGATTCCGTCATTAAGGCAGATGCCATTGAAAAAGGCGACGGCGGCAGAGTCATCGTCTGGGCGGACAACACAACCCGCGCCTATGGCAACATCAGCGCCAGGGGCGGAGAGATGAGCGGCGATGGCGGGTTTGTCGAGGTGTCAGGGAAAGGGTATCTGGACACAGGCGCCGAGGTTGATACGCGGGCCCCGCATGGTGCGGCCGGGACCTTGCTACTGGACCCGACCGACATCACAATAACTACTTTGGGGGGTGCTCCTGATTTTGGCAGTTTTACCGGTGATATTTTTGGTGGTGGAGCCAATAGTGTTTCCAGTATGGGCTGGGATTACATCAACGGCCTGCTTTCCGCCAACAATGTCATCGTCCAGACCTCTTCGGCAGGGGCAGGCACCGGCACTATCACTTTTACTGGAGCAGGCGTCTCAGCAGGAGGAGCCAATTCGCTCTCCTTCCTGGCCGAGAACTCCATCACGGTCAGCAACAGCATTCAATACACCAGCAGCGGCGATCTGATCATGGTTGCCGGATGGCTCCCAGCCAGCGGCTATGTGACTCCGTTAGCCACCCACGCCAGCAATCCAGGGAACATGTTGGTCAACGCTGATATCACCAGCACCGGCGGCGGCAATATCAAGTTGCTCGCCAAGGGCGACCTGGCCATTGCCAATGCCACAATCAGCACAAACGGCAGCGGTGGCATGGCCCTTTCAGCGACCAATATTACCTTGGATGGCCTAAGCGGCGCTACCAGGGCAGAAGTGCTTGGCAGCGGCAACCAGACAGTCACGGCCACCAATACCCTTGAGGTCAAAGGCGGAAATGCCCTCAACGAATATGCGTATATCAAGTCCGGAACCGGTGACCAGACGATCAGCGCAAGTGCACTTAATACCCTGGGTGGCAGTGCTACCGGTGCCTATGCCACTATCGGCGCCAACGGCGGCAATCAAAACGTCACTGTGGGCGGTGGAGGATTAACCATCTCCGGCGGTAGCGCTAACGGCGCCTATGCCGACATCTATCAGGGCGTCAGCCCGGCCACCCAAACGATCACGATCACTGGCGCAGGGGATGTCTCCATCACCGGCGGCAGTGCAGCCGATGGCGCTCGCGCCGGAATTTTCAGCGCTTCCACAGGCTTGCAGACACTCAATTTTACTACTGGCGGCAACACGCTGACCCTCACTGGCGGCACTTCTGGTATCCACAATCAAGCCGAGGTGGGCAATATAAGCAGTGCTCCGGTATCTGTTTTGGGATACGCAGCCATCACGCTCAACGGTGGAGCATCCGGGGCAGCAAGCTCGTCCGCTGAGAGTAACAGCGCCCATATCGGCTCCGACTCCAGTGCAGTGACCATCCAAGCCGCCACCCTGAGCTTGAATGGCAGCGCGGCCAACTATGCTGATGCCTCCATCAGCGGCGGTACTATTGCCCTGAATGTCACCGGGACAACAAGCCTCACCGGCGGCGCTGGCACGGACGCCGCTGCGGCCATTGGCACCGATGGCGCGACAACCGCCATAACTCTTACCAGTGGCGGGGCCATTTCGCTTAGCGGAAATGCAACTGCGGGGAAAGGCCTGGCGGGCATCGGCAGCTTAGGAGGAAACGCGGATATCACTATTAATGGCACCACGACCATCACCGCCGATTACGCAGGCATCGGCAGCTTTACCGGATCGGATATCTACGGCGTCGGCTCTGTTACCATGACCGCCGGGGGGAATATTGTGATCGCCAACTCCGCCATCGGCGGTTTGAGTACCGATGCCCTTATCCCAGCAAAAGGCCTGGTGTATCTCTTTTCCACAGGCGGCACCCTGACCTTGGGCAGCAACACCCTGGTGCGCGGCGGACAGGACATCAGGCTCATCGCCGACACCGTCAGTATTAATCCGACCGCCAAAATTATAGCCGGCACACCTTCTTCGGGTTATGCGTATCCCTCAGGAGGGTTTGTGACCATCCAGCCTGCGACCTCAACCCGCCCCATGAATGTCGCCGGAACTCCCGTCGTTGGCGGCGCCCTGAATCTGACCGACGCCGACCTGGCCCGAATCAACCCCGCAGGATGGGTGGCTGGGAATACTGCCGGGGTAACTGCTGGAGGAGGTGTGCTTTTTGGGCAAACAACAGCCCCCCTTGTCGTGACCGGCGAATTGTTCGAGCCGGGTGACGGGATGTTCATCAACCTAAGAGGCAGCACAATCGATCAAACTGCAGGCTCCATCATCCACGAAACATTGGATGCTCAAGGCGGCAGCATCACTTTATTGGAGGCCAATACCATCAACCGTTTTACGGCAAACAGTTCCGGAGGCATCCTGCTCAATACCGTTGCTCCGACTTTACAGATCTTCAACAACGTCAGCTCTACCGGAAGCGGCGACATCACCATCACCGCCGGAGGCGACTTGGCCCAGACAGCGGGAACGGTGGTCTCCACCACGGGTGCGGGCTTTGTCAACGTCAACGCTACAAATATCAGTGCCGGCACCGGCACCCTTGCCAGCACCGGCACTGGCCCGATCAGCTATCTGGCTACCGGCACCACCACCGTCGACAGCAGTCAGCTTTCAACAACCGGAACAAAAACCGTAACCGGCACATACACAGGCGAAGTGGCCGTCGAGCCGCCACCGCCACCAACCATTGATCAATGCACCACTAACCCTACCCTTCCAGGTTGCACGGCGGTTTTACCAACCATCAATACCTGTACCGCCACCCCCACCGCCCCAGGCTGTACCGCTGTCCTGCCGCCCTTGGCTGACTGCACCACCAACCCAACTCTTCCGGGTTGCTCGGCTGTCCTGCCGCCCTTGGCTGACTTCACCACAACCCCCGCCCTTCCGGGTTGCACGGCGGTTTTACCAACCATCGATACCTGTACCACCACCCCCACCGCCCCAGGTTGCTCGGCAGTCCTGCCGCCCTTGGCTGACTGCACGACTAACCCTACTCTTCCGGGTTGTATTGCCGTTCTGCCAACCATCGACACCTGCACCAGCACCCCGACCGCCCCAGGTTGCTCGGCAGTCCTGCCGCCCCTGACTGACTGCACGACTAACTCTACTCTTTCTGGTTGCACGGCGGTTTTACCAACCATCAATACCTGTACCAGCACCCCGGCCGCCCCAGGTTGCTCGGCTGTCCTGCCGCCCCTGGCTGACTGCGTCACCAACCCATCCAAAGCAGGCTGCACTGCGGTACTGCCTCAGTCGGCCTCAAACGAAACGCCAGTGGAGATCGTGAACAGCATCCAGTCCCTGGTCATGGTGGATATGGTCATGCCGCCCCAGACTGACCCAACAGGCATCGGCATCAACAACCCGAACTCGACCTCGGAACAATCTGCTTCCTCATCTGACTCAAACGATGCGGCCAGCAATGGCAATGACGAAGAAAAAGAGGGCCGTAAGGCGGAAGAAGTGCCCCTTAACACTGATTCCAAAGAACTCCCCCTGGCCCGACGGCCGCTCTTCGACTTCAGTGGCGGCGGCATTGCCGGACAAAATATGGTGTGCAAATGATGAAAACCAAGAAGGACCTATCGCCCTGCAAAAACTTTTTCGGCCCAGCAGCAGCGCCCTTCCCCTGGCATAGATCACCAGATTTTTAGTGGCGATACACAGGGCATAAACCACGCCCCCAACTCCCTGATACGCCTCGTTTTCAACGACAAGGGCGGGGTCTTCTTTTCCTGCGCCGCCCCCCCACCCAATGCCGTTGACTTAAGCGCGCAA
>JANNQL010000244.1:0-17191 GCA_031400755.1 Pseudomonadota bacterium | reverse complement strand
TGCCCTTGCTTGCCGTAACGACATTGGACGCAGAAATATCACGCCCAGGGCCACATGCCTTTCCTGGGGTGGTGACGCTTGCCGTGACGCTTCGGATCCTCTCCCGCTGCCGTTCTTTCTCTATTAGTTTCTTATAATTTTGCGGCGTGATGGCCTTTGACCTGATGGCCTCCAGGCGGGATTCTATGGTGTCAACCTTGTAGACCGGATCGTTGACTTGGGCTGCTTCCGGCACGGTGAGACTGACCGTCTGACCGCTTGCGGCAGCGGCAACCATGGCGCCGGCCAGCCAAAGTTCTTTGACGGTGACGGAATCACGGTCGCCACTCTTTTCATTGTGGACTCTAATGCGATCTCCCACTGCCAGGGGCTCACGAAGTTTGATCTCCGCCTTGCCGCCCTGCCTGCACTTGCTGAGTTTTCCGACAAAGAGGCCGATATTGCCCGAATACTGGGGTGTAATCAAGGCATTATCAGACTGTGGCAGGAAATAACCGGTGGTGGTCTTGCGGCCCATGGCCATGGCCAGGATCTTGCCTGCCTCCCGCATGGCCTCGACTTCGCCTGGGTGGTCCAGGACAAGGCGATAGGCCCTGACCACCGTCCCGACGTATTGGCGGCTGCGCATCCGGCCCTCGATTTTGAGGGAACTGACCCCGGCCTGGCGCAAGTCCTCAATCAGGCTGATGCCTTCAAGGTCATTCATGGAAAAGAGGTAGCCGCCGCCCTTGGCACCTGCCCCCTGCCAGGCATACTTCCGCCGGCAGGGTTGGACGCAACGCCCGCGCAGACCACTCTTGCCGCCGAGAAAACTACTGAACAGGCAAAGCCCGGAATAGGCAAAGCACATGGCGCCATGGATGAAGACCTCGATCTCAACAGGGGTGCTGTTGGCGGCCTTGGCGATTTCGTCAAGACGCATCTCGCGGGCCAGCACCACCCGCTTAAAACCCATGTCGGCGAACTGGCGAACGTTGATTGAATTATGGGCGCCCATCAAGGTGCTGGCGTGCAGGCGCAGTTCAGGGAAATAACGGCGGGCCAGGTGATAGACCCCGAGGTCCTGGATGATCAGTGCGTCAATGCCGAGCCCGGCAAATATCGAGAGCAACTGGATAACTGCCGGCAATTCCTCTTCTTTGATCAGGGAGTTCATCGCCACATAGAGCTTGACGCCGCGCTGGTGCGCGAAGTCAGTCATAGCGGCAATCTCTTCCAGGCTGAAATGACGGGCCAAGGCCCTGGCGTTGGCGGTAGGCGCGCCGATATAGACGGCGTCGGCGCCACATTCCACCGCAGCCTGAAAGACATCAAGACTGCCGGCCGGGGCCAGCAATTCCAAAGGGGAGGACACGGATGGGTTACCGATTGATGGAGATGAAGGGCAGGATGAAATAGAAATTGTTGCCTTCTAAGGTGTACTCATAGCCGACCTGGCCGCCATGCAGCTCGACCACATATTTGATAAAGGCCAGACCATGACCACGGCTGTTTTCTGCGGCGCAATTGGTGCCCATAAAGCCGTCCTTAAAGATGGATAAGGCTTCATCTTCAGGAAGTGGGCGGCCCGTAGAAAAGACATTGAGCTTGATGCCGGCCCGACCCGGACTGAAATAATCTGGCAGAATCATCCTGCCATAGGCCGTTGCTTTTCGGGGCTGCCCTTGGTGATCAATGATCGTTTCGGTGTACTTGACGACATTGGAAAACAGATTGGCGTAGACCTGGGACAAGAGACCGAAGTCGACCCGGATTTCGATTTCCTCGCCCTCCATGTCCTCTGGTTTGTCAATGGCGATGCCGCGGGCGGTCATCCTCTTCTCATAATGGCTGAGTTGGGGCAGGATTATGTCGGTCTCTAACTTACAGACCTGTTTATGGAGCACCAATCGTCCCTCTTCGAAGTGGTCGCGCCGGAACAGGCTTTCCAGAAAGAGGCTTAAATTTTTATGGTGTTTGTCAATCTCCTGATAGGAATCCAATAGACGGGTACGGATTTCAACAATCCGGCCTACGATCTGCTGACACATCTCCGGGTCACCCTCGCCGGCGGACTTGTACTGCTCAATCATATCAGCTAAGGAGCACAGATCGTCGATCCTTTTTTTGAGCTGCTTGAACAGGTGTTTGTAATACATGTTGGGGATAATGACATTGTGCTCAATGTCGGTGACCAAATTGTTGATGAACTGTATATGCTTGACATTCTGCTGGGCCAGCAGACGTTTGCGGAGGTTGTAGCCGATGCGGTTGGTGTATTTGGTGAAAAAGAATTTGTCAGACTTGGTTAGTTTTGTGACCGGATAGACCTCGAACATACCGATGACATGCAGCGGTTCCAACATCTCGGTAAGCTCAATTTTATGCAGTGGCTTACTCAGCACTGGCACAAGATAGGAGTGCTCGACCTCGTATGGTTCAGCAGTCAGAAAGATATAATCGGGGCAGGGGCTAGGCGGATCGGAAACCCCATGCTGACTGTCACAGACCATGACCAGGGTGTCGTTATCATCCAGAAGGTAGAGACGACTCTCCACCTCAAAGGACTCGAGCGGCACGGCCACGCAAATCCGGTACAGGTCAAACAAAGAATCAAACTCCTGAGACAGGTCAAAAAAAGTCTTCAGGATATCGTTCTTTTTACGGCTGAAATCATAGCTGATATAGTCATGCCGCTTTTGTTTGACCCGCTTGCGGATGGTCGCCAAATCCGAGCGAGAAGGGTTCTCAATGTCCACCATGGTATTTTATTGGTGCTGGTTGTTCATTGTTGAAAAAGATAAGGCACACGCAGGATGCTCATATCGTGCCCGTTTGCCAGGCAAGAACCACCTCATCGTCATGTCCGTCCTTTTCGGTAAGCGTGACATGGACATGCTCGTCAATAGTTTCAAGGACTTCCAGACCTACAAAGTTCGGCTGGATCGGCAATTCACGGCCACATTTGCGGTCAATCAGCACTGCCAGTTGAATGCAGCGCGGTCGTCCAAAATCCATGATGGCGTCGAGGGCGGCCCTAATAGTGCGGCCGGTAAAGAGTACGTCATCGACCAGAACAATAGTATAATCCTCAACCGCAAATTTGATATCGGTCTTCTTGACCATCGGATTCTGGGTGACCAAGCTCCAGTCGTCACGATAAAGGGTGATGTCAAGACTACCAACCGGTACCTCGACGCCTTCGCGCTCGGCAATGATCTTTTTGATGCGTTCGGCAAGGTAAACCCCGCCGGTGTGAATGCCGACCACCGCCAGGTTTTCTACCCCGTTATTCTGCTCCAGGATCTGGAGGACAATCCTGGCCAGGGAACGCTGCATGTCCGTGGCGGACATAATCTGTCTGCTCATGATAGTCAATTCAACACCTCTTTATGTTCCAAAAATAGTCAATGCCCTTGGCGTTGACTCGGTTGATGGCCTCTGGGTAGGCCTCGCATTCTGCTGCAAAGACCTTGGCCGCGATATCGTCCGGGGTATCTTCGTCGTCAATGGCCACGCACTTCTGGACGACAATGGGTCCCTGGTCATATTCCTGATTGGCAAAATGCACCGTGCAGCCGCTGACCTTGACCCCTCTGGCCTGGACTGCCCGATGTACCCGCATACCGTAATAGCCATCCCCGCAAAATGATGGGATCAGGGATGGGTGGATGTTCAGCACCGCCTGCTGCAGATGCGGCGGCGGAGTGTACAGTTTTAAAAAACCAGCCAGGAGAATAAGCTCAATTGGATAGTTGGCCAGGATCTGGTTGATGGATTCATTGTCTTTGGCATGAAAGGCCGGATAGCCGTATTGACTGGCCTTTTCCAGACCTAGGACATTTGCCTTGTTCGAGAGCACCACCTCTATGCTGCCGCTCATCGAGCCATTTTGCAGGCAGTCGTGAAAATTGTCCAGGGTACGTCCAGAGCCGGAGAGCAAAACCGCCATTTTCATATAGTCATTATTCCTTAAGTTGTATAATGGCCCATCTTACTTGAACTGCGGATTGCTGTCCACGTCCACCGCATTCAGCCATTTGGCGATCGCGGTGTCATAGGTGCTGGTCAGATCGAAGACCTTGCGGGCCAACCGGAACCTGGTTTTCAAAGTGGTGTTGCCGGTGGCCTTGATCTCAGCGATGACTAAAGGGTAATCAGCCGGATCAACAATGACAGTGACATCCTGATAATTTTTGGCCGCCGCCCGCAGCATGGTAGGGCCGCCGATATCGATATTTTCAATGGCGTGGGCCACGGTGCAGGCCGGGTCTACAGTGGCCTTGTCAAAGGCGTAAAGGTTGACCACAATCAGATCAATCGGCAGGAGGCCATGGGCGGCCATCTGCTTCTGGTGCTCCGGGTTGTGGCGTTGGCCTAAGATTCCACCGTGGACCTTGGGGTGCAGGGTCTTGACCCGGCCATCGAGCATCTCCGGGAATCCGGTAAAGTCGGCTACGTCAAGCACGGTAAGCCCCTGCTCGCGCAGTTTCTTGGCAGTTCCCCCAGTGGACAGAATTTCGACGCCAAGTTGGCTTAGTTGGGCGGCGAAATCATCAATCCCGGATTTGTCGGTCAAGCTGATGATGGCGCGTTTGATGGTGTTCATTTTTTCTCCTTGTATCATAAAGTTATCGTAAATGGTAATCTAAATTTGGGGATCAATCCGAGTCCAGATAAACTGGACTATTTTCAGTCCCCCCTTGAGGGGGTAAGCCTCTGGTGAGAGGTAATCCTTTACCGGCATCGAGTTTCGCAATTTTTTGATCAGAAATTGTCGCAAGTAAACCGCAAAGAGACTAATCCTTATTGGTGAAGTTGTGAATCAAGCGCCGATCCCGTTTCGTGGGGCGACCAGCGGGGCGGACATTATCATGAACGCTGCGCAGGAGTTGTCGTTCTTGCCGCTGCTGTTCCCGCGCCTTGATACTTTCGTCTGTCTCCAGATAAAGCCCTGCCGCTTCCTTGGCTGGTTGACGCCGGTTGCTTACGGCCTTGACAACCACAGTCATTTCAATGATGCCGCGTTTGATGCGGAGTTCATCCCCCAACTGCACAATCCTGGCAGGTTTTACCCTCTGGCCGTTACTGTGGACCTTGCCGCCGCCTACCGCCTCGGCGGCCATGGTTCGGGTTTTGAAGAACCGGGCGGCCCACAGCCACTTGTCGAGTCTGACTTTGTGATCTTCCATGATCAAAGGTCAATCAGCCCATCGCCCTAACTCTTTAATCATCTGGTCCCGGTCAGGGGCGTTATGGAGCATCATCTCTTTAAAAAGTTCATAGTAACGGATCAGGATTAAGTCAAAGCGGAGACCAATACCTGAAGCATTATAGTGGATTATCTCACAAGTAAACTTGATCCTGGTCAATAATTCAAGACTGATGAAATCGCCAATTTTAAGCAAAGGCACCCGTTCCAATTCGAAAAATGCCCCGCCAAAGCTGAGATTTCTGGTTTGGCCTTTCAGCGCCAGATCGCCGGGTAACATGAGTCGCCCTTTAAGCCTCAAAGACAGCCTGCTATTTTTTCTTCTTTCTTTCATATTCAATGCACCAGATACCATAGCAATCTCTGCCGCGGACGAACGAGTGCGGCTGGGAGGCGAGACTTCGACGGGTCAGAGAGAAACGACTCGGCCAGCCTGATTTTTTGTGCCCCGCTCACCAAGAAAAGTGCCGTGTCAGCGTTATTGATTACCGGTAGGGTCAAGGTCAAACGAGGCACCGGTGGTAAGGCTTGAGCGACCTCCACCTCAACCACCTCAACCACCCAGTCTTTTCGGTTCAGGGCCTGATGTCCTGGAAATAGGGAGGCAGTATGGCCATCCGTCCCCATTCCCAACAGGACCAGATCGAAGGCCGGATACTCAGCGTCGGCATACGGTTGTTTTCTGGAGGTCAAGGCGCCAAAGACCTTAGCCATGGTCTGCTGATAGTGGCGAGCGGCTGCTGCATAGGGCCTGATTTCCGCCGGCATCCTGAAAATATGATCGTCTGCGATTGGCAACTGCGCCAGCAGATTCTTTTTGGCCATCCCAAAATTACTGTCCGGGTGATTCAGCGGCACAAAGCGTTCATCACCAAAGAAAAAGAAAACTTTTGACCAGCAGACAGACGTCGAAAATGGTGGACGACTGAGCGTTTGAAAGAGGGTAATCGGGGTCTTCCCTCCTGGGAGGGCGATGGTGCAATGCCCAAGCCGGTCTATTGACGCCTGGATAAAATCCTGCAGAAAGTCACCAATGGCGGTGCAACATTGAGCCAACGAGTCAAATTTAACAATCTCCGGGAGAGGTGTTTTCATGGTGCTACTTAGGTCCAGACCTCGTTTATCTAAATAATACAGGCAAAGCTATCTGTCAGTCCAGTTTTTTATATAGGTTAATTATGGGGGTAGCTCATCGCCGGGGCGAGGAGATCTTTGGTAACAGCCCATTTATTCCATATGTTAAAGGACAGGCAGCTAATTCATGGGGAATTATTGACTTCATGAATTTGGCTATGGTAAGCTTTGCACAGTAGGTGCTTTAACATTAAGCATATGGGACAGCTGTCTTAGATCGTCACTACCGGGCAAGGAACTCTATCCTATGGAAATAGAACACGAAATTATCAAGGCTGTTGATAAATTGGTCCCCCGGCCGGACATTGCCCTTGAGGTCATGACCCTGGCCAATCAGAGCGATTGTGATATTACCGCCCTTTCAAAAAGAATCAATCAGGACCCGAGTTTGATGGCCAATATGCTGCGCTTGGCCAATTCCGCCTATTTTGGCCATATGAAAGAGATCCACTCGATCCGCGATATCGTCATTCGCTTAGGCCTTGACAGCGTCAAGATGATTGCCATCACCTCCGCCTCGGCGGGGTTGCTCAAATCACCTCAGGAGGCCTATAACCTTGAACCGGGCTCCTTGTGGCGTCATTCCCACGGCACAGCTCTTCTCTCCTCCATCATTGGTCGATTCGCCAAGGTTGATGTGACCTCCAGCCTTTACAGCGCCGCTCTTCTCCATGATGTCGGTAAAATCATCTTGAACCGGCACCTACAGATCGAGACCATGAGTCGGGGCGGGATTGGCGAATACCCTAGCCTAGTGGCCCTTGAAAACGCCCTGCTTCATACTGATCACGCCAAGGTTGGCATGGCGCTGCTAGAGAAGTGGGGACTGCCGGAGAGCATCACTTTACCGGTCGGCACTCACCATGACTTAAGCGCCTGTCAAGGCCGACTAGGGTGTCAAATCGTCTACCTTGCCAACCACTTGACCGAAAGCATCGGCTTCCAGGGTAGTGACAGTGAAAATTATTTTTATAAGGTCAAGGAGGGATACGAAGCAGCGGAAGATCTGCCCGATATCCCAGCCTTCCTTGACAACATGGAGGCCATCATCTCCGAATTCTATGAGCAATTCAACGAAGCAAGCACCCTGGAATTCAATTAGGAGCCGTTAAGAAATAACTTGTGCAATTCTGACCATTCCTTTACGGCTCCTTATGCCGATTTGGATATCATGAATGGATCAGGTTATTTTTACAACGGCTTAGCCTGGTACACCGACAAGGACAAAGAAATGAAAGCGCATGAAAGAAGGATATCGACCAGAGTCCCCGCCCAGTTCAAGGTAAATTTCATTCATGAGGGCGACTATCTGATCTCCCATACCAGGGACATCTCAATCGACGGCATGTTTATTTACACAGAAAACCCACCGCCGGTCAAGGAACAGACCAATCTGACCTTCTCCATCGGTGATCTGCACGATGTCTCCATGCTGGCCGAGGTCGTCTGGGTCAATCACACCCACTCAAAAAAAGATTCAGGTATGGCGGTGAAATTCATTGATCCCCAGCAGGACCTGATCGACGCCATTCTTGATATAATTCACAAGGTAGCGATTTTCCCAGAACAATGATGGCGTCGCCATCAAAAATCCACCTGGTCTTTTTTGCCGCAACGCTCGCAAGTGACGGTAGTATTCTTGTCCTTGGTCCGCCACGGTTGGCGGATGACTAAGTTTTTGTAGTCCTTCTTTGAACACGCTTCACAGAGGCAAAGGACAGAGTCGTCTTTTAATATCCATTTATACATAGTTGGCTAACCTGTCACCTTGGCTGTTATTACCAAAAAAAGGAGAAGGGCCCTAAGCCAGAGCCCTTCTCCTTCATCTCGACATTGTAGTGTCAACCTAATTTAAGGTTTGATCCCCAACTCTTTTTCCTTCTGGGCAATTGCCAGCCGGGTCTTGATGACCGTATCGGAAATGAGGCTTATCGAGTCGATGCCGCACTCCACCAGGAAGGTGGCGAATTCCGGAAAGTCGCTGGGGGCTTGGCCGCAGATACCGATCTTACGACCACGCCGCTTGGCAGTGTCGATGACCATTTTGATTAAGGTCTTAACCGCGTCGTTTCGCTCGTCGTAGATATGGGCCACCAGGTCTGAGTCGCGGTCCAGTCCCAAGGTCAACTGAGTCAGGTCGTTGGAGCCGATGGAGAAGCCGTCAAAGACATCGCAGAAGGCGTCGGCTGAGATGACATTGCTCGGGATCTCGCACATGACGTAAACCTCCAGTCCGTTCTCGCCTTGAATCAGGCCAAACTCGCGCATCACGGCAATGACCTTGCGTCCCTCTTCCGGGGTCCGGCAGAAGGGCACCATCAGTTTGACATTATTTAGGCCCATCTCGTTTCTGACCTTCAACAAGGCCTTGCACTCCAGCTCAAAGGCCATCTTGTACTTGGGGTCGTAATAACGGGAGGCGCCGCGCCAGCCGATCATTGGATTGCTCTCCTCAGGTTCATAGAAGTGGCCGCCGATCAGGTTGGCGTACTCGTTGGTCTTGAAGTCCGAGAGGCGGACAATGACGTCCTTTGGATAAAAGCCGGCCCCGATCCGGCCTACGCCTTCGGCCAGTTTATCGATAAAGAACTGTTTCTTGTCGTCCGGGTAGGCGGTGGTCTTGGCATCGATCTGGCGGACTACGTCGGCGGCATCGGTATCGCCGGCCGCCGCCTTCTTTTTCAAATCATCGAAATTATAGAGGGCCAAGGGGTGGATGCCAATATGGGAGTTGATGATGAACTCCTCGCGGGCCAGGCCGACCCCATCATTGGGGATCTGGCCCTCGGTGAAGGCCTTTTCCGGGATGCCGACATTCATCATGATCTTGGTCTTGGTGGCTGGGATATTGTCGAGGTCGAGGCGCTCTACTTCAAACTTCAGGAGACCTTCGTAGATATTGCCGGACTCACCTTCAGCACAGGACACGGTAATTTCAGAGCCTGATTTTATTTTCTTGGTGCCATCTACAGTGCCGATGACACAGGGGATGCCGAGTTCTCGGGAGATGATCGCCGCATGGCAGGTCCGACCACCGCGGTTGGTGACGATGGCGCCGGCTATCTTCATGATCGGCTCCCAATCGGGGTCGGTCATGTCGGTGACCAGGACCTGGCCTTTTTTGAAGTCATGGATATCGACCACATCATTGATGACGTTGGCCACCCCCTGGCCAATCTTGGCGCCTACCGCCTGACCTTGGACAACGACCTTGCCCGTCTCCTTCATGACATAGGTCTCCATGATCTTCTTGGAGGTCTGGGAGTGGACGGTCTCCGGGCGGGCCTGCACAATAAAGAGTTTGCCGGTGCCGACCTTGACGCCGTCGCCGTCTTTGGCCCACTCGATGTCCATGCCCTTGTTGTAATGATCTTCGATGATGCAGGCCCATTCGGCAAGTTTTAAGATCTCGTCGTCATTTAAGACATAACAACCGCGTTCGGCCGGGGTGGTTGGGATATTTTTGACCGGCTCCTTGGTGCTGGGGTCGTTGTCATAGATCATCTTGATCTCTTTGCTGCCCACCCGTTTACCGACAATCGGGCGCTTGCCCTGTTTTAAGGTCGGTTTGAAGATGTAAAATTCATCAGGGTTGACAGCGCCTTGCACGACATTTTCGCCCAGGCCCCAGGCCCCGGTCAGGAATACGGCATTGCTGAAGCCGCTTTCGGTGTCGATGGAGAACATGACGCCGGAGGAGGCTGAGTCGCTGCGCACCATCTTCTGGATGGTAATGGACAGATAGACGTCAAACTGGCCAAAACCCTTGTCGTGCCGGTAGGAGATGGCCCGGTTGGTAAAGAGACTGGCGAAGCATTTTCGGCAATTTTCGATCACGGCGTCCATGCCGTGGATATTCAGATAGGTCTCCTGCTGCCCGGCAAAAGAGGCGTCCGGCAGGTCTTCGGCAGTGGCCGATGACCTGACCGCCACGTCGACATTGGGGCCGTACTCCTCTTCCATCTTGGCGTAGGCCTTGGCAATCGCCTGGCGGAGGTCGTCAGGGAATTTGGCGGTGCGGATGATGTCACGGGCCTTCTCGCCGCGTGCTTGGAGGTTCCGCATATCATGAGTGTCCAGACCGGCCAGGGCATCTTCAATGGCCTGGGCGATACCGGCGGTCTTTAAAAGATGGCGATAGGCATAGGCCGTAATGGCAAAGCCATGGGGGACGGCAACCCCTTTGGATGTGAGTTTTTGATACATTTCACCGAGTGAGGCGTTCTTGCCACCAACCAGCGGTACGTCCTCAATGCCTATTTCATCAAACCAGAGAATCAATTTTTCATCGTGTTTTTCAGACATCTCCCATCTCCTATCTTAAAGTTTATAATTACCCAAATGTGTGTCGATCTAATAATTTTTGCATACCACGTCAGGCAACATCTCTCTGACCTCTCAAAACGTAAGTATTTAAAAAAAATTATATTATACTGTAGCATAGCAGGTCAACTCAAAATAGGAAAAAACCATTTCCCGATAAGATTTTCCTGCCTTTGAGAAGAGAACCTGTTTGAAAGAAGCTTTTTATTTTCGATGAAATTCAGAACGTGACCAAACGGACATAATCAAGTGATGTCATAGAATATCACCAAATTGCTGGGACCGGCGAACCAGCCTTAACTACCGGATTTCCTATTACTGAAGGCGTTCCAGGCTTTCGGTCAACTGTTTGATAAAGATACGGTTGATCTCTGGATAAAATCCCAACCCCTTGAACACCTTTCGGCCCTGATACTCAGTAGACACCGTTTCGACCTTGACCCCGACGTTCTGTAACTCCATGGACCATGAAAAGGCCCCTTCTTTGTCAACTTTATCATTCATGATGTCGTTCATAATATGGTCGCCGGCCACGTACATAAAGGGCACAATTCTGACTCGGGCTGGCGCACAGGTCTTGGCCTGTGTCAGGGCCTGTTCTCTGGTCAAGATTCCATCTACAGTGCCAGCATAGACCTGGCCGTACTTTTGACGGAGATACCGATCAAGGCCAAGGTAAGTGCTGTTGGCCCCGGAAAAGGTCTCCGGCGTACCATGGCTCACCAGCAGCGTGCAGCCTTCGGCTGATGGTAGAAACTCCGGCGCTATGGCGCTGACAGCCTCGAAAAGCATGTCCCATTTATGCAAAAGAGTGCCACCATACTCAATACGGAGGCCAAGGCCACGGAAGGCGGCGATCTCCTTTTCCACATCCTCATACTCCTGCCCCGGAAAGATGTGCAGGGACTGCACGGCGACCTGCCGGTAGCCCTGATCTTCAAGGTCAGCCAACACCTGAATAAGGCTCCGATAACGCTGCGGCTCACCTTTTTCCGCAAATTGTTTATTGGCCCGCTCTCGAACAATCTCCGAAGTGTAGGCCCAGGTGATGGTCGCCTGGCGCCAAGGCTCCGGCAACTCCTGCTTTAACTGATTCTCAAAGTAGTCATAGGTTTCACGGGCATCGGTGGTAGTGCCAAAGGCGACGATGACAATCGCTGGATTTTTTTGCAGCGTCCTAGTCATGGCCAATACTGGGGCCGCGAAAAAAATCAGCAGCAAAACCATTAACGATTTGACCGCCATCGTCAGCAACAGTCGATCTGTTCTTGGGAGCGATGTCTGCTCCCCTACCCTGTCGCGCAGACACCGCCTGATCACCCGCTGAAAACAATCCCAGCTTCTGGTGGCTAAAGCCCCTTGCTTGGCATAGGCCAGTTCTTTTTGATCCATCATCATTCTCCTTTTATTCGATTTGCGGTCAGGGCAAAAAAAATCCCCAAACCATTGATAAAAACGGTTTGGGGAGGTCCCGGAACCCACCAATCCAACATACCACACTCCCTCACCACGAGGATTGCGGTCATCTGATTCCGGCAGGTCTTCTGACTCCCTCCCCTGCCGGAACACCTTCCCATCTCTTAAGCAAGAGACAGTGGCAAACAATCCAAAACAGGTTAAATGTACAAAAAAAATACATTCAGAGGTAACAGCGGCGGGCCCGTTCCTGATTTGCACAGGATTCCCTATTATGTCCTCAAGGACACCGAAACAGCACTTTCTTACTACATTAAAAAAAAATAAGCGGCAATTGTTTTTTTAGGGGAAGTGGACTTAAAGAACCAAACAGATGCGGCGCAAGAACTCTTAACACACACACAACTGTTGCTGGGCAACAACGATCCGGTTTCCGAAAAAATCGCCACTGCGATCAGCGCGTTAGAAACTGCCTGTCGACAAGTTGAAGATTTTGTGGAGCGAGGCAAAATTATTGAAGAATCGCACCAAGCGATCACATCGAAATAATTATCTCAGAAGACAGCTCATTTCCCTTGTGCGAGTGCAACAAGAGCAATCCAACGCACAATTTCATCCACCGAGGCGGCTGGCGCGCCAAGGTGGTCAGTGTTTGGCTCATAGAGCTTTGTCTGTGGGTTCGATGGGAGTGTGCCAAATAAAGGAATACTTGACTTACGCAAGCTGTGATAGTCCCGCTTAGGGACTATCCAGAGGATCGGCATCTGCGGATTTACAGCACGGGCCGCTCGTGGCATGTTCATCGCACCCTCAGGTTCAAACCAGGTGAGGTATACCGCAGGAGTTGTCACAATCGGGGCCTTTCCCTTTAAAGAATCAACGTCATAGAATTGAGCCTTTTCATCCCCCTTGCCCTCGGCCATAAGCTTACGGGCATCAGCTACCGAAGCGCCAATATTTTCGATAAATATAGGACTGCTGGCATCACCCCCGGGGGCCATGCAAACTATCCCATCGACAGAGTGATTGCCCGCAAAATGGAGGGCGAAGGCGCAACCTTGACTGTGACCAGCGACAAAAACCTTTTGCACCCCTTTTCTACGCAAGGTAGACAAGGTGGACTCAAGCTCTTGCTCGGCCGCACTCACACTAACGTCGTAACCCCGCTTCCCAGACCAGGGCATTTCAATATTGGCAACGATATAACCTTTTTCTTCTAGAGCGCTGGCCAAGTCTGAGACGTATCTGGTCGGCGAGCCTCTTTTTCCATGTATTATCGCGAAACCAATCTGCTCCTGCCCGATCATGGCTTTCAGCGGTAGTGAAGTTGTAAAAATAGCCAATACAATTGGGATCAAGAATTGAAAAAATATGCTCATTTTTTCCCCATCATACGCTCTTGAGGCTGCCGACCTGCAAGGAGTACTGCCGGGTGAACTCGACGCCCAGGAAAAAAATTTGCGCCGAGTAGTAAACCCATAGCAGCAAAGCTATTACCGATCCGGCAGCGCCGAAACTAGAAGTCACGCCACTTTTGGACAGATAAAGGCCAATCGCATAGTTACCCAGGCTGAACAATCCTGCTGTAAATATTGCCCCGATCCAGACATCGCGCCATGAGAGCAGTGCGTCAGGTAACATTTTGAAGATTACCGCAAACAGACCGGCGATGACACTGAAGGGTATTATTGATGACAACCATACGAAAACGATGGTTGAACCACTAAACATCCAGATCCCCCCAGCATAACGACCAAGCATAGCAAGCACTGCACTGATGACAAGGGAAATGAGCAACAAAAGAGCGAGAACCAGCACAAGACCAAAGGCCAGCAGTCGTTTTCTGAGCAATTTGAAGAAAGCTGATTGATGATGGCCTGCAACACCCCATATTTCATCAAGACTCTCTTTCAACTCGACGAAGACACTGGTGGCGCCAACCAGCAGCAGGAAACTGGCCAGGATGGATGCCACCAGACCGGAAGTTGGATTGCGGGCGGCCGCCAGCAAAGCCTGTATCACTTGTGCGGCATTAGGTCCGACCAGACCTTGAATCTGGGCAATGATTTCGCCTTGCGCCGCTTCTGCGCCAAAGAAATACCCGGCGACCGCGATGGCCAGTACTAAAATGGGGGTCAGGGAAAACAGCATATAAAAGGCCAGAGCTGCACCTTTGCTGGCAGCGCGGTGGTCAATCCAGGACTTAAGTGATTCTACCAAAATCTTCTTCATTCATCCTTAATGCAGTGCGGTTAGGCATGAAGACAAAAAAAGTTTCAAGCTTGATTTATTCTCCTTGCGGGCAAAACTGTTCAAGTTTCTCCAGCAATTCCTTACCCTCTTTAAAGTCAGGATTATTTAACAATGATCGTTTTATATGGGCCTTTGCTGTTTGATATTCTTTCATTTCAATAAAGAGAACAGCGTAGTTATAATTGACAATGTCGTTGTGAGGAGATAATTTCAGTGCTTCTTGGTAATATTTTTTAGATTTTTCATATTCACCTTTTTCTTTTGCCATTAGGCCAAATTGATTAAAGACCTTTAATTCTCTTGAGCCCTGATCATATCCTTTTCTCAGTATTGTTTCAGCATCCTCAAACAGACCAAGATCAAAATAAATTCTAGCAATATTTTCAATTATCGCCACGTCTTTCTGTGCTATTTCTGAAGCGTTGCTCAAATATTTCTTGGCACCTTCTAAATCTCCAATCTTCTGACAACATTTAACCAGCATGATCAAGCGTTCTACTTGTGCTGGTGACACTTCGACAGCCTTTTTTAATATCTTTGTCGCACTGTCGTAATCCTGCTTTTTTATAAATATCCGGGCAAGACCATCAAAGGCCCTGACGTACAAACTATTGCTCGTATCGTCACATTTTCGGTAATTTTCTAAGGCCTCATCGTCTTTGTTAAACTCTTCCAGAATTTCACCCATATAAAAATATGGAATAGATTTTTCCGGATTAATTGATGACGCTTTCAGGAAGGACTCAAGGGCCTGTTCCTTTTTGCCCATCCGGAGCTTTATTTTTCCAGCGTTGACGGCCTTGTAAAAATCATTTGGGGAATACCTGTTTTTTAGCACCTCATCGACGTACCTTCCCAAACTATCCGGTGATACCGGTTTGACTATATATGCGTCTATCTCTTCCTCTGTTGAATAAATAACCATGCTCTTCCGTGCCTCAGAAGTAAGCATGATAAATGGTGTGCTCCAATACTGGCTTGAATTCCTTACTTTTGACAATAACTCCAAGCCATTAACTCTCGGCATATAATAATCGGAAATGATCAAGTCGATTTTTTCCTGTTGAATAATGTCCCAGGCATCTTTGCCGTCAAATGCAGGAATTATGTTGCGATAACCTAGGGATGTCAGTGCTGACATTAACATATTTTTAATTACTGTATTGTCTTCAGCAACTAAAATCGCAAATGATTTGTTGTCGAATTGGTCCACTTATTTAATATCCTTTAATTTGGGCAATTACATATAAATGCCGTCGATGCTGAATCTAACGTTCTTAGCTGCGTGGCAACTACCTGGCAGTTCTTACAAAGGAGTAATCTTTCTTCCAAAATTCCGCCATGATTTTATCGTGTTTTTTTCATTCAATTAGTTGCGGGGAATGCGGGGAACCTGAGCGCCGGGGAATGGATTTTTAGGCAACAAAAAAGGCCTTCAAGAAAATCCCTGAAAGCCTTGCTGTTACTGCTTGGTGACCCCAACGAGGTTCGAACTCGTGTTACCGGCGTGAGAGGCCAGCGTCCTAGACCGCTAGACGATGGGGCCATACAGTCAAATTGAAGGTGCTAATTAATACGATTGGCTCCCTGTTGTCAAGCTTAAGTTTTTGGCGGTACATTCCATGAACAAACAGCTAAAGCCTCATTCACCGCCCATGAAACGATATACAAAAAAATGGTACGAAACAATAACAACAAAAAGGACCAATAAGACAGAAGACCACAGTACCGCCATCTTCTGAAAACGGTGGACAACCACTTCAAGTCCGACCCTGGTTGGAATAAATTCAGCAATGGCGGCGGCAATTCCGAAGAAACCGGCCGGCAGCATGGTCCCGTAAACCAACAGGCCAATATAGTTGTATTCAGGCTTTATTATACAAAAGGGACAATGATGATAAGGCATGGCGTAGATATAAGATGAAAATACCGTGGTGATGACCACCAGCGACAACCCTATAAAAAACAGCCAGACCAGTCCGTTCAGACAGAGCAACGGTTGAATCAGACGTCGGAACAGAACATGGCCAAAGGCCGCGAGGACAAAGGCTGTGCCATAGAAAACAACCAACAGTGCTTTTTGAGGTACCGCCCCCAGCAGATTGGCTTCGTTACCATTGCCCTCGCCAAAAATGACAGCGCAGCATGAGGTGATGATATCAGGTTTGAGATTGGCGATATAGAGAGTTTGACTGACGACATCAATTATCAGGAGGGGCAGCAAACAAATCAAGGCGATATATTTGACCTTGAGGAGTGGATAACGTTCCGAGCTGATGTCAAACGAATGGAGGACGATCCAAAAACCGTAAAAAAAGGCGCCAAGCAGTTTGGCCAGAAGCACCGGCATGCCGTATTGATTTGCCGTCAGGGCGCCGGTGGCACACATTGCCCCACTGATGACGTGACTGAAGTTGTCGGCGGCCAAGATGAAAAGAATCAGGGAGAGTAGCTGAAAACCCATGGCGTATTGGACCAGGGTCGAGGAAAGCCAGGTCTCGTTCTCCAGGCGAATCTGGCGATTGCTGTCGCTGGCCAGGTCCCAATAGCAAAGGACCTTGATGGCTGTTCGTATGGCGATGGTGGTGAGGACCAACACGACAAGACTGAGGAGGCTGAGGGCTAGGCTCCAGGAATTAAGGAACATGAATCTCCCCGTCCTCAATGGCAATGGTCCGTTCCACGGCCGGGTGCTCGGTGATCAGTCGGTCATGGGAGGTCAGGACAATGGTCTTGCCGGTGCGTTGCAGGTCCTGCATGATCTCCATAAAGGCAAGGCTTAAGGCATGGTCGAGGTGGGCGGTTGGTTCATCGGCCAGGATAATGGGTGGATCGTTAATCAGCGCCCGGGCGATGGCGACCCGTTGCAGTTCG
>JANNQL010000243.1:0-18793 GCA_031400755.1 Pseudomonadota bacterium | reverse complement strand
GCACCTTGAGCGGGCCAGAGCAAAGGCCGAAGGCCGTCTGCGCGAGACCCAGGATGAGTTGCTCAAGACCGAAAAGATGGCAGTGGTGGGCCAGATGTCAGGCATGGTGGCCCACGAGGTCTTAAACCCGATCAGTGCTGTTAAGGTGCGCATCGACTTAGGCCTGCCCAAGGCCCTGGAGCTGGGCAAGGTCATCGAGGTCTTGGGCCGGATCATTAATGATTGGCAGACAGCGGAAACAAATGGCGCCTTTTCGGCCTATTTCGCCGCCTCCGGAAAAAAAGACCTGGCCCTCCTCGCCAAAATCAGCGATACCCTGAGCAAACGACAGACAGACCGCATAGACGACTGGGAGTTCCTCGACCGCCAGATCCAACGGGTCATTAAGATTATTGATAATCTGCGCGAGATGTCCCGTCAGGAAAAAACCATTGAAAAGGTTGATCTGGCCCATCTCCTGGATGAAGTTATGGATGACTTGAGTGATGGCATCAAGAAACGGCATATTGAAATTCGCCAGGATTACCGGTCCAAGCCATTCGTGTTGGCGGACTATATGGAGGTCTATTCGATATTTTCCAATCTCATTAAAAACAGCATGCAGGCCATTGACCAAAAGTCGGGCGCGGCGGAGCGATGCATTACGGTAATGTTGGACCAGGCAAATGACCAGCAGGCCATGGTTGAGATCAGCGATACCGGCATCGGCATGACCCCCGACCAATGCGAGGCTGTCTTTTCTCCCGGCTTTACCAGCAAGGGAAGACAGGGCACCGGCATCGGCACCAGCTTCGCCCGCAAGCTGGCCCGGCAATTTGGCGGCGATATTTCTATTACAAAAACTGTCCCTGGGAAAGGGACAACATTTCAGGTCCTCTTAGCCTTGGTAAAATAACTTATGACATGTAGTGATTGGTGTTGCAAAACGATTATCTGCGTCGATGATGAGGAGTCCGTCCTCGCCTCCTATCGGCAAATACTCAGCACCTCGGAGGAAGATACCGAGATTGCCGATATCCTGGCCCTGGCCGATGAACGGGCGGTCAAGGCGCCAACGCCCGGCATTGGCCAACGCCCGGAATACAGGCTGCTGATGGCCGACTCCGGGGCCCAGGCCTTGCAGTTGATGCGTGATGAGCTGGCCGCTGGCCGAAGGATTGCGGCTGGTTTTTTCGATATGCGAATGCCCGGCATGGACGGCTATATGACGATCAAGGCCATCCTCGAGCTTGACGCTGACATCATCTGCACTGTGGTCACCGCCTATACCGACCGCAGCGTCAATCAGATCAGAGAACTTTTTTCAGGCGACCACCAGGACCAATTGCACTACTTCAAAAAGCCCTTTGCCCCGGAAGAACTTGCCCAGTGCGCCTTTAACATGACCAGCGCCTGGAACAAAAAACGCCGGCTGGAAGAATATCTGCGGGCCATTGAAAAACATAAGCATGGCTTAAGCCATATCCTGCATGCGGTAGGCGTCCTTTCCTGCGTGCCGCCCCAATCCCTGCAGTCCCTGCTGACCGGCCTGCTCTTCCAGTTCATGGCCTTCCTGGAGGCGGACCACGGCTGTGCGGTCTACTGGCCGGACAAGGGTGGCCAGAAGCTGCAATACGGGGTCGGACGATTTGAAAACCCGGATGACCTCCACCAGATTGTCGAGCAAGACCACAACTTTCAGAAGTCACTGGCCACCAATAAATGTCATATTGTCGGCAACAAGTGTTTCGTCCCTCTGGTCAATGCGACTGAAAGGCTTGGCGCGATGTATATTGAGGCCAACACCCCACTTGAACCACGCATCGACCGGAGCCTGCTGGAGATCTTCAAGACCCAGATGGTGCAGCTCATCTTAAACAGCCAGTACCACCAGAGGGTTGTCAAGTCCGAGGAAGAGACGGTCACCGACCCGCTCACCGGGCTTTACAACCGCCGCGTCCTCATGAGGATACTTCAGGATGAACTGGACAGGAGTCCGCTTGACAAGATGCAACTGGCGGTGATCACGATTGATCTGGATGACTTTAAAAAGGTCAATGACCAGTTCGGTCATGAGGCCGGAGATGCGGCACTGCGGAAGGTAGGCAATGTCTTGCGTCTGGCGATACGCAGCTCTGACCTGTTGGGACTGGGCCGCAGTATTGAAAGTATCGGCAAGACCGAGCAATATGCCATCCGCATGGGCGGCGAAGAGTTCTGCGCCATCCTGCTCAATACCGGAGTGGATGGCGCTAAATTGGTAGGGGAACGAATCCGGGAAAACATCGCCAATGGTGGTTTTGCCTATAAGGGCGAGGAGATTCCCTTGTTCGCCAGCCTTGGGATCTGGGCTGGCGAAATAGACCAACTTGACCAGCAAAGCGAAGAACTGCTTAACGAATATATTAATCGAGCCGACAATGCCATGTATCAAGCCAAAATGCAGGGCAAAAATCAGGTTGTGGTCTATAAGGACTGAGTCCTATTATCAAGCACCCCCCGGACGGCAGAGGCGAGTTCAGGAAAATAAAAGGGTTTGAGCAGCAGTTGTTTGATGCCGAGTTCCTGTATTTGCTCGTAGGAGAGGATATTCCCGTATCCGGTGCAGAGAATGATCGCCAGGTCAGGCCGCAGGACAAGTAATTTGGCGGCAAGCTCGGTACCACGCAGCCCAGGCATTTCCTGATCGAGGATCACCATATCGAACTTATTGTCATGGGCCGCAAAGACTTCCAAGGCCTCATCGGCGTTGCAGGCGGTATCGACCTGATAGCCAAGGATTTGCAGGATCTTGGTGGTGGCGATAATGATCAAAGGGTCATCGTCGACCACCAGAATCGATTCATTGCCCCGCAAGACCCGACCCACGACCGCCAGTTCGTTTCCAACATCCATCGGCAATTCAGGAAATAACAACGTGAAGGTCGCGCCCACCCCCGGCCCGCTTACCACGGTTATCTCGCCGCCATGGCTGGTGACGATGCCATGCACCACTGACAGGCCCATGCCGGTCCCCTCGCCGGGTTCCTTGGTGGTGAAATACGGGTCAAATATCTTTTCAATAGTGTCCTGGTCAATGCCGACGCCGGTATCCGTAACGGTAAGCCGGACAAACTGCATCAAAGGCGACGGCACCACGTCTGCGTTTGGCCTGGGCAGCTCAACTCGTTCCAACCTTACCTCAAGGGTCCCGCCTGTATTCCGCATGGCATAAAAGGCATTGGTACACAGGTTCATGATAATTTGATGGACTTGGGTGGTGTCGGCCAGGATCGCCCCGCACTCCGGGGCGATGGCTTCGCGGATGGCAATATTGGGTTGGGCCGAGGCCCTTAACAATTTCACCGCCTCCTTCATTACCGATTGAATGGTGATCGGTTGGAATTCCTGTTCCCGCTTACGGCTGAAGGTCAGGATGTTCTTGATGAGGTCCCGGGCCCGGCGTCCGGCCTTTTTGACCTGTTCCAGATTATCATACAAAAGAGGGTTGTCACGGACCTCAATCTGGTTCAATTCAGTGAAACCAATGATCGCGGTCAGGATATTGTTAAAGTCATGGGCAATGCCGGCAGCCAGTGTCCCCAGGGCTTCCATCTTATGGGTATGGCGGAGGGTTGCTTCGAGTTTTTGCTTTTCTGCTTCGATCTGCCGACGCCGCTGCATTTCTTGCACAAGCTGCTGGTGCTTATCGGATATCTCCGTGGTCCGTTGCTGCACCAAGTCCTCCAGGTGGTCCCGATGCAGGAGCAGTTCCTGCTCCGCTTTTTTGCGGTCGCTAATGTCTTGAAAAATGGCAATGACTGCCTTCTCCTCATGATCAGTCACGCCAAAGAGCGTCATACAAAGATATCTGTCTTTCAACAGAAATGGCCGCACTTCCCCTAAGGTAATCGGCGTTGCCTCAAGCTGGACAAAGCTCTCTATGAGTTGGGCGGCATGGCCCTCGTCAAAATAATCGTAGAGATAGGTGGAAAGGATCTTCTCTTCGGCTTGACCGAGCAATCGGGCGGCGACATTATTTACGCCAACAATCTGGCCAGAGGGTGTCAGTTCGAGAAAACCTTCATGCATATGGGCTAGCGTTGCGTCAAAGTGCTTTTTCATTGAAAGGAGCTCTTCGGTGGCGACCCGCTTATAGACATCCTCGATGCCGATGACCTCTTTGGAAAACTTGTCGCCCTCGCCGCTGTCGATGGCCGCAAAGATCGACAGGATATGCTTTTCAACCTCCTTGAACGGCCCTTTGGCGATACAGGCTTGGGCGCCATAGGACACAAAATCAAGCTCCTGCTCCACCGCCACCGCAGACAGGATAATGATATAGGCCGTCGCCAGCTCCGATTTCGTCCTGATTATGCTGCACAGTTTCTCCCCCGGAATCTTGGGCATCACAAGGTCTACGAAGATGACGTCAGGCCGGAAGTCCTTCAGTATGGCCAGGGCCTCAAGACCATCGGCGGCGCAGACGACATAATGCCCATCCTTTTGCAGGAAATTCTCCATAAGCCGCAAAATGACCGGACTGTTATCCACCACCAGAATTTTTTTATCCATAATCAAAGCCTTAAATATTCTCAGAAGCCGGAGACCAGAGTGGTTGTAATTCACCAAAATACTGAAATCCGGCTTTTCCCCGTCAAGCGAAGATTCTGTTTAATACCCCCTTGAGCAACTAAACAGAGCGCCGGAATGAACAGTATCAATTGTAGGATTTTTGCAAAAGCCTCAACCAAAATGGCAATTAATTCAGGCTACCAAAGCTTGCTTCCTTTTGGCAACTGATTTTATTCAACCATTCGAGCCTCTTGCAAAAAGAGAAATAATCGTCATTCCCGCATGGTTCTAGCGGGAATCCATTTTGTAACTCCTTGAAAAGACTGGATCCCCGATAAAAGCATTCGGGGATGACGGTCATTTTGCAAGAGGCTCATTCCTTTGGAGTTTTCCCAACAAAATGCAAAAGGGCCAACAGACAAAGACTGAAAGCGCGGGCAGACAGTTGATGCCGGGACAAGGACCTACAGCCGGCCAGAGGCGATGTTTACCAGGTCACTTTCAGACCAAGTTTTTTGTAGTCAGCAAAAGCCCTGTCCTGGGAAATGAGGGTAAGCTTACGGGAAATGGACTGCCAGATAATGAGGCGGTCAAAAGGATCTTTATGCTCCAGGCGGGGCAACCGGTGGAAGGTCGCTGCCTCAATGTCGGCAAGTTGAAGTATGCTAAAGCCTGACTGCCGGACGACCTCTGGAAAATCATCAGGGACCACATTGTCGAGTTGCAGTTTGCCTGTCGCATACTTAAGGGAGATTTCCCAAAATGAGACCACGCTGACAGCAACGGTCACATCAGGGTTACGGATACAGTCTGCCGCCTTTTTACCCAGCCTGGCGGGGTCAAACAGCGTCCAGAGCAGGGCATGGGTATCGAGCAGGCAATTCATAAGGTTAGCAGTTCGTCGTCAGTAATTTTGAAGTCATCGGCCATTGAGAATGATGCCTTGCCCGCTAACAGCCCGAGGGTGCGTCGCGGCTTGCCTCCATAGCTGGCAAAGGGTACCAGCACGGCAATCTTCTCCTTTTTCTTGCCGTAGCTGATAACGATATCCTCGCCGTGCTGGACAAGGTCGAGCACTTCTGAAAAATGGGCCTTAAACTGACTCACGGTCATAGTCTGCATATCGGTAAACCTCCTCTACTTTTTTACATTATCCCGTTTTCGGGACATGTTGTCAAGTAAATGAGGTTTATTTCAGCAGGCTTAAATACAAAAGGGCCAAGATACAAAGACGCCCCGCGTCCTTCTATCTTGGCCCTTTTGCTGGACTTAAAAATATCAGAGGATATTAATTACCCAGCGTCCTCGGGAGATGGGAGTTGCCTCTGCGGGCCTCTCTTATTCTGGCTGGGGCCAGGGGCGGTTGCAGATTTTTTCGCTGTCCCTTCAACAAGGAGCAATAGATCGTTAACAACCGCATCAAGTTGCTTGGCCTCACTGTTCATCTCATCGGCGGATGCGGAAGATTTCTCGGCATTAGCGGCATTGGTCTGGGTAACTCTGTCCATCTCAGTGACGCCTCGGCTGACCTGTTCAATGCCCTTGGCCTGCTCGCTGGAGGCCACGTCAATTTCGTTGACCAACTTTTCTACCTTGATGATACTCTCGGTCATTTCAGTAAAAGAATCATTGGATTTTTGAACAAGGACCAACTCATCCTTAATCCTCTTGCCGATTCCTTCAATGAGGACAGAGGTATTCTTCGAGGCATCGGCAGCCCGCATGGCCAGATTTCTCACTTCCTCGGCCACTACCGCAAAACCGGCCCCGGCCTCCCCGGCCCGGGCGGCTTCAACGGCAGCATTCAAGGCCAGGAGATTGGTCTGGAAGGCAATTTCATCGATGGTCTTGACAATCTTTGAGGTCTCGTCACTGGCCTTGGCCGTCTCGGTCATTGACGATGTTAAGCTTTTCATGACCAGACTGGTCTGCTCAACAATCGATCTGGCCCCTTTCATGTGGCCTGCGGTCTGGGCGGCGTTTTCGGAATTCTGCCTGGCCATCGAGGCCATCTCTTCCAATGACGCCGAACTTTGTTCGAGGGCCGCGGCCTGTTCCGCCGCCCCTTCAGACAATTCCAGACTTGTCGAGGCCACCTGCTCAGAAGAATATGTTACACTGATGGCGCTTTGAGAGAGGACATCAACAATCCGTTTCAACTGTCCGGCAATCATGCGGGGCACAAAAACAAGGCACAATATTCCCAAGATGGCCCCAACGACTACGACCAGACCAATACTGTTTCTGGCCAGGCTGACAGTTGACGTCGTCGTCTTTTGCGCCTCCTGATTGATCGTGTCACTTGTCTTGTAGGCCTTCTCAAGCCCGGCCGTGAATTCGGCGATGGTTTTTTCAAGAACGTCCTCCAAGCGGACAACATCTGCTTCAACTGCGACGATTTTAGTGTGGACTGCAAAGAGTCCGTTCTCAGCCAAGATCATTTTGTTCAAGGCATCAAGACCGTCCGCAAGCGCCTGCGCATTCCTTTTGGCATCTTCCGAAACGGTGAATCTGTTCATTGTTTTGATGCTTTTTTCGGCCCTTTTCCCGGCCTTTTCAAAGAGGTTTTTGTATGTATCAAATTCTTCGGCCTTTACTGATTTGAGATAGTCGACATAGGCCATGGCCATATCTGAAAAGGCCTTTTGCAGCTTGCCGGTCTCCTGGACCAGGGCGAAATCTTTTTCAAACAGCTCGGCGATGAATTCACCCATCTTATCCAGCGTGGCATCTCCGGACAGTCTCAAGGTCCGGGCGAGTTCTTCCTTTTCATTGATCGCTGCCAGGCTTGCTGACGAAAACTTTGCCAGGAGTTCATTGAGCTCCCGTTGTTTCTTTTCAAATGATTCGATGATAGTGGAGATCTCTTTCTTGCCCTCGATTTTCTGCTTCTGGATCAAGGCAAGTTCACTGATGGGGGCAGCGGTTGCCTGCATCAAGCTGGTAAGCCCTTGCGTATCAAGGTTTATCTTCTCCTTGGAGGCCAGCGCCGCCATCGCCGTCAAACCTTCATTCGTCAATTTCACGTCGTTTTCTATCAGGGCGACTTGTTCCTGGAGCTGGCTGCTGTCCTTTGCTCTGAGCAGGTCCATGACCTTGGCGTTTACCGCCTCAATTTTTTTGCTCAGTTCGCCGGTGGACCGAGTCAATGGCGAGGCGACATCGGTAAGGACCGTTACCTTGGATTTGATCGCGCCGATAAAAAAGAAACCTGCCCCGCCGGACACCACGACAATGAAGGTCAACACAAGAAAATACAAAAACAGTTTCGTGCCAAGCTTCATCTGTTGAGACCCCTTCAGTTTCGCAGACATGGCCATCTCTCCCCCCTCTATCTTGGTCAATAATTAAAAACAAAACTCAATAATGTCCGGTTAGGATCTTGCTTAAACGATTTTGTACTGAATAGACCCGTACCCCTCAAGGGGGTATTTAACAGAATCCGACACCAGCATGGATTGAGCTGAATCCCCTCCCTTGGCGGGCATAAGGCTAACATATCCTATATTTCTCCCCCTCTCCCTGAGGGAGAGGGTGGCGCGAAGCGCCGGGTGAGGGGGTGCTTCAGGCAAGCTCTTAACCGGACACGACTGAATAAAACTCATGGCAGGGCAACGATTGCCCCGCCCCCTGCCATGAGCAAAAAATTGCGCTGAAATTACTTGGCAGGCTTGTAGACCTGTATCCGGTTGTTAGCGGTATCGGCGATATATATCCAGCCTGTCCCCTTATCGACGATCACGCCATGAATATTACCGAATTCGCCCGCGCCCTTGCCGGCTTTTCCAAAGGTGCTAAGGAGCGCGCCGTTGGTGTCGAAGACCTGCACACGGTTATTGCCGATCTCACCGACATAGATATTGTCGTCCTTGTCGATGCCGATGCCGGCATTGGCCTTCAACTCGCCAGGGGCTGAGCCCTCTTTGCCGAACGTCCTGATAAATTTACCTGTCTTATCGAAAATCTGGATGCGGTTGTTTTTCAGGTCGCTGACCACCATTTCGCCCTTGCTGTTGAACTTGGCCGCCTCAGGATTGTTAAAGTCGCCGTTCTCGGTCCCCATCTTGCCGAAGGTGAAGAGGAACTTGCCGGTGAGGTCCCAAACGCTGACCCGATGATTGCCGGCCTCAGGCATGTAGTATTTGCCGTCATAGATATCGGTGAATTCCGATTTGATGTTCTGGCCCGGCGCCGTGCCGGTCTCGCTGAAGGTCTTGACCCACTTGTAACTGGCGTCATAGACCTTGACGTCGCCAGTGGTATAGTCGGCCACAAAGACATTGCCATCGGGATCAACGGAAATGCCTTCCGGTTTTTCCAGACTGCCGTCCTCGGTGCCCTTGCCGCCGAAACGGGAGATATACTTGCCGGTGGTCTTATCAAAGACCTGGACAAAGGCATGGGCCGCATCGGTGGCCAGGAGCTTGCCATCCTTGCTGAAGGCAAAGTCTTCAACATATTTGAACTGCCCGGCCTCGGTGCCCTCGGCGCCGATGTCCAGCACATGTTCAAATTTCATCTCCGCAGCCATTGCCGTACTGCACAGGCCAGTCAGAGCCATGCCACAAATCACCGCTGCAATCTTTTTCGATAAATTGGTTCTCATGTCCATTCTCTCCTCCGTACTTTTGGGTTTAAGATGTCAGAGAAATTCTGACCCTTGAAAAGGGTCTATAACGGGGCCAAGTCGAGTGTCAAATTTTTTTTAGGGGGGGGGTATTTTTGCTAAAAAAAAAGCGAAATAAGATAGTTACAATTACATTATTTTTTTTTGGGCGCTTGCCAGTCAAAAGTCCTACCGTCATGCCGGACTTGATCCGGCATCCAGTTTAAGGCCTTGCATGGAACTCCCTCCCCCCGGGATTTTCGGGGGGAGGGGCGGGCTCAGTTCAGTCCCCGCTTGACGGGGGGTGTGGGGCACGCCTCAGTGAAAGACCCCCATCCCAACCTTCCCCCTGAACCAGGGGGAAGGGGCACTAAGTGTCGATTCTGGGGTGCCTAAGCCGTTGCTGCAAAATCCTAACCGGACACTACTGAAGTAAGCTGGGTCACATTCACGTTTGACAAAAGAAAACTCCTCTGCATAGAATAGAACCTGCATCGCCATTATCAATCTAGGCCCATGAGGTTTGCCATGAAGGACGTACTTACCACCTGTGTCTATTGCGGCTGCGGCTGCGGCTTGTACCTGCATGAGGAGCAGGGCCGGGTCACCGGCGCCTTTCCCAGCCGCAACCATCCGGTCTCCCGCCACAACCTCTGCGTCAAGGGCTGGAACCTCCACGAGTTCATCCACCATCCGGACCGGCTCACCGAACCCCTGCTCCGCAAGAAGGGCCGCCTGGTCCCGGTCTCCTGGGACGAGGCTATAGCCTTTACCGCCAAGCGTTTGAGCGAGATCAGGGACAAGACCGCAAACCAGGGCCTGGGAGTCCTGGCCTCGGCCAAGTGCACCAACGAGGACAACTACCTCCTGCAAAAGTTCACCAGGGCGGTGCTGAAGACCAACAATATCGACCACTGCGCCCGCCTCTGACACGCCCCCACCGTGGCAGGTCTTGCCACCACCTTCGGCAGCGGCGCGATGACCAACTCGATCAACGAGATCGAGCAGGCCCAAGTCATCCTGGTCTCGGGCTCGAACACCACCGAGGCCCATCCCCAGGTGGCCCGCCGCATGTTCAACGCCATTGACCGGGGCGCCAAACTGATCGTCATCGACCCGCGCCGCACCCGCCTGGCCGAATATGCCCATATCCATCTGGCCATCAACCCAGGCACCGACATCCCGCTACTAAACGCCATGATGCGGGTCATCCTCGACGAAAACCTGGCCGACGACCTGTTCATCGAACAACGCACCGAAAATTTCCACGCCCTCCGCGACATGCTCTACCAGATGGACCTGGAGGAGACCGCGGCCATCACCGGCGTGCCGCTCTCCGCCATCAGCGCCGCGGCCCAAATGTACGCCCGGGCCCAAAAGGCGGTGATCTGTTATTGTCTGGGCATCACCCAGCACATCTGCGGCACCAGCAATGTCCAGTCCATCGCCAACCTGGCCATGCTGGCCGGCCACATTGAAAAGGAGTTTACCGGAGTCGATCCCCTGCGCGGCCAGAACAATGTCCAGGGCGCCTGCGACATGGGGGCGCTGCCAGGGCTCTTTCCTAGCTATCAGGCGGTGGACAATCAAGAGTTCCGCGAGAAATTCGAGCGGGCCTGGAATACTACCCTGTCCCCTACCCCCGGCCTCTCGCTCATGCAGATGACCCATGGCGGGCCGCAGGGGCCGATCCGCGGACTCGTGATCATGGGCGAGAACCCCATGCTCAGCGATCCTAACTTAACAAAAGTCGAGGCGACCTTGAAGGGTCTCGACTTCCTGGCGGTCTCCGACCTCTTTCTCACCGAGACCGCGAGGCTCGCCGACGTCGTCTTCCCGGCCGCCTCCTTTGCCGAGAAGACCGGCACCTTCACCAACTCCGAGCGCCGGGTGCAGATGGTCCGCCAGGTGGTCCCGCCGCTCGGCTCCTGTTTGAGCGACCGGGAGATCGTCATGGCCTTGTCGCAGGCCATGGGCTTTTGCATGGACTATGAATCCGCCGCCGAGGTCATGGAGGAGATCGCCCTGCTCTCGCCTATTTACGGCGGCATGTTCCATGACCGGCTCGACTCTTCCTGGGGCTTGCAGTGGCCGTGCTGGAACCGGGACCACGCCGGCACCCCATTCCTCCATAAGTACTTCTTTACCAGGGGCCGCGGCCGTTTCATGCCGGCTGAGCACGAGGCGGCCGCCGAACTGCCGGATGCCGAATATCCGTTTATCTTAAACACCGGCCGCATCTATCACCACTACCATACCGGCACCATGACCCGGAAAAGCCCATCCCTCAATCGCGAGTGCTCAGAGGCCCTGCTTGAGGTCAACCCCAAGGATGCGGCTGGCTTGGGGCTACGGACCGCCGATTGGGTGGAGCTTTCGTCGCGACGGGGCGCCATAGCAGTCAAGGTGCAGATCACCGAACAGGTGCCCCCAGGTTCGGTCTACACCACTTTTCACTTTCCAGAGGCCCCCATCAACCTGCTGACCAACGATGCCCGCGATCCCAAGGCCCAATGCCCGGAGTACAAGATCTGCGCCGTTCGTCTGCAAAAGATCGAGGGCGTCGTCAAGGCCCCCCCGGTAAAACTTGATAAGACCAGGAAAATCAGCCCATGAACGACAACTTCATCCTCAAAAAAGACCACCTGCCCGGCCTACTTAGGCGGCTCATGAAAGAGTATCGACTGGTGGCGCCGGTCAATAACCAGCACGGCGACACCCTGTTTTCGGTGATTGAGTCTATCGATACGGCCGACCTCGACCTATGCTCCCAGCCCCAGTCTTCGATCAAGCCCTTTCTCTTTCCTCAGCAGGAGGGCCTGTTCGACTACGAGCATTCGGCAACGGCCTATCATTTCGAGCACCAGCCGACCGCCACGCCAACCGCTTTTTTCGGGGTGCGCTCCTGCGACCTCTCGGCTGTGCTCTACATGGATGTCATCTTCTCGAAAAAAGGCCGCGATCCCTACTATTTTCAAAAGAGGCAGGAGGCGGTGCTTATCAGCCTGGCCTGTAACGAGCCGTTTGCCAACTGTTTCTGCAACGCCACCAAGACCGGCCCTTTTCTGGAATACGGCTTTGACCTGCAGTTCACCGACCTTGACGACCGTTATCTGGTGGCGATCGGCCGGGCCAAGGGCCAGGAGATCGTCAACCGCTTCCGGCACTTCTTCGAGGCGGCCGAGGAAAAAGACAGCAAGGCTCAATATCAGGCCTTCCTTGAGGCCCGTAGCCACTTCAAGCAGCAGGTCCATGTCGATCAGGCCATCAAGCGCCTGGCCGGCCAGCCCCTACCGGAGGAGATCTGGGCCGACCTCTCCTTACGCTGCCAGGACTGCGGCGGCTGCGCCTATATCTGCCCGACCTGCACCTGCTTCACCATCAGCGACCAGCCGACTTCCGCCAGCTCCGGCCAACGGCTGCGTTCCTGGGACGCCTGCACCTTCAGCGGCTTCACCCGCATGACCGGCGGCCACAATCCGATCAACTCCCGCACCCACGCCGTCAAACAGCGCTTCCTCCACAAACTGTTATACGATGTCCAGGAGCATGGCCGCCCAAGTTGTGTTGGTTGCGGCCGCTGCGTCGGCATCTGTTTCGGCGGGGTCGACATTATCCGTTTTATCAATATGGCTTGCGGACAGCTCTGATGGCGTCGCAAAATTATTCCCCCTCCCGCAGGGGGCATAAGCGCTAACTTTACGATCTATTCCCTCTCCCTCTGGGAGAGGGTCAGGGTGAGGGCAAACCAAGTACCATGCCAATTCCGTCCAATATCCTCAAGAATGCCCGCGAATTGCGGTCCAGGCTGACTGTGCGGAACAACTTTTATGGTATCTTCTGCGCAATCGCCGTTTTTGTGGGTATAAGTTATCGATATTGGCGGCGCTTTCCCCCACAACCCGCGGGTAGCGCCACCCACTCCCACACGGAAAAGGGGAAATTTTCGCAAATTCATCAACCGACTGAGGCTTGCCCCGTGAAGAATAACGACAATATCTACCTGCCCCACTCGGCCCGTATTGTCCGGGTGATTGAGGAAAACAGCCAGATCAAGACCTTTGAGCTGGCCTTTACCGATGCCAGCCGCAACGAGTCTTTCAGCTACCGGCCCGGGCAATTCATGATGGTCTCCATCCCCGATTGCGGTGAGGCCCCCATCTCGATCTCATCGACCCCAAGCAGACCGGGCCTTATCGAACTCAGTGTGCGCCAGGCAGGCGTACTCACCACCGCCATGCACACCATGAAACAAGGCGAGCTGCTTGGCCTGCGCGGCCCCTACGGCAGACCATTTCCGATGGAGTCCCTCAAGTGCCGGGACCTGGTCTTTGTGGCGGGCGGCATTGGGCTGGCCCCCTTACGTTCGGTCATCAACTTCTGTTTGGACAACAAGAACGACTACGGCGCCATCACCCTCCTGTACGGCAGCCGTTCACCCGAGGACATTGCCTTCCAGCTAGATCTCAAAACCTGGCAGGACAAAAAATCCGTACACTGCCTGCTGACGGTCGATACCACCGGGGTCGGCTGGCATGGCAATATCGGTCTGGTCACCACCCTGCTCGGCCAGATCAGCCCTGACCTTGCCCGCACCTCGGCACTTGTCTGCGGCCCGTCGCTGATGATCCGCTTCGTGCTGGCGGAACTCAGCCGGATGGGCTTCCCAGACGACGACATCCTCACCACCCTGGAACGGCACATGAAATGCGGCATCGGCATCTGCCGCCACTGCCACATGGACCGGACCCTGGTCTGCGTAGACGGCCCGGTCTTTTCCCTGGCCCAACTCCGCAAGCTGCCCGGCACGGAATTATGCTGATCCCCCTTTGCACAAGAATGTCGACTCTGGCTAGTCAAAGATTCAAATCAACTTGAGCATTCACCAAGCCCTTTTCCAATGACGATAAAACAAAAAATAATCCTGTCTTTTATGATAGTCAGAGAGGAACTGAGTCATAATGTGGGACTCGACATAAACCGAACAGCAAAAGGGCTTAAGGGAATCGACTATGCGCTTGAAACACGGAAGAAAAACAGCATACGTGGGGGTGGCCCTAACGGCCTGTCTGACCATGCTGACGCAGTCGGCGTTTGCCGCAGACATTAGTGAATTGGCGCTCGATCAACTACTCAACATGGAAATCTCCAGCTCCTCCAAATTTCCGCAGAAGCTGGCCCTGGCCCCAGCCTCGGCCACGGTGGTCACCGCCGACGAGATAGCCGCCAACGGCCATCGCACTCTTGCCGATATCCTGCGCAGCCTGCGCGGCCTCTATGTCACCAATGATAACAATTACAGCTATCTCGGGGTGCGCGGCTTTTCGCCCAGCGGCGATTACAACGCCCGCGTGCTCTTGCTGCTCGACGGCCACCGTTTAAACGACAGCGTTTATGATCAGGCTTACATCGGCATGGAGGGCATTATCGACGTCGCCCTGATCGAGCGCGTCGAATTCGTGCCGGGTCCGGCGGCCTCGGTGTACGGCAACAACGCCTTCTTCGGCGTCATCAACATCGTCACCAAAAGCGCCGAGAGGCTCGATGGCATGCGCCTCAGCGCCGCAGCCGGCGATCTGGCTACCGGCCAAGGACGCATGAGCTGGGGACATGTCCTGGACAACGGCATGAAGCTGCTTCTTTCCGCCCAAGATTACAGCAGCAAGGGCGAGGACCTCCACTATGCCGAGTTTGACGAAATTAACAACGGCTATGCCGTGAATGTGGACGGCGAACGCAAAAAAAGCTTTTACGCCAAGCTGGAAAACGACAGATGGCTGCTTACGGCGGCGGCCTCCGAGCGCAAGAAATTCATGCCCACCGCTTCATACGGCGCCGACTTCAACTCATCCGACAACTATACCGACGATCAATTAAGCCTGCTCGATTTGAGATATCACCGCGCCTGGAACGACAAGCTTGATTTTTCGGCGCGGGTTTATCACGATACCATGTCGTATGACGGCAGTTATTTATACTACACCGACCCGACACTAAACACGGCAAGCTTTGACGGGGCGCGCGGGCGGCGGGCGGGCGGCGAAGTGCAGTGGGTGAGCAGCTATTTCGAACTGCACAAAATGGTGATGGGGGCGGAATACATTGTTGATTACCGACAGGACCAATTCGCTTATTATTTGCCGGACACGATGAGTCTGGACGACAGCCGCCGCAACGACAAACAGGCTCTGTATTTCCAGGACGAATATGCGCTGCGCCCGGACCTCTTTTTCCATTACGGCTTGCGTCTCGACAACGACAGGGCGGGCGACCTCAATCTGCACCCGCGCCTGGGCCTGATCCAGCAGCGCGGGGCAGGCGGCAGCGTCAAACTGTTGTACGGCACTGCCTTCCGAACGCCTAACAGTTACGAGCGTTTTTACCAGGATGGCGGCAATACCGCCAAGGTCAATCCCGACTTGGAGCAGGAGTCAATCGAAACCTACGAACTGGTGGCCGAACAAATGGTGACAGGCAACAACCGGCTGCTGGGCACGCTGTACTATTACAAGGTGCACGACCAAATCACCCTGATCACCGACCCGGCTGATGGTCTAATGATGTTCCAGAACCAGTCCCTGGTCAATGGACACGGGGCCGAGTTGGAGTGGGAGCACTTGTGGGAGAACGGCGCCCGGCTGAAACTGGGTTATAGCTGGCAACGGGTGCGCGAGTCGGCCGGAACGCCACGCAACTCCCCGCGCCATCTGGCCAAACTCAACGCCTCCGCACCGATGCCCTGGTGGTCGCTGCGCGCTGGTCTAGAAGGGCAATATGTGGCGCGCCGCGCCAGCAAAATCGGTGAAGTTAGCGACTATGTGCTGACCAACGCCCGGTTGAGCCAGGCACTAAATAAAAATATCGAGTGGTCGCTCGGTCTCTACAATCTGTTTGATCAAGCCTACGAAGACCCGGCCGGCGACGAGTTTGCCCAAAACAGCCTACGGCAGCCGGGTCGGCACTTCCTGCTGCAACTGGATTATCGCTTCTGATGAAACCGGGGCTATTTAAGCACCTGCTCGCGGCGCTGGGGATGGCCGCCCTGTTGCTTTCGACGCCGATGGTTTGCGCCGAGGAAGCGGCAGAGTACGACCTCAAGGCCCTTTTTTTATACAATATCGCCCTGTTTACCGAATGGCCGGATGGCACGTTGAACGGCAGCCTGCCGGTGTGCGTACTGGGCAACGCCCCATTTGGCGCGGCCTTGCCGGCGCTGGAAAAAAAATCGGTGGGTGTGCGCCAGCTGGTGGTTACCAGGCAACCGGACCGCGCCGACCTGAAAAAATGCCGCGTCCTGTTCATCAGCGCCTCGGAACAAGGCACGCTGACCGAGCTGCTCGCCACCTTGCAGGGATCACCGGTGTTGACCGTAATGGAGTCGGCAGGCTCGGCGCAACAGGGGGCGATGGTCAACCTCAGCCTCGATGGCAAAAAGCTGATATTCGAAGTGAATTTGGCGGCAGTGCAGCAGGCGGGTTTATCGATCAGCTCCAAAGCGCTGCGTCTGGCGAAAAAAGTCTATTGATAGTGGTTGCTGGGCGACGCCCAGTTTGAGATAAATGGCCGCACCACTCCCGCCATGGAGATCATTCTTGGTACAGGCGGGCCACTGCTGTCCGCCAACGGCAGGGCATGGCTGCTGGAACTGGCCCGGCGCCCCTTGGGCCTCTATGAAGTGCGTGAGGTCAGCAAAGGCAAAGGCCTGTTCCTGGCCGACATGGCACAACCGGATGAGCCGCCGGTCTGGGTTGAAGACAAGGCCGCCGCCGATTCCCTGGTGCGGTGGGACACTTTCGGCGCCCGACTCCTGCGGCAGGATGACTCTTTTGTGATAAGCGGCGCCACCTATCCGATAGACCGCCGCACGGCGTTGAACTGTCTGGACGAGATCCTCGGGGAAACCGACCAAGAAGATGACCCTCAACTGCGGCGCGAAATTACCGCTTGTTCGATCATTGACTGCTGGCTGGATGCCATCCTAGACGAGGGCCCGATGCCGCAACTCGTGGATGCCTCGACCGGCGGAAAAATCATCCTGACCACCGATCACTACCGGGTCAAGGACTGGGAGGCGCTGGAAGAGGCCCTTGCCAAGCAAGTGGATGTCGATGGCGACCGGGATGAAGGATGGACCAGATTTATTGAGGCTGACGAGTCAATGCAGCGCACCCTGGCCTCGTTGACGGCGAAAGCCCCTGACACCCTGGAAGTTTTCTGCCGCACCACGGCGCTGGCCGACGCAGCGCGATCCTGGCTGGAAAATATTGCCGGCAGCGCCATCCACTTCACCATCCGCGACCTGGTTGACCCGCGTTCGCCAAAGGCCCAGGCCAGCGCCAAGCCGCTGCCGGAACCAGATATTCCGCAGGAGGTGCAGCGGCAGATCATTCACCAGTATCTGACCAAACACTATCAAACCTGGCCAGAGATTCCGCTGCCCGCACTAAACGGCAAGGCGCCCCTTGAGGCGGTCAAGACAAAACAGGGGCGTATGTCCGTCATCAACCTGCTCAAGTCCATCGAAGTGCTTGAGGCGCGCCGCATTGCCCAGACCGGCGGAGACCCCTTGGATGTGACCTTTCTTTGGGAAAGATTGGGGCTTCGCGACGAGATGGACAGCTAACAACGGTATTGATGGGAATTACTTCTCAGGCAGGGTCACCACCGGCTTCTGAATCAGGAATTTACCGTCCAAGATCCACTTCTTCAAGGTCTCGGCGATCTCCCGCGCCCCCACCATGCTGGACAAGGGTGAAGTCGGCACATCCTGGCCATTGACCTGGATCATACCGCTCTTCATCTGGGCGTAGCTGACCTCGCCGTAATTACGGCTCACCCGGTTGGCATAGTCATAACCGTAATCCACCACCTGGGTGTAAATCTCGGCATCGGAGACCCCGGTGTAGGCCGCCATCTCCTCATTCAAGATGGGGATGGGAATTCCCAGACCCACCGCCAGAGAGCAGCCGTAACCTTGCAGGCTCACCCCTTTCAACCAGCGCGACGACATGCCCTTCAAGTCGCCCTGGACCATGATCGTGCCGGCGGCCCGCCGTGGCACCCCATTGTCCGAGCGGGGCACATTCGGGTTGTGCTGGCTGCCGTGCCAGGTCACATAGCCGACCCCGCCGCCCAAAAATATCCTGGTGCCGAGACCGATCGTCTTGTAGAAGGGGTCATTGAGCAGGGGGCTGAGCTCACCGGCGCTGCAATAATTGGCGCTGCGGCCATTGGACTTCAGGGTCCCCATGTAGGTGTAGATCGTCTTTTCGGACAGATTGACGGCGCAGTTGTAGTTCTGATAGCAATTTCTGGGATTGAACAGCATGGCATAGGGCAGATCGGCCAGGGTGATCTCCTTCTCCATGGCCTTATTGGGATAGCAGTCGGTGCCATAGCCCGTGGCGCGGAGCATGACCTTGCGGCCCGCCACCAGGTCCTCAATGACATGACCGCCGCCATAGCGGAACTCACCGGGGAAGACCTTGTTCAAAGGGTCGTCCTCGGTGGATTCGGTGGCGCCTATATAGGCGTCAACCGCCGCCAGCCCGGCATAGGCCGGCACATTGTTCACCGATACCTTGGCGGCCTTGAGGGTCGGGGTAGTATGACCGAAATTAAAGATCAGCCCGGACGAGCACATGGGCGAGAAGG
>JANNQL010000242.1:0-7793 GCA_031400755.1 Pseudomonadota bacterium | reverse complement strand
CGGAAAGGTTGAGGACGACGCCAACGACAGCGGCGGTGATCGCCGACAGGGCAGCGCCTAATTTTTCGTTTTTGCGCATTTTTTCGATGTAAGGGGCGCCGACCAAGATCCACATGAAGCATGGCGTGAAGGTCACCCAGGTGGTCAGCAGTCCGCCGATGATGCCGGCCACCGCCGGCGTTAAGCCCTGCGCCTGATTATAGGCCGCCAGATAACCGACAAATTGGGTGACCATAATCAGCGGTCCGGGGGTGGTTTCCGCCAGACCCAGGCCATCGATCATCTGCTCAGGCTGCATCCAGCCATAATGGCTCACCGCCTGCTGGCTGATGTAGGCCAGCACCGCATAGGCCCCGCCGAAGGTGACCATCGCCGCCTTGCTGAATAGGATGCCGATATCGACAAAGATGTCGTGCCATCCCCGCCATAGTCCGAGGAGCCCAACCGGCAGAAACCAGAGCGGCAGGCAGACCGCAATCACCTTTAGGGAATGCCGCCAGTTCGCCAGATGCCCTTGGGAAGGATACGAATCGTTAAGGACATACTCGGCAGATGTCGATGGGCCTTTACCGGTCACCACAAATTTTGAGGGGAGAATAGTGCTACCGACCAACCCGATAAGCCCAGCACTGAAGATTATGGCCGGGAACGGGATGTGGAGGAAGTAGATGCCGACAAACGAAAGCACCGCCAAGAGGATGAGCACTTCATTTTTCAATGACTTTTTGCCAATACGGATGACCGCCTCGGCGACGATCGCCGCCACTGCCGGCTTCAGGCCATAAAAAAAGGCGTCCACCGCCGGAATACTGCCCATGGCGGCATAGAGCCAGGAGAGGGCCAGCAGGATGAAGACCGAGGGCAGGACAAAAAGGACGCCGGCAACAATGCCGCCAGGGGTGCCGTGCAGAAGCCAGCCGATATAGATGGTCAGTTGCTGCGCTTCAGGGCCGGGGAGAATCATGCAGAAATTTAAGGCCTGCAGGAAATGGTCGTCATCAATCCATTTTTTCTTTTCGACCAAGTCTTTATGCATGATGGCGATCTGGCCGGCAGGCCCGCCAAAGCTGATGAAACCGAGTTTCAACCAGTAACGGAAGGCCTCGCCAAATGATGGTTTTTCGGGCATGGGGGCGTCTCCTTATGAGTTTTTTGACACATACAGCATTTCGAAGACTTGCATCCCTTGGCTCAGGGCCTCGCTGTCTTGCCCCGCAGATTTCCGAATGCCGGAGAGGATCCCTTCCAGGCCCGCAGCCTCTGGAGAATGATACTTTTCATCCTTCACGTCAAGATCATGGACGATCTCGGCAATCTGCTTGAGCCCCCTATCCTTGAGGCCAAAGGCCTTGATCAGGACCTCAAAGGTGCAGAGATCGCCTTGGTGGGTAAACTCGCCGCCGCCCATATCAAAGACGATTGCCGCCGGGGCAATGTCGTCCATTTCGCTCTCTTCAATAAATTCGAACAAGGCCTCGGAATCGATGTATCTCTTGATCAGCCAGGCCGAGGCCATTCGATCGACAAATGGCCTCTTTCGTGTAACCCATACCCGTCCTTGATAGACGGCTGTCGATTTTCGGGTAATGGTTGAGGGCCGGTCGATATTTGCTTTGGCCCCCATGAGGGAGTTAAGTTCATCCTTGATGCGGCCTAATTTTTCATGAAGTGCGCCACCTTCGGGACTATTGAAAAAATCGATCTTTCTGGTCTCGGCAAAGCTTTTAAAAATTTTATCAAGGTGCCCTGATAAGCCTTTTTGGTCCTGGCCTTGCCCGCCCTTCTTGATGTCGTGCAACTTCCTAATAAACGCTTCAACTTCTTTTTCAACGGCCAGATAGTCATTGATCCGGGCCTGATTGAAAAGATTGACGATCTCGGAATCCTTGATTGTGTCGACCTTTTCGATCGAAACCAGGGCTGCCTCGCCCTTCATAGCGCTGACTTCGGCGACAAGCCACTGGAGGAACTCGTAATGCTCATGAGTAAAGGGCATGATATAGACCGCCCCCTTCAGTGGCATCGCCCCGGCCTTCATCAGTTTCCGCCAGACCTTCATCCGATTGCTGACCGGCGTCGAGGGGACAGCGTAGAAAAACAGTATCCAATGATACTTGTCCCCTGAAACCTCCTGCGATATGCGCTCCATAGTAGTCCTCGCCAGCAGTCAGCCAACTGCGATCCACGCCTGCAATTTCAGATGGTAACAGATGTAGACGGCTGTCTGTTGTTAGACATATACATGTTTGGTAAATTGGTACGCTTCATTCATGGTGTTGAGGCGTGCACGCTGTCTCGGTAAAATCGTCAGCCTCAGCAAAAGCCACATCGACAAATGTACATTCCCAGGTCTGCATGGCTTCGTCGAAAGTTCCCAGAGGTGCGCCAAATTCACGCCCTTCGGCCATGGCCGCATCCACGAACACTTGTTCAAAATCTCTTTCGAATTGCGTCATTGTGTGCCTCCTTGTGGGTTGAGAGGAACCCTTCCAGTGTATCACCTGATACAAAGGTAACACCTGATTGGCCAACTGTCAACCGGCTGTATTTTAGTTTATGTGCAAGGCAAAATTGATGAACTCGAAAAAAGTCAGGAGATGGCTAAGCAGGTAAGCGAGGCCATACAGAGGTATGCCGAACAAACAAAAATGCCACGCGATTCAGTTCAATCCCCCTTGGGGACGCAGTAGATCGGACTTTTCGAAGTCTGCGCTTGTCTGCGGCACCACCACCATTCAACTACCGGCCATCGCCTTTTGGCGCCAGCGAAATCTTTTCCAGCCTCACCTCCTCCCCGTCGCAGGCAAGCTCCACCTCCTGGGGAAAGCGGCTGACCACTAACCTCAACTTCCTTTCCGTCCAAAGCTTGTCATGCCGTTCCTGCCAGACGATTTCGACGTTGAGTCGCGCCTTCTCCTCTGGCTGAGGCTCACGGTAAAAGCCGTAAAGCCGTATCCCGGTCACGGAACAAAAGGGTGAGTTGCGCTGCAGGGTAAACTTGATCAGGGCCTCCCTGGCCTTGGCTGGATTGGTGAAACTCAGCCGTTTGTCGATTTCGAATTCGGGGTCCTGGCTGTTGCTGGTATTGGCCTGACGCCAGACCGGCTGCCATGTCTTGCCTTGATCAAGGCTGTAGGAGGCCTCGACAAACTGATTTTCGGCCCGCTCCATGGTCAGGCGGCCGCCCACCGAGATGGCGGTCAAGGCCGCCGGTGCAGTTAATTTGTAAATGACCGCACAAGGCTCACCGGTATTCCGCGGCTCGATACGGCCAGTAGACATCACCCCGGACGCCTTGGCGTGATAGCGTGCCTCCGCCAACTGCTGCTCCCCCAGCACCAATTGCACGTGCCCTTCGTCCGGCCCCCGGAAGGCCGTGACCCGGTTGCGGCCAGGTCTCAGCTTTGGCAGTGACAGTGGGGCCAGCTGGAAGGTCGTGGCAAATTCAGCTGCCGCGAGCGGCGTCTTGCCCAGATGGACGCGCAGCAGGTATTCGTACTTGCCGGCCACCCGGGAACTCACATCCACCTCAGCGGCCTGCGACCCTGGTCCACTCCCCAAGTCCCACTTGTCAATGGTAAGAGGACCCCAGATATAGCCTCCGTCGGTTGAAATCTCAAAGACAGGATTATTAACGATGGTTGCCCCGATTTGCATAGCGATCCGCCCACCAACCATCACATACGGGGACCAGACCCGAAACACAGCCAGGCCTTCATTATTTTCTCGATCGGGCTCCAACCCACCCTTCCCGGCCTTGACATTGCCCGAGCCCAACCACAGGAGATCGAGCGTCCTCGCATCGGTCAAATCGGGCCGCCAGAGAAGTTCGCCATTGCCATAGCCTAAGGCGCCGGTGATGTCAACCGGCCCGCTCTGCAAGGCGCTCCTGTCATCTTTCTCGATATGTTGCGGTAGATACCACCGACCAGTCCGGTTCCAGGCGCCCTGGTTGCTCGCCGCCAGGATGACTGTTTCCCTCGGACGAAGGGTGAGGTGCATAGGGTGGCCCGTTACGGCGCGATGGTTGAGGATCTGGTTGTCCTCCACGGAGTGAAAGAGGTCCATCATTTTGGATGGTTGGCTCCATGGAGTGAGGGGGGCGGAGACCACGTCGGGGAAGGCGAACGGGTAGTAGGGGTCAGACCTCCCGGTGGGAAGGAGGAACAGGGAGGGGTTTCGGGCCAGCTCCTCAACCGAGGCAATCTGGCCATCCTGGCCGCGATGCCAGCCTCTGGCATCGGCATCGAGCATATGCCACGCCCCGTTGTATCGAACTTCTGGGACCGTGTGCCCACTCAGCCTCCAGGCGCGGCTCTCGAAACCGGCACTTTCCCAGAGGGCGCAAAGGACCGGCGTATTGACAAAACACGGCCCGTAGCCGTAGGAGTTCATGGCCTTGGCGAAATCATGGACCTCGCCGGGAACGCTATCCTCCTGGGGTGGGTGCCAATGGTAAAAATGGTCCAGCATGAAACGCCAGCAGGCCAGCACCTTTTCCTCATCCGACATGCCGGGCTTGATGATCTGCCTGACAACGCTTTCTGCCGAGGAGGTATCGATGGAGAAATCGCTGGTCAGCCGCGGGTTGACCACAACAGACCCGGCGTGAGCAACTTCGGCATGGAGGGCCAAGGTGAAGAGGATCAGGACAAAAGGCAGTCGGCATCGTTTGGCCATCAACCAATATATGGGATGTGCGTGACTGATTTGCATTGAGGAGGGTGCCGAGTAACGGTGGATATTTTCTGGTGCGGAATGCTGCCAGCTACCGAGCCGGTAGCTGGCAGCATTTTTGTATGAAGGAAGCCCCGTCTCCCCTGGTCTAGCAGCCAAGGGAGACGGGGCAAAGGATCAGGGCGCCGGCTTGAGGGAGGCCGCGACCAGCCCCCAACGCTCTGAGGCCATGGTCAGGGTCTTGCTTTCCGTGCCGTCGGCGGTGATCGCCTTGGAGGCGGCGCTGGCGGAATACTCACCCGAGTTGACGTTAGACTCAAAGTGTTCCGTGTAGCCTGACGGCGGCGTGACGGCGGCGCCACGATTGGCGGTGATGGCGTAGAAGGCGTAACCCTTGTTGGCCACGGACAGAGAACTGAAGGTCGGATTGGCGGAGCTGCCGCCGTTGGCCACTTGATTGACCACCGAACCTTGAATAGGACTCGTCTGGTTGACGCCGGAGTATGAGGCGGCAGCCAGGGTGTAGGTGCTTGGCGTACTGCTGAAGGTGACGGTCACGGAATCACCGCTCCGGCTGGCGACATCGACCTCCTTGAGATAGCCAAGCCAGACATCGTCGCGGGTATTGTTGCTCTTGCCGATCTGGGCCAGGGTCTTGCCGCCGTATTTCACGGTCAGGGTTGGGGTTGTGGCGCTCCCGTACTCGTAATGGACCGCCACCATCACGAGGCGATTGGCGCCGGAACCGGGGATGAAGATGCCGGAAGCGCCATTACCCAAGGCGGCCCATTGGTTGAGGGGCTGCACCGAGGTGGCCCCGGCACTGCCGACGGTTACGGTGACGGTGGCGCTGGCGGTCAGGCCGCCGGGGTCCCGCACCGTGTAGCTGCAGGACTCCGTGCCGGTGAAGCCTGCGGCCGGGGTGTAGGTGAGGCTGGCGCCGGTGTATGATACCGTACCGCCGTTCGACGGGGTGCCCACAGCGCTGATAGTCAGGCTGTCGCTGTTCGGGTCGGTGTCGTTAACGAGGACGTTCAGGCTGTTGTTGCTGCTGCCCCCGTTGACCGTGAAGCTGTCGTTGCTCGCCACCGGCGGCAGATTGCTGCTGCCATTGATGACGGTGATGGTGACGGTGGCGATGTCGGTCTGGCCGCCGGGATCCCGTAGCGTATAGTTGAAAGACTCCGTGCCGGTGAAGGCGGCAGCCGGGCTGTAGGTGAGGCTGGTGCCGGTGTTGGCCACCGTGCCGCCGTTGGACGCAGTGCCCACGGCGCTGATGGTCAGGCTGTCGCCATCAGGGTCGGTATCGTTGGCCCGCACGTTCAAGGAGATATTGCTGCTGCCGGTGTTGACTGTATAGGTGTCGTTGTTTGCCACCGGCGGGTTGTTTCCGGCAGGCGGCACCGGCTTGGCCGCCAGCACCGGCACGGCCTTGGTGGTGCTCCCGGAACAGCCGTTGAAGGTGCCGCAGGGGATCGTTTTGTTCACGAAGCTGATGGTCGGGGTTTGGAAGTCGTTGTCGTTGCCATTATAGCTCTCTTTGCCAAAGCTGCTATCTTCCTGGCCATGAAACGAACTCCAGAAATAGTTAAAGGAACCACGGCCCGGGGCGCTGTCCATGTTGTCGTAGCGGTTGCTGGAAGAGCCGGAGGCCGGTTTTGCATGGAAGACGCTGGCCCGGATCGCCCTGGCGCCGTTGTGGCAGGAGAAGCACATGCCGTAGTTGTAGATGTAGCCGCTGGTCACCCCGGTGATGGTGTGCTGCGCCGTGCGGGTGGGGGCGTTTGAGTAATTGCCGTTCGCGTAGACGAGTTTGTCGATGTAGATTGTCGTGCCGGAGACCCGGGCATGGCACTTGGCGCAAGCGAGCTGGGTCGGAAATTGGCTCGCACCGCCGTTGTCGCCGGGCCTCATGGTATGCCAGCCGCCGCGTGGATCGGCATGACACCAGGTGCAGTTGCCCGAGGCCACGTTGGGGTTGTTGGTGTGATGGGCCACGCCGAGATCGCTGGTGTGGCAGGTCGTGCACTGGACCTGGGCGCCGGCCTTGCCGGAGCTGATGGCATTGACCACCGCCTGGGTGTTGCTGCTGTGGCAGGTGGTGCAGACGGGGTGGAGGTTGAGGCGTTGCTCGGCAGTGCCGGTGGTGTGGCAGGTAGCGCAGCTGGTGCTGGCTACGAACATGTTATGAAGCGACGCGACCTCGGCCACCGTGGTGCCGTGGGTGAGGGCGCCGTTTGCGGTTTTGTCATGACAGTTCAGGCAATTCACCCCGGTCCCGTTGATGCCGGAGAGGATGGAGTTCACCACCGAGGTCTTAGCATTGCTGTGGCAGGTGCTGCAGGTAATGTGAAGACCGTTGGTGCGGGCCGCCTCGCTGGTGGCGGCGTGGCAGGAGCTACAGCTTGCCGAGAGGGAGAATTGGTCATGCACCGTACTGCCGACCGGGGCGGGTACGGCCTTTGAGGCCAGCACCGGCACACTTACCGTGCTGCCGCTCGAACAGCCGTTATTGATTCCGCAGGGGACGTTCAGCTTAAAGCCATATCCGGCAGTCGGATTTTGGAAGTCGTTGTCGTTCCCCGAGTAGCTCTCCTTGCCAAAGCTGCTGTCCTTCTGGCCATGAAACGAACTCCAGAAGAGGTTGAAGGAGCCGCGGCCTGGAGCGTTACGCATGTTGTCGTAACGGTTGCTGGAGGCACCGCTGGCCGGCTTGGCGTGGAAGACGCTGACCCGGGTCGCCGTGGTGCCATTGTGGCAGGAGAAGCACATGCCGTAGTTGTAGATGGAGGCGCTGGTCACCCCGCTGATGGTGTGCTGCGCCGTACGGGTGGGGGCGTTGGCGTAATTGCCGTTGGCGTAGACGATCTTGTCGATGTAGATCGTGCTGCCGGAGACCCGCACGTGGCACTTGGCGCAAGCCAACTGGGTGGGCAGGGCGCTGCTGCCGCCATTGTCGCCGGGTCGCATGGTGCTCCAGCCCTCACGCGGGTCGGCGTGACACCAGGTGCAGTTGCCGGTGGCCGCGTTGGGATTGGTGTGATGGGCCGCGCCGAGGCTGCCGGTATGGCAGGTCGTGCACTGGACCTGGGTGCCGGCCTTGCCGGAGCTTATAG
>JANNQL010000241.1:0-32215 GCA_031400755.1 Pseudomonadota bacterium | reverse complement strand
ACCCCGAATTTTATAGGCTTAAAGAAACGGGTGCTTTCCCCCTCCGACCCGTATGGTGCGACGTGACGGAGGGGAAAAGCAATCTGGAGTAGGTATTTCTACTGTGACAAAGTAGGATTAGGAACGGCCCTTTTGGGTATTTATAAAAACGAGACAAGGAGTGACAAGATGAAGACATTGTGCATCAAGATTGTTGTAGCTGTAGCCCTGCTCACCTGCTGTTTCTCAGCCCCCGTGTTGGCCGCCGAAACCTATGTCTTCGGGGTGCATCCCTATAAAAATCCGGCCGAGCTGGCCACCATGTTCAAGCCGCTGATGGCCGAGCTTGAGGCTCAGACCGGGGCCAAGCTCACCTTTCGCAGTTCCAAGGACTATGCCTCCTTTAACGAGGCGATGATCAAAGGCGAAATCGATATTGCCTTTATGGGGCCTTCGATCTACGCCGAACTCTCCGGCCTGCACCCGGACAAGGTGCGTCTGGTGGCCACAGCCCTTGCTGATGGTCAGCCGACCTTCAAAGGGGTGATCATCGCCAAAAAAGATTCCGCTATCAATTCCTTGGCCGATCTTAAAGACAAGAAATTCGCCTTTGGCGACCGGGATTCTACCCTCTCCTGCTACCTCCCGGCGGTCATGTTGATGGATGTTGGCGTCTTTGATTCCATCAAATACGACTTTACCGGTAAGCACGATAATGTCGCGACTTCCGTTATCAAAGGGATGCATGACGCTGGCGGTCTCAAGCCGGACGTGGCGGCTAAATACATGGATCAAGGCCTCAAGATTATTGCTGAGAGCGCTCCGGTGTATGAGCATGTAATTGCAGTAGGCGCCAAGGTCGATGAGGCCAGCATGAAAAAAATCCAAGAGGCGCTGGTCAACATCAAAGACCCGGCCGTGTATACCACCATCCAGAAAAACTATACCGGCTTTACGAACACCACCAAACCGAGCGATTATGTAAGCCTGTTTGATATCATGAAAAAGGTTGATGCCAAGATCAAGAAGTAAACGGTTGCACTTTGTAACGGTGGTGTGCAGCGAACTTACTCTCCTGCTGCACACCACCGTTATATTCTTATGTCAAGGAGGTTTTGATGATGTTTAAAAATAGGGGTATTGCCGCTAGGTTCATCCTGATTGTGTCAACCCTGACGCTGGTCTTAATGTCCGTGCTGGCAGCGGTGGTACTCTATAGCTCGGGCAATTCCCAGACCAAGCAGAAGGATGGATTTGTGGCCAGCTTGCGCTATGAACAAGAACAGCAGGAGAAACTGCTGGCAGCGGAACTGAAGAAAAAGGGTGATTCTGTTGCCTCTTTGCTGGCCCAGACTGGAGCTGGTCACATCATTGCCTATGATTTTGATGCTCTCACCAGACTAGGTAAAAGTGTTATTCAAGACACGGATATCGTTTACGTTACGTTTTCTGGCACGGACAATAAATCGCTGGCTGAGGCCAAGGGAGAGGGGGAGAGCAAAGAAACCATTCGTAAGGAAATCCAATTTGAAGGGCAGTCCCTCGGTGCTGTCGAGATCGGTTTGAGCCATGCCAGTATTCAGAAAAACATCGCTGAAGCCTCCCTCCGCATCGACCAAAAGGTAAAAAGCACTGATAGTGAACTGATTGACGACTTATGGCATTTGGGGGTTATCAATGGCATTGCGACCGCCTTTATCCTACTCGCCTTATGCGGCATCGTCTATTGGTGCCTTGTCCGTTTCGTCATCAAGCCGGTGAATATCATTGTGGCCGGGTTAGATGACAACGCCGCCCAGGTATCTGCCTCATCCCGGCAGCTTTCCGAATCAGCCATTCAACTCTCTGATGGGGCAACCCAAGAGGCGGCTTCGTTGGAAGAGACCTCCGCCTCTCTGGAAGAGGTTTCGAGTATGGCACGGCGCAACGCTGATAACGCCGTCCAGTGCAACTCCCTCATGGTCGAGGTCAATACGGTAGTCGAGAAGGCCAACCAGTCAATGTCTGCTCAGACAAAGGCGATGGCAGATATCTCGGAAGCCAGTAACCAGACCTCAAAAATTGTTAAAACCATTGATGAGATTGCCTTTCAGACTAATCTGCTGGCGCTTAATGCCGCAGTCGAAGCGGCTCGGGCCGGTGAGGCCGGGGCAGGCTTTGCCGTTGTCGCCGATGAAGTAAGGAATTTGGCCATGCGAGCCGCCGATGCTGCCCGCAATACCGCAGATCTGATTGAGGGCACCGTGGCCAAGGTGAATGAGGGCGAAAAGTTGCTGGCCCAGACCAACGCGGATTTCTCCGAGGTCGCCGGTATGGCGGTAAAGGTGGGTGGCTTGGTCGGTGAGATTGCCGTAGCGTCAAGCGAACAGACGCAGGGGCTTTCGCAGATCAATACTGCCATTGCCGACATCGATCGGGTCACCCAACAAACCGTTGCCAGCTCGGAAGAAGCGGCCAGTGCTTCCGAAGAGTTGCGCAGTCAGGCAGAGTTGTTGCAACAGCATGTAGAAGACCTGATTGGACTGGTGAGTGGCACGAGGGACGGCCATGATGGCGGACGGAAAGTTATTCCATATTCCTCCTGAATTCATGGTGCGCCATGTTTTCATTAGTGGAGGACCATGAACGGTATCTGAACTAATACTTTATCCTACCCTATTCGGGTCGATTGGCATAACAAAGTGGGGAAGATTGCAAAATCTTCCCCACTTTGTTATGCCAGCACTGATTACTGGCAACGCTTATTTCCCCTGGCCCGCTCGCTGGATAACCTCATCATCCCCAAGATCGCCCTTTGGATTTGCGGCCTTGTAGGTTTCCGGAGACAGGCCAGCCTTCACCAATTTAGCTGCCTGTTTGGCGTCTTTGACCCCTGCTCCCTTCCATTGGGAGGCATCCGCAGGGCTAATGCGTTTTTTCTGCCAGGAGGCGGCCGGCCCTGGGGCAAACCCTGCATCCCGCCACGCCTTGGCATCCTCCAGGGTAAAGGCGCTGGCTTGCCAAGAGCTGGCGTCGTAATCGTTAAACCCGGCGGAGCGCCACTCTGGCGTGACATTGCCTTCGGCAAAACAGGTGCTGGCGAAGAAGAGAAAGCAGAGGGTGAAAAGAATTTTTTTCATGGACTATCTCCTTTTGATTTGATGGCAGAGCTGATCTAAGCTATTGCATGGAGCCGCAGTTACTTTTTCAGCGGACCTGCTCGCATAGGCGGGTTATAGCAAACAGGCATCTTCATTGATCGGCGAAACTGGCCAATATAACTCGCACATCCGCTGCTGCACCAGCGACGGAGAAAGGGGGGGAAGTGGGTTTTCAGAGGCGTATCCGCTGCCCTAGGCCACCATGCTCAGCAGCCGGTTGCCAGGGGATCATAATGACGAACCGGGCCAGTTCCAGAGTGATTCTCGCCAGGTGGGGAGACTCCGCAGCCCTGCGTGCCATAAGCACCGGATCGCTGACCGTAAGCGGGGTGAGGCATCGGTTGACGATCCAGCCCGCTGGCATGATGCCGGCCCGACGGAGATCGGCCTGCAGCATTGCTGCCTCCTGAACTGGCGTCGCCTCCGGCAGGGCTACGATAAAGACCGAGGTGAAATCCGGGTCCCTAAGGCGCGGCAAAAGAGTGGTGACCGCCTCGGGGAGAGCGCTCTTGGAGCGGGAGACCTCCCGGTGATAGCTTTCGGTCGCGTCGAGCAGCATGAGGGTATGGCCGGTGGGCGCCGTATCGAGCACCACGAAACCGTCCCTGCCCATTGCCACTTTGCGGGCAAAGGCCTGAAAGACGGCAATCTCCTCGGTGCAGGGCGAGCGCAGGTCTTCTTCGAGCAGCTTTTTGCCAGCCTCGTCCAGCCCACCCCCCTTTTCCGCCACGACCTCGTTTTGGTATTTAACGCTTTCGGCATGGGGATCGATGACACTGACCGAGAGGTTCGCAACCGTTGATCCCAGGCTAAGATTCAGATGGGCGGCGGGATCGGTGGTGGAGAGATGAACAGTAAATCCTCGATTGGCAAGGGCCACAGCAATGGCGGTCGCCAAGGTGGTCTTGCCCACCCCACCCTTACCCATGGTCATGATCACCCCGTGGCCGCGCTTGACCAGGGTGTCGATCATGACAGCGAAATCGGCAAATCCTGGAGGAACGGGCAGGGCTGCGGCCCCGGTGGCGCCGGAGAGGCAGCGGTCTTCGGCAAAACGGCTGAGGGCCAGGACTCCGAGCAGCGGCTCCGGCTGCATGGCCAGGTTTATGCGGGGTAGAGACTTAAGCATTGCTGGCATGGCGGCCAAGGCCTTATCTTTTTCCGAGGCCAAAGCGACGGCAACCGCATCGGTTTTGTCGGTAACGGAGAAGACACCATTGATCACCAGCAGTTGGTTGCCGATACCCTGGGCCGCCAGTTCGGCGCTGCTGCGGGCCGCCTCGACAAGGGCGCTTTCCTGGGCGGTGCTGACCATGACCAGGGTGGTGAGGCTGCGGTCGCACAGGCGGCGCATCGCCTCCTTGTACAAGGCGCGTTGTGCCGTAAGGCCCGACAGGGGACCGAGGCAGGAGGTGCCTGAAGTATTGGTGTCGATGAACTGGCTCCAGGCGGCGGGCAGTTCCAGCAGGCGCAGGGTGTGGCCGGTGGGTGCGGTATCGAAGATGACATGGTCGTAGCCGTCGGTCGCCTCATCGTTGCCGAGCAATTTGACAAACTCGTCAAAGGCGGCGATTTCCGTGGTGCAGGCCCCGGAGAGTTGTTCCTCAATGGAGGCAAGGGCCGCCTCCGGCAAAACGCCGCGGAAGGGGCCAACCACCCTTTCTCGATAGGCGCGGGCCGCTTCATGGGGATCGATGTTGATGGCAAAGAGCCCGGTGGTGCCCGCGACTGGCATCGGCGATTCACCGATTGCCGTTCCCAGGACATCGCTTAAGTTTGAGGCCGGATCGGTGCAGACCAGGAGCACTTTTTTGCCTTGTCCCGCCAGGGCTATCGCCGTGGCGCAGGCGGTGGTGGTCTTGCCTACCCCGCCCTTGCCGGTGAAGAACATGATGCGGGTGGGCGGGGATGGAAATTGTTCAAGCAGCATCAGCAACATCCTCCCTTATTTTCTTTTCCAGGCCAGGGACAACAAGCGCCATCCGCCTGTATCGGCGGACCATTATCCGGGGTCGGACAACAGCCTCCGGCATCCGCCATGGGCAGGATAAAGGCCGGTTTCGGCGGCGGCTCGTAGGGAACCCCCGCCAGGCCTGCCAACTCTTGGCGTGACGGGTACCTGCCGCTGCTGACAATGACGCCATCAAGGATAACGAGCGGCAGGCAATCAGTGCCTTTTTCCGTCAGTTCGCGGCGCACGGTTTCGTTTTTGGCAAAGGCCCCCGGCTGCTGGGCCAGATTGAAACGTTCCACCGCTGGCCCTTTTGCCTTAAGCCAATCCAGGTCGGCGGCAAAGCTGACCAGCGCCGGGTCAACACTCGGGCCGCAAACCCCGGTTGGGCAACAGAGTGCCGGATCATACACCTCAATTTTTTTCATCACTCCTCCTTTCCCGTTATGGGGCAATGTTCATTCCCCTTGTAGGCAACATAGTGTCCGCAACCCGGCGGACATCAGCCAGGCATCAGCGGCCTTTGGGGTTTTTTGTCGTGCACTGGCAGGCCCCTGCTTTTTTCTCCGCGATGATTTTCGCAAGAATCGTTGACCTGCCATGGGCAAGGACATCGTGCTCAATGTCCGTGGCCGTGTAGTTGAAACAGTAACAGATGAGTACTTCCGTCATGATGGTTCCTCAGCACGAAAGGCTTCCGGCAGGGTCAGGATAAAATCACGGATTTGGTCCCGTACCCGCCGGTAATGTTCCAGGGCTTCCTCTTCATTTTTGGCGTTGGCCGCCAGCCTTGGCGGGTCATCAAATCCTCGATGAAACTTTTTGCCCGGAAAAAAGGGGCAGGTCCCGTTGGCGTGGCCGCAGAGGGTGACGACGTAATCAAAGTGCGCTCCCTGCAATTCGTCGATTACCTTGGAGCGTTGTCCGGAAATATCTACCCCGGCCTCAGCCATGACTTTGATTGCCAGGGGATTTATCCCGTGTTTTTCGATACCGGCGGAATAGGCATCGATCTCGTCATCCTTCAGATGGCGCGCCCAGCCTTCCGCTATCTGGCTGCGGCAGGAGTTGCCAGTGCAAAGGAAGAGGACCTTGGTTTTCATCTTATATGCCTCAAGGAAAGTTACAATTTGCTTACAGAAAGGCCTGCTGGCGGCTACCAATCAAAACGGAATTGGCCCTGGTACTCCTGCAACCTTCGTTCGCAGTTAAGGTTTGCAACTGACATGGCACACCCCGGTCGGGGTCTTCTTAGCAAAGGGGAAGTATCTCTTCTTGAACCAGAAGGCGACACTAACCAGGCTGATCAGGACAGGCACCTCGACTAGAGGACCGATCACCGCAGCAAAGGCCTGGCCCGAATCGATGCCGAAGACCGCGATGGCCACGGCGATGGCCAGTTCGAAGTTGTTGGAGGCGGCGGTAAAGGAGAGGGTCGTCGCCTGTTCGTAGGTGGCTCCCACCTTATAAGACATAAAAAACGACACCAGGAACATGATCAGGAAATAGATGGCAAGCGGAATGGCGATCCTCACCACATCGAGTGGCAACTGGACAATGTATTCGCCCTTCAAGGAAAACATGACCAGAATGGTGAAGAGCAGAAAGACTAGGGTCAACGGGCTGAGTCGGGGCAGGAGTTTTTCCTGATACCATTGCTCCCCTTTGGCTTTAACGCCGACGAAGCGGGTAATCATGCCGGCGATAAAGGGGATGCCCAGGTAAATAAAGACCGACTTAGCAATTTCGGACATGGAAATATCGACCACCGCCCCCTCGATCCCGAACCATCGTGGCAGGATGGTGATGAATATCCAGGCGTAGAATGAAAAAAACAGCACCTGGAAGATGGAATTAAAGGCCACCAGTCCGGCACAGTATTCGGTATCGCCCTCGGCCAGATCATTCCAGACGATGACCATGGCGATGCAGCGGGCCAAGCCGATGAGGATCAGCCCCACCATATATTCGTGATGGTTGGAGAGGAAGGCGACCGCGAGAAAGAACATGAGAACCGGGCCAATGATCCAGTTCTGGACCAGCGACAGGGTCAACACCTTGGCGTTGCGGAAGACTTCATGGAGTTTCTCGTAACGGACCTTGGCCAAAGGCGGGTACATCATCAGAATCAGGCCGATGGCGATGGGAATATTGGTGGTGCCCACCTGGAATCGATTGATCAGGTCCCGGATGCCGGGATATAACCACCCGCCAATGACCCCTACGAACATGGCGAGAAATATCCACAGGGTCAGGAACCGGTCGAGAAATGATAAGCGTTTGGTCATGGCCTTACTCATCTGCAACTCCTCCCTCTTTAGTTTCATTATCACCCGCAGGCGTTTTGCGACTTTTTCTCAAGATAGAGGCCAAGACGCTCCAAGTCTTTTTGGGTTACCGCCAGACCAGAAAGGTGGGGCAGAATGGCGGTCTGCAAGGCCATCCGCAAGGGCATCCCCTCGTCTGCCAGGCGGTAATACATCCAGAGCCCCTGACGGCGATCAGTTATCCACCCAGCATTCTTAAGCAAGGCAAGATGTCTGGACACGGTTGACTGCGGCAATTGCAGCACCGCTATCAGGTCACAGACGCAGAGTTCCCCTTGCCAGAGGAGGGCCAAGAGGCGCAGGCGGGTTTCTTCGGTCAAGGCTTTGAGCAAAGTGGTTGTTTGTTTCATAGTGTAAAGCACTATATCCGGATAAATGGATTTATCAAGAGGTGAAAGAAATAAAGGAGGTTTTTCCCACGTTGGGTTGAGTCTTACTGTAGGTAATCGTCATTTTTTTAGCTGAGGCGTTTATTTGACAATATCAACGTCAACATGACTGCAAGAAAAAATCATCTGGCGCAAAAAAAGAATTGAAAATTATTGCTTTTGGCAATAGCGTAATTTAACACTTTCGAGCCAATAGAGGTCAGCAAATTCATTAAACTTGGTACGCCCCTTTTAACCCAGTAAAGACAAGAAAAGAGGACAGCAATGGAACAATCATTTGACCTTGGCAGTGCACCGGTGCTCGACAATTCAGAGGAGCCTCCAGACCAACCTCCATCCCCTGGCAAACATATCCGTTTTTTTCCTGATCACGACTGTTTTCCAGCCCTATCCAACACGCTTCGTTTCCGCCACCTCCATTTTCCGTCTGTTGCCGACAAAGATTGGCACGACTGGCACTGGCAGTTAAAAAACCGGATCACCACGCTTGGCCAATTAGAAAAAATCTTAAACCTGACCGATGACGAAATTCATGCCGTCGCCAACCTCAGATTACCCCTGTCCATCACCCCCTATTACGCCAGCCTGCTTCATCCCGACGATCCGACCCAGAGCCTCAGGCGCAGCGTCGTGCCGATCAGTCGCGAATTGACCATCAGTCCAGGCGAGTCGGCTGATCCGCTCCATGAGGAGGATGACTCGCCGGCCCCTGGCCTGGTGCATCGCTACCCGGACCGGGTGCTGTTTCTGGTCACCAATTTTTGTTCCACCAACTGCCGTTATTGCACGAGGTCAAGGATTGTCGGCAAACGCAGCCGTTGCGGACTGGGCATGGAGCAGTGGGAAAAGGCCATTGCCTATATCGAGCGTACCCCCCAGATCCGTGATGTCCTCCTCTCCGGCGGCGATCCACTGACCCTGCCCGATACCCGTCTGCACTGGCTTTTGACCCGCCTGCGGCGCATCCCCCATGTCGAGGTCATCCGCATTGGCACCAAGACCCCCATGGTCCTGCCCCAGCGCATTACCCCGGACTTGGTCCGCATGCTGAAACGCTTTCATCCCCTCTGGCTCAGCATCCATTGCACCCATCCCAGTGAATTGACCCTTGATGCGATTACCGCCTGCAATCGTCTGGCCAACGCCGGCATCCCACTCGGCAGTCAGACGGTCCTCTTGGCCGGCATCAACGATGATGCCGCCGTCATGACCAAACTGATGCAGGGCCTGATGCGGGTCCGGGTCAAGCCCTATTACCTCTATCAGTGCGATCCAATAGTCGGCTCGGCCCATTTTCGGACCCCGGTGCAGAAGGGGCTCGAAATATACGAAGCCATGCGCGGCCATACCAGCGGTTATGCCGTGCCCACCTATGTGATAGACGCCCCTGGCGGCGGCGGCAAGATTCCGCTGTTGCCGGAGACGGTGGTCGCCATGGGCCAAGGGGAAGTGCTGCTAAAAAATTATGAAGGGAAGATTTTTTCCTATCCTGACACGGCATCGCGAACAGATGATAAGCGGCGTCGGCGGCACCTGGAGGCGGTGGTGTGAGGGTCGGCCTCACCTACGATCTGCGGGCCGACTACCTGGCCGCGGGCTTTAGCGAGGAAGAGACCGCCGAGTTCGATCAGCCCGAGACTATCGACGCCATAGAGGGCGCGATTCAAGCACTCGGCCACCAGACGGAGCGCATCGGCAATGTCCGGGCCCTGGTTGGCCGATTGGCGGCAGGCGCTACCTGGGACCTGGTGTTCAATATCGCCGAAGGCCTGCATGGCTTTGGCCGCGAGGCGGTGATCCCGGCCTTGCTGGAGGCCTATGCCATCCCTTCTGTCTTTTCCGACCCCCTGGTCATGGCCGTGACCCTGCATAAGGGGCTGGCCAAAAACGTCATCCGCGATAAGGGCATCCTCACCCCTGATTTTGCGGTGGCTGAGACGGCGGCGGAACTCAGCCGGATTACGCTACCCTTTCCCCTCTTTGTTAAACCGGTGTCGGAGGGTACTGGCAAGGGGGTGACCACTGCCTCGAAGGTGCGAAATCACGACGAGTTGCTCACTGTTGGCTTGGAATTGATCAAGAAATATCGGCAGCCGGTCCTGGTCGAGACCTTTCTGCCGGGTCGTGAGTTCACCGTTGGCATACTCGGCAGCGGTGATCAGGCCAAAGTCATGGGGGCCATGGAGATCATCCTGCTTGCCAACTCAGACCCGGAGGTCTACTCGTACCGCAATAAGGAGTTCTGCGACGATGTGGTGGAGTACCGCCTGGCCGATGACGCCTGTGCAAAGGATGCCATGCAGACCGCACTCGATGCCTATCTTGCCCTTAATTGCCGGGACGGCGGCCGGGTCGATCTACGCTGCGATGGGGAGGGCCGTCCCCAGTTTATTGAGGTCAACCCCCTGGCCGGTCTCCACCCCGAACACTCGGACCTCTGCATCCTGGCGACCAAGCTCGGTATGCCCTATCTTGAACTGATCAGGACCATTGTCGATTCCGCCATTGCCAGGGCGGATAGGCCGTGACTTCGGCGCGGGTCGGCATCCTCTATAACGAACCTTTGCCAGCGGGAGTACCGGGCTGGCAGGCCTCCCGTGATGTCCTGGTGCAGGTGGAGGCTGTCGCCGATGCCGTCAAGGCCCTGGGGCATCAGATGGTTTTACTGCCGATGAGCGGCGACCCTGCCGCCCTGCTGTCGGCCATTGAGAAAAGCCGGATTGAGATGGTCTTCAATCTCTGCGAATCGGTCAACGAGGACCCCACCCTGACCGGCCATCCCGCCGCCATCCTGGAACTCTTAGGAATTCCCTTTACCGGTTCGTCTGCCTTTGCCTTGATGCTCTCCACCGACAAGGCGGCCAGTAAATTGCTTCTGCAGGGAGCAGGCCTTAAGACGCCGTCTTTCATGCTCTACGACGGGACGGAGACCCTAGACGCCGTTGACCTGCACTACCCGTTGATTGCCAAGCCCAGGTTTGAGGACGCCAGCATCGGTATTGACCAGGATTCGATCTTTCAGACGAGAGCTGAACTGCTGGCTGGCGCCGAGCGCCTCTACAATCAGCACGGCCCTTTGATCATCGAGGAGTACATCGCTGGCCGGGAAATCAATGTCGCGGTCCTTGGGTATCCGGAGTTGCAGGTCTTGGCCATTGCCGAAATCGACTTCAGCGCCTTTCCTGACTCACTCTATCCAATAGTCGGCTATCGGGCCAAATGGGAAGAGGACGCCTTTGAGTATGCCCATACCCCACGGTTCTTTCCTGATAATCTGCCGGCCAGCGTCGTGGCCACCTTGCACCGCGACGTCATTCGCTGCTGCCAGATCTTTCAGCTCCGCGATTATGGGCGGGTGGATATCCGTCTTGGTGCGGCCATGGAGATTTACATTCTAGAGGTCAACGCCAACCCTTGCCTGAGTCCGGACGCTGGTTTCTGCGCCGCTGCCCTGCATAGTGGGATCGATTTTGAGGAGTTGGTGCGCCGTTTGCTTTCCTTTGTGGGGGCCAGGCGATGAGTCAGATCGCCATTCATGTGCTGTTGCCGGAGGATATTGCCCAGATCAAGCAGATACTGATCGACCGGGGTAATTTCGTGGAGATTGAGATCGACGTGGCCATGGAGGTCTGCGAGGAGGCCGCCAAGCATCCGTTTCAGGAATACTATGGCTACTGCGCCAAAGACGGCGATACTGTGGCAGGTTTCATTGTTTTCGGACTTATCCCCATGACCGACCGTTGCTGGGACCTGTATTGGATTGCGGTGGCCACGCGTTTTGCCCGGGCCGGTATTGGGCAGATGTTGGCCGACGCCATGGAAAAGATCATCACCGACCAACGCGGCCGCCAGGTCCATATCGACACCTCATCTTTGCCCACCTATCAACCGGCTTGCCGCTTTTATGAAAAGGTTGGTTTCACCCTTGCAGCGCGGCTCAAGGATTTTTACCGAGAGGGTGATGATAAACTCATTTATGTCAAAATTTACAAGTAAGCCTAAACTTGAGTGGTAAAAAAATATGGAAATTATCTCTTTTACATCGTTTGACCTCTGGCAAAAAATTATCATCTCCATCGTTTGCGGGGCGCTGGTCGGTCTCGATCGGCAACTGCGCGGCAAGCCGGCTGGCATCCGCACCAGCAGCCTGATCTGTCTGGGCACCACAATTTTTGTGACGCTGGGTACCAGTTATGCGCCGAGCCAAGGCGACCAGCTAAGGGTCTTAAGTCAGGTGGTCACCGGCATCGGCTTTCTGGGGGCAGGGGTCATTATGTCGAAAGAAGGGCTGGTGACCGGGGTGACATCGGCCTCGGTGATCTGGGTGCTGGCCACCATCGGCTCGTCAGTGGGGATGGGCCACTACGGCATGGCCCTGGCGGTTACCATTGCTACCATTGCGGTTTTGGTCGGGGTGGAATGGCTGGAGGAGAGTTTTCAGAAGCTACGCATCGGTTCACATCAGAAAGACCTGGACTCTTACGATCAGCCGGAGGAGTAGGGGGAACTACTGAAGTGGATTAGGGGGTTAGACTGTAGGCTGTTAGGCAAGAGAGGACAGAGAACGGCAGGGGAAGGATCTCCACACACTGTAAGTACCGCCCTTCGACTCCGCTCAGGGACCGGTCGGTTGGTGAGCGGAGTCGAACCATCAGCCTAAAAGCCTACAGTCTGTCTTTATTGATACCGATTCATGACCTCCAGCCATTCCTCTTCGTGCCGCAGGTAGGCATCCACCACCATGGGGTCGAAATGCCGTCCGCGTTCCTCAAGGACAATAGCCTTGGCCTTTTCGTAGAGAAAGGCGTCTTTGTAGCAGCGCCTGGTGGTCAGGGCGTCAAAGACATCGGCCAAGGCGACAATCCGGGCCGCCAGAGGGATGTCTTCGCCGGTCAGGCCTTCGGGGTAGCCGCCGCCCGTCCACCGCTCGTGATGGTATTGGGCCACCTGATAGGCCAGAAGCAAATAGGATGATCCTGTCCGTTCATAAATATCCTTCAAGAGCGTGCCGCCGATTACGGTGTGGTTCTTCATCTGTTCCATTTCATCTTCGGTCAGACGGCCTGGTTTATGGAGGATAAGATCGGTGATTGCCACCTTGCCGATGTCATGCAGCGGACTGACCCGGGCGATGTCTTCCGCTCGGTTTTGGTTCAGGTCCAGTTCCGGCTGGGTCGCGGCCATATCGCGGGCCAGGATTAGGGTATAGGCCCGTACCCGGTCAAGATGGGCGCCGGTTTCACCACTTCTGGCCCCGGCCATCTTGACCATGGCCATGATGATTTCGTCCTGACCCTCAATGCGGAGCAGTCTTCTGCCCCCGAGCAAGCGCAGGGACAACTCATCCTGCAATACTGGTTTGCTCAGATAGTCATCGGCGCCAAGGGCCAGGGCCCTGACCAGGGAGGTCTTATCTTCAAGGCCGGTGAGGACGATAATATAGGTGTAGCGGCTTTCGTTACTGCGCAGGGCTTCGATGAGTCCGAAGCCATCCATAATCGGCATGCTGAGATCGGTGATCACCAATCGGATTTCAGGGTCATCGAGAAAGGCCTGAAGGCCCTGCTGGCCATCAGCCGCCAGGACCACCTGATAGCCTTCCTTTTCCAGTTTGGCCTGCAATAACCGGCGCTGGGTCTGTTCATCCTCGACCACCAGGACTTTGGTCGCAACCATTTTCGGCACAGCTGGTTCCTTTTGCTGGAGTTCTGGAATTGATGGGGCTGGACTCAAACTCTATTTCAAGTTTAGCAAATAAATCATGAAGGACAAAGAAAAAATAAATAGATAGGTGGGAGGGCTTAAAAAACTCGTAACTGATCAGCCTAATAGCCTTCAGTCTATCGGCCTGATCAGTAAAAAATCAACCTGTAAACTCTTTGATCGCTTTTTCCAACTCCTGGTATTGGCTGGCAAGGAGGGGTAGCAGGGCTGCAGCTTGGCTGATCTGGCTGGCGCGGCCAGCCTCTTCTATCTGCCAGGCGGTCTCCTGGAGGGCCTGGGCGCTGATATTACGGGCAGCGCCCTTGACGGTGTGGCCCTGGTCTTTGATCTGTATGGCATCGCCGTTATGCACAGCCGCTTGGAGTGCCGCAATTTTTTCCGGCATATCAATGATAAAGACGGCGAGGATCTCCCGGGCGAGTTCCTCATCGTTCATCAACCGGGCCAGCAGGTCGCGGCGGTCAAGGACAAGGGCTGTCTTTGCCTTGTCCGTCTGTTCGGGCAGGTCTTTTATCAGGTCTGTCTCTGCTCCATGGTTTTCTGTCTTGCCGAGCCATTTGATTAATACTGCCGCCAGGGCCTTGACGGACAGGGGCTTGCTCAGGTAATCGTCCATGCCGGACGCCAGACATTTTTCCCGATCCCCGGTCAAGGCGTGGGCAGTCATGGCGACTATGGTGCGTCGCTGTTGTTGTCCATGCTCCAGGTCTCTGATGGTGGAGGTGGCGAGCAGTCCGTCCATGACCGGCATCTGGCAGTCCATGAAGATCAGGTCAAAGTTGTCGTGCTGGACTGCCTGCACGGCTTCCTGACCGTTCTGGACCACTATCGGTTCAATGCCGAATTTCTTGAGCAAGCCAAAGGCCACTTTCTGGTTGGTCAGATTGTCTTCGGCCAGCAGGACCCTGGCCCCTGGTTTGATTGAGGCCGCCAGGGCCTCGAAGGCCTGGACCTCGTTGGTCGGGCCATTTACGGTAAAACTGGTTTCACCACGCTGGACGGCAGTCATGGCCGCCAGCAAGGCCTGTCGTTTTATGGGTTTGTCAAGTTGGGCGCTGACGCCACTCGCCCGGAGCTGGTCATTGTTTGTTGTGCGACAAAGCGGCGTCATCAGGACCAGACTCGGTTTGCCGCAATCGGCATCAGTCATGATCTGTCGTCTGAATTGTTCACCGCCGCCATCGGGGAGATCAACATCAAGCAAGACGGCATGAAACGGCAGATCAACCGTCTTGGCCTGACGCAGGGCGGTCACGGCCTCTGGCTTGGAGGCCGCGCCTGAGGCTTGGCAGCCCAGTTCGGTCAGCGAGTGGATCAGCCACTGCCGGCAACTGGCATTGTCCTCCACCACCAGTGCCCGCATGCCCTGCAGTTGGGCCGAAGGTCTTGGGGCTGTTCTGGCCGAGGCCGGCAGGCCAAGTCTGGCGGTAAACCAAAAGAAGGAGCCATCGCCTTTGCGGCTCTTCGCCCCGATCTGGCCGCCCATCAATTCCACCAACTGTTTGCAGATGGCAAGCCCCAAACCGGTGCCGCCAAATGACCGGGTAGTGGAGGCGTCGGCCTGGACAAAGGGCTCGAACAGGGTGGGTATCTGCTGGGGGTCCATGCCGATGCCGGTGTCACTGATTTCAATGAGCAGCATCAGGTCATGGTCAAAAAATTCGGTGGGCTTGACGCGGATTACCACCTCGCCATGGTTGGTGAACTTGGTGGCGTTGGAGGTCAGGTTGGTGATCACCTGTCGCAAACGGCCAGGGTCGCCGTGGACCAGGGTCGGCAGCCGGCTGTCGATTTGGCAGATGAACTCGACGCCTTTTTTCTGGGCGGCCATGGCCAAGATGTCGCTACACTCCTCCACCAGCGTCTGCGGATTAAAATCAATAGATTCAAGGGCCAGTTTGCCGGCCTCAATCTTCGAAAAGTCCAGGATATCGTTGATGATGGTCAGGAGGGCCTCGGAGCTGGAGCGGATGGTGGCGAGATAGTCACGTTGGTCGGCTGAGGGATTCGTGCCGAGCAACAGGTCCGTCATGCCGATGACGCCGTTCATCGGGGTCCGGATCTCATGGCTCATGTTGGCCAGGAAGTTGCTCTTGGCGGCATTGGCGCGGTCGGCCTCGATTGCCAGTTTGTTGGCCAAGGCGATGGACTCCTCGAGATGGCGGTTGGTTTCCTGCAGGTCCTCTTTCGACTGGAGCAGTTGCTGTTCCGCCTCCTTCTGGAGGGTGATGTCCTTGCAGGCCTCGATCATCTGGATGACTTCGCCGTTTTCGTCAAAGATGGGTGAGGCGGTGATGTTGACCCAGCGTGGCTCGCCGCTTACGGTGTAATGGGTGTGGATGATATTGACCGGCTGTTTGTGTTTCAGGACCAGGGGCAGGGGGCAGGGGTCGTCGTTACCGGTGCAGGGGGCGTCCTGATGATGGGAGACCTGGTGGCAGTGTAATTTTTTGGTCACTGGATCGCCGCCCGCCACCAGGCGTACGGCCTTGTTGGCCATGACTATCCGGTAGTTGCGATCGATGACCAGAAAGGGGTCGGGGATAGCGTCAATGGTGGTGCTGAGCTGATCGTGGGCCCGTCTGAGCTCTTTTTCGGCAAAAAAGGCCTTTCTCATTATCAGCCATAAAAAAAACAGGGCCCCGCCAGCGGCACTGATCAGCATGCCGGTGGCAATGAACTTGATGGTCCGCAGGCGCTCTTGATAGAAGCTGATATCACGCTCTATGCTAAAGGCCCCTAGAAATCGATCTTTATCCATAACCGGGACAAGGATTTGCGAGATGGAGACATGCGCCTTGCCGCTTTCGGATTGTTGCTTAAGGTGCATAACCCGAGAAGATTTTTTGCCGAGCCTGACAATATCCATGAATTCTTGGGACCGGTTGATCTGGCCGAGGTCGGCTGCTTGCGTGGAATAGATGACGACGCCGGCGTCAGAAAAAATCATGACCCTCTTAATGTCAAAATCGGTAAGCATTTGTTCTATTTCAACAGGAGGCGCGGCGCCATCCAGGCAATTGGCGCAGAGTCGCTTGATATGGTTGGCGACTTGGGTGGCGTCGCTTTCCATGGAGGAGAGCAGGATATCGTCAAAAAGGGGAAAAACGTAAAAGAAATTGAATGAAACCAGGCAAATGGCCGCGACCAACAGGCTTGCGGCAATGTGCTTGATTTTAAAAGATTCTGTGTTCAAGGCCATCTCCTTAAAGGGGTCATAAAATCCAGTATGGAGAAAAGCCCATTCTCTGTCAAGCGACAATGCTACAAAGTGTGATAAAAAAAAGAACCATGCTGCACACGGTCACCAATTGCGTTTTTGTGGAACTAACGCGCACAGGTGTGCTGAAGATAAGCGTGCTGAGGACTTAAGGACTGAGGACTGAGTGAAGGTCATGCTGTCCCTCAGTCCTCAGCACTCAGTCCTGATCCACTGCTTCTCCGCGTCTCAGCGCGAGATTAATCCTCATGAATGATCCTGGTGGCTCAGGAACGGTTCGAATTCCATTTCGTAGATATAGAGCAGAACCATGGCCAGTCCAAAGAGTAGCGGACCATAGAGCAGGCCGATCATGCCGAAGGTGTTCAATCCGCCCAGAATGGCAAAAAATATGAGCATGGTGCTCATATTGGCCGAACCCTTCATGAACAAAGGGCGGAGCAGGTTGTCCAGCAAGCCTACGACCAGCAGACACCAGAGGGCCATGAAGGCGGCGGCCCCCCATTTGCCGAGCAGGAGCAGGTAGAGCGCCGCTGGCAGCCAGATCAGGGCCGTGCCGACAAAAGGGATGAGGGCGGCAAACGCCATCATACTGCCCCAGAACAGGCCCGGCAGGCCGGTGAGCCAGAAGGCGACCCCGCCGACGGCGCCCTGGGCCAAGGCGGTGAGGAAGGTCCCGAGCAGCACTGAACAGGAAACAGCCTTGATCTTGTTGAGGATCTTCTCCTCATGACTGGAATGCAGGGGGATGAGGTGCAGAAGGTAGCGGAAGATCTTCTCCTCATCGCGAATTACAAAAAAGAAGGTGAACAGCATGAGGACGAACTTTCCGATAAAGGCGCTTAAGTTGCCGATAAGCCCCCCGCCTTGGCTGACCAGAAATTTACCCACCTGCGAGGTGAGATCGAGGATGGTTTGGTTGATGGGCTGAGCCTCTCCCCCCAGTTGCGGGAAGAATTTTGACAGGTTAGGCAGGTATGGGCTGATGAAGGCCCAGGCCTTGGTTGCCATGGGCGAGGCGAGCAGTTTTTCGTATTCGCCGGTCTTGATCCAGGCGTGCATGGCGTTAAATGATTCAATGCCCTGGTGAAGCAGGGAGAGGAAGACGAAGAGCAGGGGCAGCACCACCACCAGGGTCAGCGTCAGGCAGGAGATGAGGGCGGCCGCATCCTCCCGGCCGCCGGTCAGGCGAAGAATGCGGTGATGGATCGGGCTGAAGACGATGGCCAGGATGATGGCGAAGATGATGGTGTGGCAATAGGCGGAAAGCACATGGAAGCAGGCAGCCAGCACGGCAATGAGCAGAAAAAGAAGGAAATAATGCCCCATGTTCAGGCCGACAAGGGGCGAGGGCAGGGCCTGTCCCCGTCCCTTGATCATGCCTTTGCCGTCTTGGAGCCGGGCCTGGAGCGCCTCGGACTCTGCCGTGCTGCTGGAGGAGAGTGACTGCTGCCTCTTTTTCTGTTTTTTTGCCATGGTTTTTCGCGCTCCAACCTATCGTCACTGGTTAATGTATTTCATCAGCTTTTGTTGAACCGCCGGGGTGTCCCATTGTACCGGTCCCAAAAATTTTTCTCGAAGTACCCTCTGCTTGTCAATTATGTAGGTTTCCGGCACACCGGTCAAACCGTAGGCCTGGCCTGCCTTGATTTCAGCATCTTTCAGCTCTTTTAATTGATTTTGGCTGAAGGTCTGCAAAGGCTTTCCATTGACAAAGAACCCTGGTGTTTTAGTTACCCCCAGAGTTTTTTCACCAACATTACCTGGCTGAAGAGGTAGCCTTTCCCTTCATGTTTAGCGTGGTGACGGTAACCACCTCGTCAGCCGGAGTATTTTTTAGCCAAAGATAAACCTCTTCGACCTCCTGCTCAAGCTGTAGTCTTTCCGGAGCGCTGGCCGGGAGCGCTTTTGCCTTTTTTCTCAAATCACGACCCTTAATTCCCATTTCTTCCGCCCGCTTAGTTAGTTTGGCCTCTACGGCGAGCTTGTTTTCCTCAGCGGTTAGCACCAAGCGGTGCTCATCCCTGTCCTCCACTGTCAGCGCCTTGTTCCCGTAGGTGGTGCCAGCCGCCAACTGGATGCCGTCCACCGGGCAGGAGAGTTCGTAGTACTGGGCCGAAAATTTTCCAGTGCCGCCTGCCGCCTTGAGCGCTTCCTTGGCTGCCAATCCAATACGTGCGCCGAAAATTGATCCGGCGCAGACATGCCCGTGGAATGACTCCAGTTGGCTGTACAGAGCAGGAGTGGGTGTGTTGTCGTCAACCACCGCAAAGGCACTGCTGCACAAGCCGGCCAGCGACATAGTGCAGGCAAAGACAACACAGGACAAAGTCTTAAAGTTGTTGATAATCATACTGTTTTTCTCCTCTTTCATTATTTTATTAGCAAGGTGGGACGCAATAGCCATTGGCGTATTTTAGGCGCATGGTGGCGCAAATTTACGTCACATTACCCTCAAGCTGGTACTTATTCCAATTCGCTTTCAAGATGAGACTATTCCAGCAAGCATTCGAGTTGAGACCGCGGAGGCAAGCGAGCAGCGACGATAGCGTACATCGGTACGCCGAGGAGCAGCGTAGCGCGGCCGACAAAGGTATCAACTTGAATGCGAACTGGAATTAACCGCACTGATTGATCTCTACGGTAACATGCACGATCTCTTCATGTATCCGCAAACCGGTCTTGATACGTTCGGGCGTAAGCCCAGAATCATGAGTAACAACAACCAGTGCTGCGGAATACGCTTTTTTCCCAACCCGCCATACGTGCAGATCAGCCAACCTGGAACCTCCTTCAGAAAAGCCTGTTTCGATTACCTCGCGTATTTCGTCAACTACGCCATGGTCCATTTCCCGATCAAGTAAAACTTTTCCCGTTTCAATGATCAGCCCGCGTGCCCAAACTACGATTAGCCCCGCGCCTACGATGCCCATAACTGGATCAAGCCACGACCAGCCATACAGCCAGCCTCCGGCAAGTGCGACTATTGCCAATACGGAAGTGGCCGCATCAGCGATGACGTGAAGATAGGCGGAGCTCAAATTTAAATCGTGGTGATGGCCGTCATCGTGGTGATCATGCGCGGCACCTAAGATGTAGGCACACACAAGGTTAACTGCTAGGCCGATACCGGCGACAAACATTGCTTCTTGATAGTGGATTGGTTGTGGCGATAACAGGCGCTCAATGGAACTCATAACCATAATGGCGGCTACACATACCAACAGGATGGCGCTGGTATAGCCGGCCAACACTTCTATCTTCCATGTACCAAAAGCAAAGCGTGGATCGCGGGCATAGTGTCTTGCCGCCACGTATGCGAAGGCACTTAAGCCAAGCGCCAGGGCATGTGAACTCATATGCCAACCATCTGCCAGCAGTGCCATGGAATTGTACCACCAGCCACCTGCAATTTCGACCACCATCATAATGAGAGTGATCCACATGACGGTTTTGGCTCCGCGCTCTGCTAAATGGTTTCCGGAATCAAACACATGCTCGTGATTCCATATGGAGAGATCCTGGGTGAGCATAGGCTGAGAACTCCTTGCGGTTATAAGAGTGTTCATAATGTGGAGGCGGGGAGCTTTGAGGTCAATTGAATTGAATGGATTTACCTGCGAGGGTCTCAGCTTCCTGTAAAATTAGCGCCAAGATATTGCCCGTCCATACTGAGAAACACATACAGGGTCTTCTTTTCCTGGTCTGCTACCTTAGGGTTATTGAAGATAACAACCCATTCTTGGCCATACTGGTTCGTTACCGTTTTGGCTTCTTTGGGTTTTAGGCCATCCCAAGAGGCGTCGAGTTTGCCTTTTTTTGTAATGGCGGCAACGGCATCGGACGCATTTTTGATCGCCTGCTCCTCCTTAACCGGCGTTACAGGGGCATGGGAGTGGCCTGTCCCGGCATAGGCTGAGGTTACTGAAAGGGCCAACGCTGCCAATAAACAAATAATGTATCTACGCATACTTTTCTCCTAATCAATAGTTTTATGAAGGGCTTTTTGTTGTTCAGTGATTTTTTGATCCATCTTTTTATGTTCATGAAAGTGATTGTCGGTGCTGAAACCAAATTGGTCAGGACTTGCATTATGACCAAAGCCGTGCAACTGCATCATAAATAGAAATGCTCCAGCAGTAATAAGTCCGCCGTTTGAGACGGTGCTGAATTGGGTAAACGAATTGGTCTTACGCCAACCAGAAATGATTAGCAGCATAATAGCCAAGGCGATGATCTGTCCAATTTCGACCCCAACATTGAAAGAGAGTATGCGCATGATCAATCCGCTTTCACCCAACGGCAGCTGTTGTAGTCTGGTGGAGAGCCCGAAACCGTGCACCAGGCCAAACCCAAAAATGACCAGTAGGAGATTGGGCGAAGTCCTCCCCAGGAATTTTTTGAAACCATCCAGGTTATCAAAACCCTTGTAACAAACGCTGAGCGCGATAACGGCATCGACCAGAAAATAGTTCGCTGATATACCGAATACAGTCGCAAAAATAAGGGTGATGCTGTGGCCCAAGGTAAAGGCAGTAATGTATTTAACAATGTCACGGAAACCGGTCAGAAAGAATATGACGCCGAAAATGAACAATAAATGGTCATAACCGGTCAGCATATGAGTGGCGCCCAGCCACACATACCGCAAATTCCCGCCAGCAAGCATAGCCTGCTTATCCGCTTCTGAAATACCGTGAGCAAGGGCTACAACCGGTATAATAAGTAATAATAAAACAAATGATGCTTTTATGATTTGTCTCAACTTCATAACGTACCTCTGCCAGATGAATAATATGGTGTATGACTACCCCAAATAGCAATGAGCCAGAGAGACGATAAAGCAACGGCGCATCCTTTGGGAGATTTTTAAAAAGCTGTTATTTTGGTATCGAGGAAGCTAGGCTGTCGGCGGTGGAAGATCTGTCGCTATCAAGACAAATTCAAGGTGAGTGGGAGGAGTGATAGGTGATAATTGATTGGAAATTTTACAGGGTATTTTTTTGAAAGTGAGGTTGAGGCTCACTGTTTGGGGAAAAAATGATTTGTGATCTTTTGTGCCTCCGGCCCCTTTTTTTACTTTTAGAAGCTGGTTTTCTGGATAATGAAAGTGTTGGTTGCTGTCATGGTCATGCCAGGAAAAATCAGTGAAGTTAGCGCAGGGTGCAATCAGATTCTCACTAGGCCACTCCCAGGCATGGAGCGCTACATGGTTATGAGTGACAGCAACCTTTAGCGTCAGGTCTTGATGGATTTTGCCATCATCAGGCACGATGATGGCATGGCTATGAACGGAGGGAGGGAGTAAGACTGTTACAAGGAAAAACAATAAAAGGGCATGCCTGAATCGTTTTTTGTTGCCGTGAATGTATAGCCGCATGGAGATTTTTCGTCTAATAATTAGGATTGTTTTACTAAGATCGGAACACTGCTAAACAAGATGGATGCTACATGAAAAAAACTCCAGTGGCTCTTAAGGATTATCAGCTAAAATTTCTGTATTGTCTAACTCAGGCGGATGATTCAGGGCGAACTCCAGTCCGCGGTTAAGTGTCAATTGCGCCTCGACCACCTCACATGCAACTACTGTAGCTAAAAATTGTTTAATACCACGGAAAGTTATAATAAACAAAAGTTTTTCTGTGGTTTCGGCAGGACCCAGATAAAAGTTCCACAGCCTATTGCAACTTGCCGCCGCACAAGGTTGCAATGGGGGCGTAAAATTTGAGTGTCATAAAGCAAGCCTATCAAACCGAAACCAGCGAAACAGCCGGCAGCAATCCACTTGACCAGTTTTTCCGGGATATGTTTATGGAGGACAATACCCACCACGATGCCAAATGCATCGGCAATCATCATGCCACAGGTGGTCCCCATCCAGACCGGCACAATTTGTTTGACTTTGGTTATCCATCCTATTCCGCCAATCTTGACGGCCTCTTCGGCGGCCAGTGCAATCGTCATTATTTGGGTTTTGTCGCCCATTTCAGCGATAAAAAACGCAATAGCTACAGTCCAGAACGGGCTTCGCCCACGTACCTGTTCTTTTTCATCATCAAGTGTATCGCAGCGAATTGTCCATAAGGCAAAAACAATAAATAAATGATGCGGCAGCTCTGGCTTCCTTCACTTCACTCGGTCCACTCTCAGGGTGGCTGTTTGCCCTGGTTTTGCGACTCATGTTCCGGCAGGCGGATGGCATGGCCGAACAAGTACGTGCAGATCGGCACGCCTAAGATGAGACCCCAGAAATGGAAGAGCTTGCCGCCGATGGTGAGGATGATCAGGACAATGACGGGATTGATGCGCAGGCGGTTGCCGTAGATCTGGGGGTTCAGGAGGTAGGCCTCAATCAGATGGATAACGGCGATCAGGCCGATGGCGGCCAGCATGACTTGGAGGCCTGCCACTTGCAGGGCGATCAGGCAGATGGGGACGGAGCTGATGAAGACGCCGGCCACGGGGACGAAGCTGAAGAGGAAGGCGATCACCGACAAAAAGGCGGCGTGAGGCCCAAGGCCTAGGAAATAGAGACCGCAGGCAGTGAGGGCAGTATTGACCGCGGCGATCATAAACTGGGCCTCGAAGGCCTGCCCCAGGACCAGACCGAAGCTGTGGATGCTGCCGGACATCTCTTCGTATATGAAGCGCAGCCGGGTGTGACGAAGCCCTCGCACACTCTCTCCAAGCTTGGGCAAGTCGAGGATGATGAGGAAAGAGAAGAGCAGAGACAGGAGGAAGGCCGAGGCCGTTGACATTATATTGACGCCGATGTGGCGCATGCTGCCGAGCAGGCCCAAAACTGCCTGACGGGGGTCTTCCTTGTCACCACCACCCAGACCGACCACTAGCTTCAGGAGGAAAGCGGTGGGCGATGGCAGCGTAGAATCATTGCTGTCCTCGGGGGCCTTGAGGTGTTGGAGGACATTGTTGACCACCGGATAGCGCTGGGTCATGCCCAGGATTTCGCGGTCGATGCGCTGGGTGTAGACCCCGAATTGGTTGGTGAAATTTTCGGCTTGGTCAATGACCCGCGGGGTCAGGTAGATAATCACCGCCGTCAGGATGCTCAGAAAAAGCCCGCTGAACAGGATGACCCGCCAGGTGCGGTTTCTGATGTAGGGCTCCAGGCGATGAGCGCCGTTGGCCAAGATATAGGAGAAGACGAAGGTCAAAAACAGCAGCAGGAGAAAGGCGTTGAGCACGTACAGGGCCGCGAAGAACATCCCCCAGACAAAGGTGCGGGTGAGCACAGAGAAGACGATGTTCCAGGGGCCGGGCCCGTCCGGCCCTGCCGGCAGGCGTGTTGCCATGCTGCTGGAGGAAAGTAACGGCTGCCCCTTTTCCTGTTTTCTTGACATGATATTCCGGACACTCCAAGCTATCACTTTTTGGGAAGCAACTCTTCGCTCAACTAAGTAAGCATACGAGGCGTCGGCATAATTTGCAAATCCATTTTTTGTAAGGAGTTAATAAAGGACCTTAGAGGCCGTTACAAAATAACCATTACAGATTTGGCATTGCCTGTACGGCCCCTTATGCCGTTGCCACGCATGGTGTGTTACAGTAATTTATTGACAACGGCTTAGAGGCTATTTCCGTGTATTCAAGCGTCCACAATGTCAACTCCTGCCAATTTCCAGTCTGTCCCGCCAAGCGGACGGGACCAAGTCCATTTTTCAGCAAATTTGACAGGGGTGGTCATACTTCCTTCCAAGATAGAGTTTGAAGTTTCATCAACCGTGTAGTCCAGCAAATTCGCATTAAAAAGAAGTGAAACAAATTCTTCGTCACCGTCCACCCCGGCATCGACCAACTCAACACTGCGGACAGCAATATTTTCCAATTTATTGATGTGTCCTTTTTGACGCATCTCCGCGAACTGCTCTTCATATTCTCGGGCCAGTCTGGCATCGAGAAGATGTTTGTACGACTCGATGTCACGACGCATCCAGCCTGCCTGAACTTGAAAAAAGACATCCTGCGCTACTTCTTTGAAATGTTCTGGGTCAAAGTCAGGTTCAGACTGTCTGATCATGGCAATCCCATCCGCCACCGTCCCGCCGCCAGGAGGGGGAGGAGGAGAATAACCGCTGTGGCCTGGGTTGGTAAAGGCGCCGGTTGCCGAACCTCCCTGCTGCTGATACCCCGCATAGCTGGGTGATTTTTTTTTAAAAAAACGGGCATAAACAAAATAGGCAATGCCGCCCAAAACCAGGATTTGAAAGAGACCGATGCCACTGCCGCCAAGACCGCCGCCAGCACCGGCATTGGCCAGGCTGCCAAACAGCATGCTGCCAATGGCGCCGCCTACCAGTCCTCCGGCCAGTCCCCGCATGAATCCACCGGAGCTTGACCTTTGGGTGTAATTTGTCGAAGAGGGGGGTGCTTTCGACGGGGGTGGCGAAATTGACCGGGACCGGCTGAAGGACCGTCCGCCCGACCTTGAACGGGCATCGGCATGATCGGTGAACACCCCTAAATCAAGGAAGGATAACGTTAACAGGACAAAAAGGATGGGGATGAAATGTTTGGTGCTAAATTGCATTTTAGGCTCCTCTTGGCAGTTTGTTTGGTTGCTAGTCTTACTGACTTCTCATTGTTTTTTGGAGTTGCTCGGCGCTGTTTTCAGGCTTTGTCAGCTGCCACCAGGCCAGGAAGGCATCGATTCTAGCCCTTACTACTTCTTTTGAGAGGCCGGTATAATTTTCAATAATAGCGGCAAATGCCGGGGGCAGTACAAAAAGGCCGGCAGCCTTTTCGCTGGCGCTCGCCTTCCATGCTTCCACCTTGGCCAACTGAGCGGGGGCGATACTGCTCAGGAGTTGCGCTTTAAGAGCGGTGGCCTGTTCAGGGGCAAGGCCGGAAGAGGCAAGGTCTTTAATGATAGGGGCCATCAGGCGCTGCTGCTCTTGGCTAAGGACCAGGGCCTTTTCAGCAATGAGCCGTTCCATGGCAAGCAGATCCAGGTCCGGCTTGTCGGCAACCAGGTCTTTGGCCATGCCTACTGCATAATAGAGCAGGAAACCGAAACTGACCATACAAAACAGGCCGAACACCACGGTTAGCGCCACTATTTTTTTTATCCAGCGGGGGTCGCGCCGGCCCTTATCAATAAGTTTTGATATCGTGCTGTAGAGGATTTTTTTCTTCATGCCCATAGCTGTCTCCATGTCTGATTTAGGACTGTCAAGTTTGTCCTTTACCCATCTTCCGCCAAAACATTTTTTCGATCTCGATAATCAGAAAAACCGTCGCGCCAGCTGCAAACGTCCGGCCCCAGACGGCAAGATCCACCGGCGCACTCTGGAACAGCCGATTCATGAACGGCAGGTAGGTATAGGCCAGCTGCAAAAGGAACATGGCGACAGCCCCGCCAATGACCCACAGGTTCGTAAAAAAGCCGAGACGGAAAACGGATTTTTCAAGCGATCGGCAGTTGAACAGGTAAAACAGCTCAATTACGACAAAGACATTGACTGCTGCCGTGCGCGCCTCGGCAATAGTTGCCGCAGACGACAACTCCCAGGCAAAGGTCCCAAAGGCGGCGCCGAGCATCAAGAGACTCACCAGGCAGATGCGAAACATGACGCTCTTGGTCAGGATTGGCGAATCCGGCACCCTGGGTGGTCGCAGCATGATGCCAGGTTCCTTTGGTTCAAAGGCCAGGGCCAAGCCTAAGAAACCGGCGGTAGTCATGTTGATCCAAAGGATCTGCACCGGCAGGATGGGCAGGGTGACGCCGAGAAAGATAGCGGTCAGGATGACCAGGCCCTCGCCAAGGTTGGTGGGCAGGGTCCAGACAATGAACTTGGTCAGGTTGTCGAATACGCCCCGGCCCTCCTCCACCGCTGCCTCAATGGAGCTGAAATTGTCATCGGTGAGCACCATGTCTGCCGCTTCCTTGGCCACTTCGGTGCCGGTGATGCCCATGGCCACGCCGATATCGGCCCTTTTCAGGGCCGGGGCGTCGTTGACCCCGTCACCGGTCATGGCCACCACCTGGCCTCTAACCTGGAGGGCCTCCACCAGGCGTAGTTTTTGCTCCGGCGTCGCCCTGGCGAAGACGACGGTGTCGGCGGCCCGCTCAATCAACTCACTGTCCGACAACTTGGCAAGTTCCGACCCGGTGAGTACGGGAACGGCCTGGGCCGATGCAAGATTGTAAAGTCCGACCTGCCTGGCAATGGCGGCGGCGGTTGCCGGGTGATCACCGGTGATCATCTTGACCTGGATGCCGGCGGCCTGACAGGTCTTGACGGCGGCAATCGCCTCAGGTCGCGGCGGGTCGATCATGCCCTGCAGGCCGAGAAAGACGAGTCCTGCCGCCACATCAGTATGATGGATGGCCACGGTCCCTGGCGGCTGCTCCTTTTTAGCAAAGGCCAGCACCCGCAGTCCCTTGGCGGCCATGGTCTCCACCGCCTGCTGGATGTCTGACGCATTAAGCGGCATCGGATTGCCGTCCGCATCAATCATGCTCCCGCATCGGGCCAAGAGCGGCTCCACCGCCCCTTTCAGATAAACCAGGCAGGGCTCGCCAGAAGCGACCTCATGCAGGGTGGCCATGTACTGGTACTCCGATTCAAAGGGTACCGTGTCCAGCCTGGGGGCCGTGGCCAGAGCCTCGAAGCTTAAGCCGCCTTTGCGGGCCGAGGTCAGGAGCGCCCCCTCGGTGGGATCGCCCTGCACCTGCCAGGCCCCATCCTGTTCGATGAGCCGGCTGTCGTTGCAGAGAAGACCGGCCCGCAAGCATTCCAGTAAGGCAGACGCGTTGATGGGGACAGTATCGTCTTCATGGTTATCAATAGCGCCAATCAGGGGATTGTAGCCGCTGCCGCTCACCGTGTAAAACCGGCCGCCAGCCATGATCTCCTGGACAGTCATCTGGTTTTCGGTGAGGGTGCCGGTCTTGTCGGTGCAGATCACCGTGGTGCTGCCGAGGGTCTCCACCGCCGGCAGTTTGCGGATAATGGCCCGTTTTTTGGCCATGCGCGAGACGCCGATGGCCAGAGTGATGGTGACCGCCGCCGGCAGGCCCTCGGGGATAGCGCCGACGGCGAGTGCCACTGCCGCCATGAACATATCGAGGAAGGGCTGGCCCCGCAACAGACCTACCATGACGGTGGCTGCGGCCAGCCCCAGGATTACGTAGAGGAGGACGTTGCTGAACTGGTTGATTTTACGGGTGAGCGGGGTGGCCAGTTCTTCGGCGGATGAAATCAATTGGGAGATACGCCCAACCTCGGTGTCGTCGCCGGTGGTGGTGACAATGCCTGTGCCCTGTCCGTAGGTGACCAGGGTCGAGGCATAGGCCATGTTCCGCCGGTCGGCGAGTACGGTTTCAGGCCCAAGTTGTTCCGGGTCTTTGGCGACTGGCACTGATTCGCCGGTGAGGGCCGATTCCGCTATCTGTAGATCGCGGCCCTGAAAAAGTCGCATGTCGGCCGGCACTTTGTCGCCGCTCTGCAGGAAGACAATGTCGCCGGGCACCAGCTCAGTTGCCGGCAGGCGGACCTTCTCCCCCTGGCGCAGGACCGTGGCCTCGGTGGTCATGGTCCGGGCCAGGGCGGCCAGGGCATCGACTGCCTTGGCCTCCTGGATATAGCCGACCATGGCGTTGACCAGCACCACGCCGAAGATGACGCCGGAGTCGACCCACTCCCCGAGGGCAGCGGTCACCAGGCCTGAAACGATGAGAATGTAAATCAGCGGTTGATGGAATTGCAGCAGGAAACGGAGCAAATGCCCCTTTCCCTTCCTGGTGCTTATCGTGTTCTTGCCAAATTCGGCAAGACGGTGCTCGACCGCGAAGCGGTCAAGACCCTTGTCCCGGTTTCCTTCCAGCAGTTCCAGGACCTCGGCGCTTGGCAGGTGATGCCAGTGTCTGGCGATCAGTTCCTTCATGGCTGTCTTCCTTGCTCCGTGCAGGTGGTTCGTTGTAAATGCAGTAGTCGGTTATATATGCTTTGTCACATTAAAATTAAAACTACCCCTCCCTTGGAGGGGAGGGGATCTCGGGATGCTTCACCCCTTTCATGGGGGAGGGCAGGGGGGGAAGGGGTGAAAATATCAACCATTGTTTCAACTGAGACAAGGTCGAATTGTCCCTCGATGTTCAAGACGATACCGCATAAAAACAGTTTGAACAATTAGAAAATACGGTTAATATGTTTAGAAATTAACGAAACGGGTGTCGTCTATGGAATGGCTCAATTACCACCATCTGTTGTATTTTTGGACAGTCATGCGCGAAGGCAGCCTGACTGCCGCCAGTACGCGCCTAAGTCTGGCGCCGTCAACGGTCAGCGCCCAACTGGGCAGGCTTGAGGAGACGATGGGGGCCAAACTCTTTCAGCGGCAAGGCCGCAATCTGGAGCCTACCGACCTCGGGCGCCTGGTTTACCGCTATGCCGATGAGATCTTTTCCTTGGGTCGGGAGATGATGGATACCGTCCGCGGAAGGCCGCTGGCCGGGCCTTTGTCACTCAAGGCCGGGGTAGTTGATGTGTTGCCAAAATTTATTGTCCGCCGACTCTTGGAGCCGGCCTTGCAGCTGCCGGAAAGGGTAAGGTTGGTTTGCCATGAGGACAAGGAAGATGCCCTGTTGGCTGAACTGGCCATGCATACCCTCGATGTGGTGCTGAGTGATTCGCCCCTGCGCGCCGGCTTGAGCGTCAAGGCTTACAGCCATCTGCTCGGCGAGTGCGGCATCACCTTTTTTGCGGTGGAGACACTTGCCAATCGGTTGCGGGCAGATTTCCCCCAGTCACTCCATGAAGCGCCCATGCTGTTGCCGATGGAGATGACGGCCCTCAGAGGTGCGTTGGACAGATGGTTTGCTGCCCTCGGCATCAGGCCGGCGATTGCCGGTGAATTTGACGACAGCGCCCTGATTATGGTATTTGGCCAGGAAGGCGATGGCGTCTTTGTGGCGCCCACGGTCATTGAACAGGAGGTGCTGCGCCAACATCAGGTCCAGGTCGTTGGCCGGACCCAAATGGTAAAGGAACGCTACTATGCCATCTCGGTCGAGCGGATCATCAAGCACCCGGCGGTGGCGGCGATTTTCGAGGCGGCCCGACACAATCTTTTCATGACCAAGTAATTTTTTTTTTAACACGATGTCATTTACTGAAACGACCTTACCTCTCGTTGAACTCGACAGCCTCTTTCAGGAGGCCCTGAACCAAGGCGTCTTTCCTGGCGCAGTGTTTGGGTTTTCTTGCGGCCCGCCGGCGCTGCGGGAAACAGCGGTCAAGGCCTACGGATGCCTATTCGCCACCGGGTTGCAAGTGGAGAGAAATCCAGCCATGCATGAGGGGGTGGTCTTTGATCTCGCCTCCCTGACCAAACCCCTGGTCACGGTCCTCGGCATTCTCAGCCTCAAGCACCGGGGCCTTCTTGGCCTGGGCGAGCGTCTGCCGGACCTCTTGGGGAGGACAGTCCCGGACGACAAGAGCGCCATCACCCTTGCTCAACTTCTCCAGCACAGTTCAGGCCTGCCGGCCCATCGGCCCTACTTCGAGGCACTGCGCGACCTGCCTGTTGATAAACGCCGTGACGCCCTCCTGGCCATGCTGCTGGCGGAGCCATTAGCATCAAGTCCTGGCGCCAGCGCGGTCTACAGTGACCTGGGCTATATCCTGCTCGGTCTGATCATTGAAGGTAAATCAGGCCAAACCCTCGATACGTTCGCGGCCCAGTGGCTGTACGCCCCCCTTGGCCTGGCCGGACAGCTCGCCTTCAATCCGTTAGGCCTCCCGGCTTTCGGGGATGCGACCAGCTTCGCACCCACCGAGGACTGCCCCTGGCGCGGGCGAGTCCTGCAGGGCGAGGTGCACGACGACAATGCCCACGCCATGGGCGGGGTTGCCGGTCATGCCGGACTCTTCGGCACGGCCGGGGCGGTGCTGACCCTGGTCTGCTTCCTGCTCGACCTGCTCAAGGGTCGGGCCAGCCATCCGTACCTCAAGGCGGCAGACCTCATGGCAGCAGTCTGCCCTTCAAACACCCAACCAGGCAGCACCTGGGGTCTGGGCTTTGATACCCCTTCCGCGACGAAGTCCAGTGCCGGAGAGCTTCTCTCCCGTCGCAGCTTCGGCCATCTGGGCTTCACCGGCGCCTCGTTCTGGTGCGATCCGGAAGGTGACCTGGCCGTGGTTCTGCTCACGAACCGGGTCAATCCATCGAGGCACAACACCCTGATCCGGGGATTCCGCCCCCGTTTCCACGACGCCGTTGCCCGTTGTTGTGATCTCTACCTATAAAGTTAAGCAGGTGAAGCGCAACCTGGGACAAGATGCCAACTTGCTTGAATATAGAGGGGGAATTATTTGTTTATGTGGAAACCTGCAAGTGGCCGCCAAATGAAATTTTTTAACTTATTATTTCTTTCTTGCCTTTTGCTCAGCTTTCTTAGCGCCTGCGACAGGCAACTCATCCCTGCCCAAAATTGCAAACCAACGCCATATGATGAGATTGGACCCTTTTACAGGCCCGGGGCACCGGTCAGGGGCAGGGTTGGCACGGGTTATGTCTTGAGCGGCCAAGTCCTGTCGGTCACCGGCTGCAAACCGCTACCGAACAGCCGTCTTGAGTTCTGGCTGGTCAATCCTGCCGGGCAGTATGATGACGCACACCGGGCCACGGTCTCTGCTGACCGCCAAGGCGCCTACCGCTTCGAATCCAATCGTCCCACGGACTATGTCGGTCGGCTGCCCCATATCCATATGATGGTCTCTGCCGAAGGCCATGAGCAACTGATCACCCAGCACTATCCCCAACCAGATGAATCAGAGGCAAAATTCAACCTGGTGTTGGCGCCCTTGCCATAAGAGCCAAGCAAAAGGCCTCCTTCAGGTCAGGGATGGCCCCCTCCCATCAATCAATAGTTGCAGTACACCGATTTTTATGAAATTTTCAGAGTTGACGATCAGGCAGAGTGTCAGAAAGTATCAGGAGAAGCCGGTGGAGGATGAGAAAATTGTCCAGTTGATCGAAGCGGTGCGGCTGTCGCCATCGGCCAGCAACTCGCAGCCCTGGAAGGTGATCATCGTTGTCAGTTATTCGGAAGTGCTTCGCAGCGAGTTTGATGGTATAGTAGTTGATTTTTTCAATCCATCACCTGACTGACTCGCAGCAGGGCCAGGCATTTTCGGAGCATATCCTTAACTCATAAAAATCAAGCCCCCCTATGACCCAATTCAACAAATCAGAGATCGAACGCTGCCGGACCTTCGGCATCATCAGCCACCCCGACGCCGGTAAGACCACCCTCACCGAAAAACTCCTGCTCTACGGCGGCGCTATCCAGCTGGCCGGGGCGGTCAAATCGAAGAAGACGACCCGCAAGGCCACCTCCGACTGGATGGCGGTGGAGCAGGAGCGCGGTATCTCGGTCACCACCTCGGTGATGAAATTCCAGTACCGCGATTTCGAGATCAACCTGCTCGATACCCCAGGCCATCAGGACTTCTCGGAAG
>JANNQL010000240.1:0-38633 GCA_031400755.1 Pseudomonadota bacterium | reverse complement strand
AACAGCACCTTCTTTCCGTCACCCCGGCACTCTGTTCAGTCCCCGCTTGACGGGGGTGGTTTTAGCCGGGGTCCAGTGCTGCGGCGTGGCGAACTGGATTCCGGCTTACTGCATGCCGGAATGACGACTCTGCGTAATTTTGAGTTGCGCGCTTAAGTCAACGGCATTAGGGCTGGGTGAAAGGTCAAGGCAGGCCCTAAAAAGCCAATGAGGAATTAGAGTGCCCGATCAACCTCTTCATTCATAGGAAAACAGCAAACAATCATCTCCCGGTTCATCGTAAAAAACCGGTACTGGAGGTGATCGCCGTCAGGAAAGATGATATTGGCGTCAGTGACCGCCAGGAAGGGATTGTCACGGGTGTGCCGGTTCAGCATGTCAGTCAACCGCAGACTCGGCGGCTGGTGCAAACTGCCTTCGACCATGGTGCCGTCGACCAGACGGACCTTCACCCGCAGTGGAGTGGTCTTCACCTTGGCGTAGAGGATATCTCTCTCGGTCATTATTTTCTTGTCGAGCATGGGTCACCTCATCTAGGTAGAAAAGTTGTTTAAGTCTCCTGAGTGTGCCACGTTTGGATAGTTGTAAAACTACGCCCTGTCATTACAGCACAGCCGCGCACCACTGTCAAAGTAAAACCCTTTGTGCATTTCACCTGATTACGCCGTAAACCAATAATACCCCACCCCCAAGACAATGACCGCCCCCACCCGGAAGAGCTGGCTGGCGATGAGCAGTTCCGCGGCCAGACGCGGCCGGAAGATGCCGGCGTAATAGGGAAATTGATGGCGCACTGTCCGCATCGGCGAGGCCAGGACATTGCCGACCAACAGGGCCAGGATGACCTCGCGTTGCCCCAGACTGCCGGTGTTCAGCAGCGCCCCGGCAGCGGCCAGACCGGCAGTGGACTCGGCGGCGATATGAAAGACCACGATACTGATCAAACGGGGATCAAACCAGGTCATCCTGGACGACACAATACCCTGCAACGAATCAAATATCCCCCAGTGATTCAGAAAGAAGATGGCCGTGTAAATCGGCACCGTGTAAAGGACAATCCGCTTCATCTTACGGTTGAATCGCTTTTTGGTCTTGGCAAACGCCGCCTGCCAATCGATTTTGCCCCTGGCCTGGCCAGCGGCAACGACCGCTGTCTCGCCATTACGGGCCGGCAGCACCCAGTGACTGACCAGCAGGATGATGGCGGTACGCAGGAAGGCGGCCGCCAGAGTAAGCCCGACATAGACCACGGCAGCCCCCTTGATCAGCGGCACGGTGATGGAAAAGAGGGTGGGCAGGTGCAGAAAATAGGTCGGCAGGCTGTTGAAGAGATTGGCCAGAAAGAGCTCCCGCTTGTCAATTTTCCCCTGGTCAAAAGCCTCGGACAACATGGTATTGGCCGCCAGTCCCGAAAAAAAGGACACTGAGAAACTGGCGCCAGACGCCTCGGACATATGGCCCAGCCGAATCAAGGGCCGCGCCAGACGCGCCATGCCGTGGGTCCAGTTAAGTGCTTCGACAAACAGCGCGAGCAGCAGACTGACAGCCATCGCAAACAACAATTTGATCAGCGGCCAGACCAAAGCCGACCAGTAAACCGTTTGCATTTCAGGCAAGACCATTATACTTTTCCGAATATTTCTATCGTGATGACCGCAAAAGGCCAAAAATGACCACTGCCCAAGATGCGCCGGGTACCACGTTGTAACTTTTTTTTGCCATGCACTTGCAATACCAGTCGTAATCTGCGTATGCTATAATTTATTCGTATCAGAATCGATCATTATCTACCAGAAAGTACAGCGTATTCATAGCATGAAAATCTTCATCGGCACGATGCCTGGGTCAGATCAAGAGCCAACCCGCGAGCACCTTGTCTCACTGCCGCCCCTTCTCGTCAGGAGGAAAATGAGTAACCCCCTTTTGCCCATGAGCGATTTAAGCAATTCAAAGATTCTCCTGGTTGACGATTACGACTTGAACAACCGTCTGTTGGCGCGCGCCCTGTCAATGTACCAGGTCGGCATGGTGACCAATGGCGAAGACGCCTTGACCATGGTCAACATGGACCCGCCCGACCTGATCCTCTTGGACATCAATATGCCGGGGATCGATGGCTTCGAGGTCTGCCGCCGTCTCAAACTGCGGCAAGCCTCCCGCGACATCCCGATCATCTTCATCACCGGCATTGACGATGCCTCAGTCGTCAGCCAGGGCTTCCAGCTCGGCGGCGTCGATTATATCAGAAAACCCATCGAGATAACCGAGGTCCAGGCCCGGGTCAGAAACCATCTCGCCCTCAAAAAGGCCCAAGAAGAACTCAAACACAAAAATGACCTCCTGGAACAGACCATTGTCGAACAACAACTAAATATCAACCTGGCCCGTAATATCCTCAGGATCATCAACAACGAGCCGGTCCGCACCATCGATCTGAACCAGGACCTCCTGTTGTTCGTCGAGAGCATCAGCCAACCCTGTAACCAGGAAGGCGGCGACCATCTCCTGGTCAAGCACAACCCGCGGGACGCCAAGACCATTCTCAGCCTCAAGGACCAATCCGGCCACTCAGTCAACTGCGTGCTGCGCAGTATCATCACCGACCTGTTTTATAATGCCATGGCCTTTGACAAGGAGCGCCGGGACCTGACCGAAATCGTCGGCCGCTTGAACCAGACCCTCTGCTCATCCGGCCTCTTCCAGGCCGATGAATTCTGCACCGGGGTCATGGCGGAACTCGACCACCAGACCATGACCCTGACCTATGTCTCGGCCGGCCATCCACCCATCCTGGTCCTGCGGGACGACACGGTCCTGGCCCTGCCCAGCCCAGGCCTGGGACCACGAAACCTGCCGCTTGGCTTCATGGATAACGTCAGCTTCACCTCCGGCACCTTCCAGCTCCAGACCAAAGACCGCCTGCTGATCTACAGTGATGGCCTGCACCAATTGGCCGACCAGCCCGACACCCCACCCCTGTCGCCGCAGGAACTCATTGACCTGGTGCAATCCCTGCTTACTGCAAATCCCAGCCAACGGGTCTCCCTGCTGGTGCCAGCCCTGCTGACCGCGATAATGGGCTCAACCGAAAAGGTAGCGGCCTTGCTCGACCACAACACAAGCGGCGACGATCTCAGCCTGATCGCCCTTGAAATAGAGCCCAAGACCTACCAGGGCGAGGTGCGTATCAAACCCCGGAATTTCGCCGACATCGACGCCATGATCACCCACCTGCTTGACCTGGTCAGCCAAGCTCTACAGGACAGCGAATTCGCCGAATCCGCCAGACAAATGCCTATGGTCCTGACCGAGGCCATCTTAAACGCCTGGAAACATGGCAACCAACAGGACCCGGACCTGCCGATCACCCTGCGTTGGCGTTTTGCCAACGATTTCAGCCTGGAAGTCATCGACGCGGGATCGGGCTTTAATTTCCACGACCTGCCCAATCCCACCACCAGTCTGAACCTTATGGCCGCCAGTGGCCGCGGCCTCTTCATCATCCGCAAGTTCAGCGATGCCCTGACCTGGCTTGACGAGGGACGGCACCTGCTTTTGACCTGGCGTCATCCCCAGGCCATGGCCGGCAACACTTTGACCAACAATTTGGCCCTGGGCAGTGATTTATGGCTTTAGTCCCTTTCTGGTTTACTTGTGTCAATTCGTGAACAAAATGATGACGAAATTTACTACCGGAAAGGGATTACAGCCAACAGGGACTTATCCAGTTTATCTGGGTTAGGGCCTCGTCAATTAACACATAAAATTTCAACGCTCAACAACCCCAAGAAACTCTCCAAACTATTAACAGGAGGAATACATGGCAGTCACTATTGTTAACGAAGCAGGGAAGATCATCATCAATGTGGATGGCATCATCGATGAGAAGGGGGCGGAGGAGTTAAAGAACACCTTCAACCAGTTGCAGACCGCCCCTCCACCCTTTGTCGTTCTGAACATGAACGACGTCAGCCAGCTCGGCAGCTCCGGCATTGGCAAAATTCTGTTATTTTACAAGAATCTGGCGATCAAAAACAGCCGGCTCGAAGTCATCGGCCTGTCACCAATGCTCTTTGAACTCTTCCACGAGCTGAAGCTTGACAGTCTGTTCTCCATCGCCAAACGCTAAAATAAAGGAGAGACCCATGCGCTTTCAACATCTCACCATCGGCCAAAAGATCACCGCTGGCTTCGGGGCCATCCTGACTTTAGTCGTCATCTCGGGGCTACTGAATCTGTTTGGCATCAGCGCCATTGTCCAGAAGGCCGGCGAAGTCATTGAGGGCAACAAGCTCGATGGCGTCCTCTCCCAAAAGGTAGTCGACCATCTGACCTGGACCAACAAACTGATCACCGCACTCGTTGACACCAAGGCCACCAAAGTCGAGGTGGAGACCAATGACCACAAGTGCGGCCTTGGCAAATGGCTATATGGCGAGGGCCGCACCCAGGCTGAGGCCATGACCCCCGCCTTGACCCCCCTGTTCAAGGCCCTGGAGACGCCCCACGCCCACCTGCATCAGACCGCCATCGCCATCAACGGCGCCCTCCAGAACAAAGAGAGTGGTCGCGCCCAGGCCGTGGACATCTACCTGAATCAGACCCTGCCGACCTTAAAGGAGGTCCAGGGCAGCTTAAGCAAGATCCGCGAGCAGGCCCGGGCCGAAATCAGCACCGACCAGGCCATGCTGGATTCAACGAAGGCCTTCAAACAAACCACCATCCTCGGCGCCATCATCACCGTCCTGGTCGGACTTGGCCTCGCTTTTGTCATCATCCGGGGCTCGACCCGGCTGCTGGCCAAAATTGCCGATGATATCCAAGGGAACGCCACCCAGGTCGCCGAAGCGGCAGCAGCGATCAGCGCCGCCAGCCAGGCACTGGCCGGCGACGCCGCCGGTCAGGCCTCGGCCGTCCAGGAGACTGCCGCCGCCCTCGAAGAAAGCTCACAGATGAGTAAGCAGACCTCGGAACTCACCGCCGGCTCCCAGCTCCTGATGAACCAAAACATCGAAAGGTCAGGCCAGACCTTGAAGGCCCTGGTGGACTTGACCCGCAGCATGGCCCAGATCGAAGAGGACAGCGGCGCCATCCGCGCCATCATCAACACCATCGGCAGCATCGCCTTCCAGACCAACCTGCTCGCCTTGAACGCCGCCGTCGAGGCGGCCCGGGCCGGTGAGGCCGGGGCCGGTTTCGCGGTGGTGGCCGATGAAGTCAAAAACCTGGCCAACCGGGCCGCTGAGGCCGCCAAGACCACAGAACAACTCCTCGACAGCACCATCGACCGGGTGACAGCCAGCGCCGAGTCGTTGAAGCAGGTCAACAATGACTTTGACCACATTGTCACCTCAGCCACCGGCATCGGCGACAAGACCACCGCCATCACCTTAGCGACCCATGACCAGGCCAAGGGGCTGGCCGAGATCAGCAAGGCCGCCCAGGAGATTGAGCAGATCACCCAGAATGTCCAGAACGCCGCCCACGCCACCGCCGAGGCCGCCGAACAACTCACCGACCAGTCCGAGGAGATGGGGGTCATGGTCGCCGATCTGGTGGCCATGGTCTATGGCAAGGACCGCGCCAAGCTTACCACCGCCACCCTACAAAAGGTCACCTGCTGGGAAATGAAGAACTGCCCGCCCGACCGCCGCAACGCGTGTCCGGCCTACCCTGGCAACGGCGGCCAGTGCTGGATGGTGACCGCCACCCTCTGCGGCGGCAAGGAACAGGGCTCCTACCATGACAAGATGGCCAACTGCAAAAAATGCAATGTCTATCTCAAGGCCCATGGCCGGGTGCAGGCCCAGCTCACTTGACCCAGGACTGAGGGACGGCAAATTTTCACTCAGTCCTTCCAAGTAACTTTATGATAAACCGCCGCGCGCGGCGTGGGGCGGTTCCAAGTAACTTCATTTTTATCCGTCATTCCGGCGAAGGCCGGAATCCAGTGTTTCGGTGGCTGGCAACCAATCTGGATCCTGGCTTTCCCCCGTCAAGCGGGGATTCTGTTCAATACCCCCTGAGGGGTACTGAACAGAGCGCCGGGGTGACGGCATTTTGCGAGTTCATCAAAGTTACTTGATGATAAATCCCCCCGCAGGCGGGGTGAGACGCTAAGACCTCAGTCCTAAGTCCTATTCTCTCAGAAATTATCAGAAGACAACCAGAAGCCGGCATAAACCAGCGAGCAGGGCGCCAAGGCTGGCGGTCAGCAGCAGCAGCCGGTTAGCGGACACGATATGGCGAGGGGTGATCGGCTGGCCGGCATCGCCGATGGTCGGCTTGTCAACCACGCTACCGAAGTAGACCGCAGGCCCGGCCAATTGAATGCCAAGTGCCCCGGCCACGGCCGCCTCGGTCTGGGCCGAGTTGGGTGAGGCATGGCAACGGCGGTCCCGTTGCCAGATCTGATAGGCCCGGCGCGGGGAAAAGCCAAGCAGGGCGGCGGCGATGATCACAAGGCCAGCGGTGAGGCGAGCCGGAAGATAATTGGCCAGGTCATCCAAACGGGCCGGGGCCCAGCCAAACTCATGATAGCGCTCGTTTTTGTAGCCGAACATCGAGTCCATGGTGTTGATCGCCTTATAGAGCATGGCCCCCAGCGGCCCGCCCAACGCCGCCCACAAGAGGGGGGCGGTAATGCCATCGACAATATTTTCGGCCACCGATTCAACGCAGGCCCGACTGACTCCGGCCTCATCGAGCTTGGCCGTCTCACGACCCACGATCATGGCCAACCGCTGCCGGGCCAGGGGCAGATCGCCAGCTACCAAGGCCGCCTGGACCTGCCGGCTGTGGCGGGCCAGGTCCCTGGTCGCGAGTGAGGCAAAGAGCAGATAGACGGTCAGCAGATCAACCGCCCAGGGATGAATCCACGCGGCTAGAGCCAGCAGGCCGACCACCATGCCGCTAACCCCGGCCAGGACGGAGAGGACCGTCAGCACCCCGGCCAACCGTTGCTTGAATAGCAGCCGTGGTTCGACGGAGTTTACCCCCCCTTGCGGGGGACCCACCAACCTTGATTCGGCTCCGCTCATCAACCACCGCCAAAAATTCTCACTCGCCTGCGCCAGCCAGGCGATGGCCCGCACCGGATGCGGCAACCACGGCGGATCGCCGACCAGGAGATCGAGACAAAAGGCGATAAGGACCAAAGCGCCCAGCGGCAGAGATGTCACGCCCCCCCAGCCAGCCATCACAGCTTCAGCAAGCGATAGACCGCCGCCATATCGAGCCGCGAGCGCACCGTGGCCGCCAGCCGATCAAGGGCCGGTTCCAGATCGTAGGTGGCGCGCGCCCCTTGATAGACCCCCATACCACCCCGCTGGCGAAGAGAATCTATAAACCAGTGGCGGAAGGCATCGGCGTCAAAGATGCCGTGCAGATAAGTCCCCCAGATCAAACCGCGCCCGGCGGCCACCCCGGCGGCAGCCTCGCCGTGCAGGACGGGCTCCAGCTCGGCCTCCAAAGAGTCGCCGGTTCGCTTCTCGGTCTGGCCGTGGTGGATCTCGTAGCCATGCACCGAGTGGCCGGAGGCCAGATGGGTCAAGGTCTGCCGGGTCAGGGTCTTGTCGGGGGCGAGCACCGTGCTGATCGGTAAAAGCCCCAGGCCGTCAATGCTGCCACTGGCCTCGACGCCGTGCGGATCGGCTATCGTCTGCCCCAGCATCTGCAGGCCGCCGCAGATGCCGACGATCTCGGCCCTGCCTCCCGCAGCCAGTTGTTTGATCTGGGACGCCAGCCCTGTATTTTTTAGATAACGCAGGTCATCAATGACATTTTTGCTGCCCGGCAGGATCACTGCCGCAGGCCTGCCCAGCTCATCCCCGGACTTGACCACCCGCAGCCAGACATCCGGTTCGGCCAGGAATGGTTCAAAGTCGGTGAAATTGGCGATATGGGGCAGATCGATAAGCGCGATCTCAACCGCACCCGCCTTGGCCTCCTGCTGAAACAGTCCCTTCTTGAAGCCCACCGAGTCCTCTTCCGGCAGACCGAGGTCAGCAAGATAGGGAACCACCCCCAGCACCGGCTTGCCGCAAAATCCCTGCACATAGTCAAAGGCCGGGGCGAGGAGCGACTCCCGGCCACGAAAGCGGTTGACCACAAAGCCCGCCACCAGGGCCCGCTCCCACTCGGCCATGACCTCCATGCTGCCGACAAAGGAGGCAAAGACCCCGCCCCGGTCTATATCACCGACCAGGAGTACCGGAGACTTAGCGTAACGGGCCATCGGCATATTGACGATGTCGTGGCGCTTGAGATTGACCTCGGCCGGCGACCCGGCCCCTTCCAGGATCACCACCTGATGATCCAAGGCCAGGGAGTCGTAGGCCGCCTTGGCGGCGGCAAAGGCCTGAGGCTTATAGGCCACATAGTCCTCGACGCTCATGGTGCCCACCGAGCGGCCATTGATGATCACCTGGCTGCCGACCTGGCTGACCGGTTTCAGGAGTACCGGGTTCATGCGGGTCTCGGGGTCGAGACGGCAGGCCTGGGCCTGCACCACCTGGGCCCGGCCCATCTCGCCGCCATCCCGGGTAACAAAGGAGTTCAGCGACATGTTCTGGGCCTTGAAAGGCGCCACCCGCACCCCATCCTGCAAGAGGATGCGGCAGAGGGCGGCGCTCATGATGCTCTTGCCGGCATCGGAGCTGCACCCCTGGAACATCAAGGCCGGGGTGGGTTTTTGAGGCTGCTGCGCCCTACCCGGCTTGATCAAGTGGGCCAGGGCTTCCAGCAGGAGGGCATTTTCCGCCTCGGTGCGGACCGCGATCCGGAAAAAATCCGACCCCAGCCCCGAGAAGTTGGCGCAGTCTCGGATGGCGATGCCCCGTTCCAGGAGGGCGGCGTTGACCGCCGTGCCGGTCTGAAATCCCCTTGGCAGCTTGTGCCACTGGCAGAGCAGGTAATTGGCCTGGCCCGGGTAGACCTTGATCCCGCCCAGAGCGGCGAGGCCAGACGCCAAGGCCTCTCGCAGACTGGTGACAAGCTTACGGCTCTGGCAAGCATAGTCCTCATCGGCCAGGACCTTTGCGCCAAAGGCCAGGGCCAGACTGTTGACGCTCCAGGGCGGCAGCTGGGCCCGAACCCGCGCCGCCACTTTAGGCGCGGCCAGGGCCAGGCCCAGGCGCAGGCCGGGGACGGCATAAAACTTGGTCATCGACTTGAGAATAATGAGGTTGGCAAACTGCTGTAGAAAGGCGACAACAGAGGGCGGCTCGACGACAAAATCGATAAAGGCCTCGTCCACCACGAACAGGGTCTTGGGGAAGTGGGTCAACATCGCGGCCAGTTCGGCGGGATCAAAACAGCAGCCGGTTGGGTTGTTGGGCTGGCCAAGAAAGACCATCTCGCCGCCCGAGAGCATCAAGGCCAATCCCGGCCAGTCCATGGCAAAACCGTCCGCCGCTGACAGGGGCAGAAGATCAACGGGGCAACCCACGGCAAGCACGGCCTCCTGATAACCGCTGTAGGACGGGGCCGGTACCACCACCCGCTTGACCGGCAGGGCGCGAGGCAGGGCATGGATGATCTCGGTGGAGCCGTTGCCGACGATGACTTGGTTCTCGCTTACCGCAAAACGACCGGCAGCCACGCCACGCAACTCTTCATAGCCAGGGTCGGGGTAGTGGAGCAGGGTCTCAAGATTACGGCTGATCAGCGGACGGAGGTATTCCGGTGGCCCCAAGGGGTTGATGCTGGCCGAGAAATCGAGGATGTCGGCGGAGTCACGCCCGGAGGCGGCGGCCAGGCGGCGGAGATTGCCGCCATGGATAAAGAGAAGCGAGGATGGAGTAGGTACGGCGAGGGGTGGCATAACGTTCAAATTCAGAGGATGCCGGGAGCATAAATTTTCAATTTTTCGTAGGTTGGGTTAGCGAAGCGTAACCCAACACCCCTGGCGCCCGTTTGGTGTTGTGTTACGGCCAAACAACGGCCTAACCCAACCTACGATACTAGATATTCGACAAAACTGATTGCATAGCTTCATAGACGCGCTTCTTATTTGCAGAGAGCCACTGTTCATCGACTATTTCGTTAAATGTCACACGTACCAGACCATTGACTGGCCTGTCGAATTTAATCAGCCGGAGGTGGCCTTCTACTACGGCAGACGAGACGCGCCCATGAGCGAGGGCGTCCCTGATCGAGACTAAAGACGTGTCGAGGGGAGAGCCACCACGGTTAAGCATTTCAGCGTTGTACTTGCCGATCAGCTGACCTAGGGAGTCATAGCTGGTAATCTCGCTCTCGGGCAGTATGCTTCCAACGCCTAACGAATATATGTCCGTGCCGGATGGGACACCAAGCGGTCGAGCACCAGGGAGATTTTGAAGAAACCTTCTCAAAAGAAATTCAAAAGACTGCAAATTCCCAAGCAGTCCGCCAAGATGTTTTGCGTAATCATCAAGCGTCATCGGAGTCCCCCTAACAAATCCCATACGTCAAGATACATGATGGCTAAGCAAAAGGGCTCAGCTCCGCGAAGCGTTCTTTTCAATCCCCCCTTGAGGGGGACAAATGTCGAGGAATGAGGCATAGCCAGTACGCCGCAGTGACGAGACATGCGGCGCGACAAAGGAGATGCGCCTTTTGGCGACGCCATCGCGACGCCATATCAGGGATTAAGCTTATCGCCCCTCAAGTGTTGATTCAACGTCTCGGCGGCGTTCTTCAAGGCGCAGAACTCGCCGCACATGGAACAGCCCTTGCTGGACGAAGATTTTCTCGATTCCATGATGCCACAGGCCAGATCGGGGAACAGCATATTCTCAAACTGCTTGTCCCACCTGAAATCGCGGCGGTCCTTGCTGATCTGCTTGTCGCGGAGGTCGGCCCTTCCTTTAAGTTTGACCACGTCGCCGATATGGGCCGCGAGACGGGCAGTGCGCACGCCGATGGCCACGTCCTCCTCATTAGGCAAGGCCAGGTGTTCAGCCGGGGTGATGTAACAGATGAGGTCGGCGCCGTGCATGGAGGAGTGGGCCGCGCCGATGGCGGCGGTGATGTGGTCAAGCCCGGCCCCGCAATCGCAAGGCAAGGGCCCCAACATATAATAGGGGGCGTCGTTCGACATCTTCTTTTGCAGGATGATATTGGCCTCGATCTCGTCCAAGGGCACATGGCCCGGCCCTTCCACCATGGCCTGACAGCCCATGCCTCTCGCCCGTTCGGCCAGTTCGCAGTTGATGATCAGCTCAGCCACCTGGGCCCGGTCCATGGAGTCATGGATGGCCCCGGCCCGGATGCCGTTGCCGAGGCTCAAGACGGTGTCGTATCGCTTCAGGATGTCGCAGACCCGCTCGAACTGCTCGTATAGGGGGTTCTCGCGGTTATTTTTGAGCATCCACTGGATCATCATGGTGCCGCCCTTGGAGCAGAGGCCTCCGTAGCGGTAGCCCTGGCGCTGCATCCTTTCCAGGGAAAAGAGGTTGATGCCGCAGTGGACGGCCATGAAGGCCATGCCGTCGGCGCACTGCTGTTCGATGAGGTCGAACATGGCCTCCGGGTCCATCCTGGTGGCGTCCTTATGCTTCTTGATCGTCTCGCAGAAGGCCTGATAGAGGGGGACATTGCCCACCGGCAGCGACACCGAGGCCAGCACCTGCCGCCGGATCTGGTCCAGATCGCCGGCCGCCGACAGCTCCATCAGGGTATCGGCACCGGTCTCCTCGGCAATCCGCGCCTTACGCTTCTCGTGCTCGATATCGCAGACATCGCTTGAGGTGCCGATGGAGGCATTGACCTTGGTGCGCAGGCCCTTGCCGATGCCGACCACCCGTTTCTCCTGGTGACGGCCGGAGAGGATGACGATCTGGCCCTCCTCCACCCGCTGCCGGATCAACTCGGCGGCCAGGCCCTCCGTCGCTGCCACTTCATTCATCTCTGGCGTAATCACGCCCTGCTGGGCCATCTGCAATTGATTGGTCATCATTTTTCCTTCTTTGGTAATTAAAGATGGATGCAGCTAGTTTCTCCATCCAATAAAAAATCTCTGATTTTCACGCGACGTCCAACCATTGAGAGACAAAGCCCTCTGCGCACAAACGGCGATTGTAAACGTTCACCAGTGCTGCAGATGCGCGGAAGATGGGTGTTCACTATAGCGGCGCTATGCGAACACCCTTCTGACAAAGCAGATGTAGTGCTGGGGGACGTTTACAAAGGAATTACCAGCCGGCGGCCAAGACTAGTGCAACCACGGTCTCCGTCAGTTCGCAGGTCGCCCCCAGGGTATCGCCGGTGGCCCCGCCGATCTTGGCCCGACACAGGCTGGCAAAGGCCAGCATCAACATCAGGGCCGCCGCCCCGGCAGCCAGACCAGACCCGCCCGCCCCATACCAACAACCGGAATAAAGCAGGGCCGCGGCCACATAGACTATTTTTTTCTGCGCACGGGCCTGCTCATAGAACAGGGAGGCCACCCCTTCCGAACCCCGTACGTAAGGCAGGAGGGCCATCATGAAGACCATCAGGCAACGACCGGCAATCGGCATCAAAAAAAGGGCGCCAGCCGCCTGGGCCTGGGGCAGACTGGCCAGGGCCGCAGTCTTCATCAAGAGGACCATGATCAGGGCCACCACTCCCATGCTGCCGATACGGCTGTCCCGCATGATTATAAGCATCTGTTCCCGCGGCCGAGAGCTGAACAGACCATCGGCCGCATCCGCCAGACCGTCGAGATGAAACCCGCCGGAAATGGCAAGGAGCAAGAAGACCATGACCGCAGCGGCGGGGAGTGCCGGCAGCAGGGGCCAGACCAGCCAGCCGATGGCGGCCATGCCAAAACCGATAAGCACGCCGACCACTGGGAAGAAGACCAGACTCGCGGCCAAGTCCTCCTCCTCAACGCCCAGGTGACCAGGCCCCGGGATGACCGTCAAAAAACGTAAGGCGGCAAAAAATTTGGCGATCATTTGTCAGACCCGGCCACTGCCGCCTCCGCAAAGGTGGCGATCTCAGTCAATACCCGGGCCGCCGCCTCGACAATCGACATGGCCAGCGCGGCGCCAGTGCCCTCCCCCAACCGCATGTTCAGGTCCAGTAAGGGCAAAAGCCCCAGATAGTCTTGCATAATTCGATGCCCCGGTTCCATGCTGCGATGGGCAGCGATAATAAATTCACGACTGGCCGGGGCCAGATTATGGGCAATCAAGGCCCCGGCCGTCGAAATAAAGCCATCGACCACCACCGGCTTGCGCAGAGCGGCGGCCCCCAGGATGACGCCAGCTATGCCGCCGATCTCAAAACCTCCGACCTTGGCCAAGACATCAAGGCCATCCTCGGAGTCGGGCCGGTTCAGGCTGAGCGCCGCCTCAATCACCCGAACCTTGGCGGCCAGTTGCTGATCGTCCAGTCCGGTGCCCCGACCGGTGACCGCCAGGACAGATTGCTTGGCCAGGCATGCCACGATAGCGCTGCTGGGGGTGGTGTTGGCGATCCCCATATCGCCGGTGCCAAAGATGTCGTAACGGTCTTTGAGGGAGTTGACAATCTCAATGCCCGCCTCAACGGCCCGCACCGCATCGGCCCTGGTCATGGCCGGCCCTTTGGCCATATTGGCCGTGCCAAAGGCGATCTTTTTATCGATAATTTTTCCGGCCTTAACCAGCGCCGAGAGGTCAGCCGCCACCCCCATATCGACGACGATGACATCGGCGCCGGCCTGTCGGGCCAGGACATTGATGCCGGCCCCGCCGTTCACGAAATTGGCCACCATCTGCGGGGTGACCTCCTGCGGAAATTTACTGACGCCCTCGACCGCCACCCCATGGTCGCCCGCCATGGTGATCACGGCCTTCCTGGCCACCGGCGGGCGCATGGCGCCAGTCTGCCCGGCAAGGTCCATGGCCAGGTCCATCAGCCGCCCCAAGGCCCAATGGGGGATAGCTAACTGGTCCAGACGTTCCTTGGCCTGTTGGCGCGCGCCCTGGTCCTGGCCGCTGATCTGCTGGATGGTTGATTGCAAGAGACCCATTTTTTCACCCTTTAATGAAGACTGGAATGCCACAGACGACCTGCACTACAAGATCAGCCCCGACCGCCATCACCTGATTGCAGCGTCCCAGCAAGTCCCGGTAACGCCGGGCCAAGGCCTGCTCCGGCACCAGACCACAGCCCACCTCACTACTGACCACAATCACCTGTCCGGCCCGATTCCTGGCTGCGCCGAGGACCTCCTGCATCAAGGCCGAGATCTTGGCCTCGTCGAGTACCCCGGCGACGTCCGCATACAGCAGATTACTGGCCCACAGGGTCAGGCAATCGATCAGGACCGTGGCCTCTCCTGGCAAGGTCTTAAGCAGGCGGGCAAGTTCCAGGGGCTCCTCCATGGTCTGCCACCCCCGCCCCTGTCGGTTCTGCCGATGGGCTTGGACCCGGGCCGCCATCTCCGGGTCATCTCCCTGAGGCCGAGGACAGGTGTCCAGATAATAGAGCGCACTGACGCTCGCCTCGGCCAAAGTCTGCGCATAGTCACTCTTGCCACTCCGGGCCCCGCCAATCACCAGGACAATCTTTGACATACGGTTCCTCCTGGGGCACAACAGATTATAAATTCAGGCCCTGCAACACCCCGCGCTGACCATTGACCTCAAAGACCGTCAAGGCGGCGGGCTTGACCGCAAAGAACAGATAGTGCTCAAAGGAAAGTCCCAAAAGGGTACAGATCATGGCCCGAATGACCCCACCGTGACAGATGACCAGCACCTCATCCTCGGGCAGCTCGGTAATCACCAGAAGCGCCTCCTGCACCCTTTGCCAAAAAATCAGGGTATGCTCGCCGCCTGGAAACTGAAAGTCCAGCGCCGCCCTCTGCCAGTCAGCCACCAGCCCTGCATCCTGGGCCGCAATTTCGGCAAAGGAGAGTCCCTCCCAGCGGCCAAAATCAACCTCCCGGAGGGAATCAAGAAGCTCTATCCGACAGCCGCTGCCTGCCAGGGCCAGCTCGGCGGTCTGCCTGGCCCGTAACATTGGGCTGCAAAGACAGCGGCAAACAACGGCCGGCAAGACATCCCTCAGCCGCTTGGCCTGATCTCGGCCTTTAGGCGATAAGGGCAGCTCGGTGGCGCCGATATAGCGCCCGGCGTACTGATCGCCTGTTTCACCATGCCTGACGAGAAGCAACCGCATAAAGTGCCCTTAAGCGCTAAGTTGATCAATCATCTCAAACGCCCGATTTCACGCCTCTGGAGGTAGCGCCTGAGGCATAAAAAAACCCGGCATCGCAAAAACCACGCGACCCGGGTTCAATTCGTGGCCCGACCTGAACAGTCCAAGACACGAGAAATTGATGGCCCGAGCGGGATCCTTGCCGCGAAATCTGCTCGTCAAAACTCTCAGGCCGGTTTCCCGGCTTGTGGATCAACCTACTAACCGCGCCTTCCCATCCCCCATGATCATGGGGTAAACAGTGGCATCTTGCGGCGTTCGTCCTCACTTACGGTTGCGGGGCAGCGCCGGACTCACACCGGACTTCCCGATTATCCCCAATACGAACACAGGGCACCTGAGAGCGTTTTTTTCCTTTAACAATGAACAGAGCATAATCACTGCCCATCGACAAAATTCCATAGCAGTTCTTTTTTTTTATGTCAATAACAAAACCAGAATTTCTCAGCCCTTCCCCTTGACTCCGCTGACATTGGCCTTGGCAGCTAATGAGCACAACTACTCACAATTAATCCCCTGCGGGCTAAAAAATAAAAGCCGCCGAATTGTTCAACAGCCACGGGCATCAAATAGTAAATTGACAAAAATAGTATTAAAAAAGAGCAATAATGAGTATTAACGAGATATGACTTTTCAACAGAGCCTAATAAACCTTCGTAACAAGTTGCTAACCACACAAAAACATGTCATTTTTCCGCCAAAATCCACTCCCCCCTATCCATAGGCCATCCCCAAACCAAACCACGGCAACATGTTGATTTCACGTGCATCAATGCCTGTTGATAACTGAAAGCGGCCGCCATGTAAAATCCATGCAGATCAACTTTGACAGGGTCCATTTATTTCTATTACAAATGTCTCACACGAAGGAACTGCCACTGTTACTTTGTGGTAAAATGCAGAATTTAAGTGAATACTCGAACTGCTCAAGCCGATTTTCCGTAACATAAATCCAATACGCACCACAAATCAAACCCGATGTGCTAAAAAAAGTCCGTCATGCTGTTACAAAGGCGGTCAGTTCGCAATTGCTCATCAAAATGACCCTCATAAATGACTTCAATATTATCGTTAGTCAGCCTTCATTTAGTTCCAACAAATCAATGATTCTTAAGTATCCACTTAAGAGCAAAATGGCATAACCCGAAAGTTTGACCCACAGGCACGGTAAGCCTGTGAGACTCTGAGCCGCAGTACATTTTTTTGCACATCCGAGCCGCACAAATAGTATGCGCGATTCAGCAAAAAATGTCCCGCAATCATTAATGTCTGACCTTTTACGATGCCAAAAAACTTAAGAAAGCTAAAAAGCGATATGACCTGGCAAAAAATCACCCAACACTTAGCGGCTGAACTTTCAGAAGACCTCCATACCCTCTGGATCAAACCCCTTGACTGCAAACGTTTTGACGATGAGGTCGTCGAACTTGGCGGGCCGGATCGTTTTTTCTGCTCCTGGGTCGCTGATCATTACTTAAATAGTATCAAGATGGCGCTTTCCACCCATGGCAAAGCAGGCTCCAGGGTTGTCTTCTCGGTGAATGAGGCCCCTGTGGCGACTCAGGACTTCACCCAGCCCAGGCTGATGGCCCCCAAAGAACAGTTATGCCTCCCCACCATCAACAAAATACCCACCTTTGTCCGCACCTTGAACCCACGCTATGTCTTTGATGAATTTGTCGTGGGCACAAGCAATGAAGTCGCCTATTCCGCTTGCCACGCCCTGGCCTGCGGCGACAAATCCCTGGGGCAATGCCTCTACATCAGCGCCGGCACCGGCTTGGGCAAGAGCCATCTGACCCACGCCGTTGCCCACCACATTCTGGACAAAAATCCACAGGCCAGACTGAACTACCTGACCGCCCAACAACTCACCAGCGACATGGTTCGTTCCATCCAGAGCAAGCAGATGGATTCCTTTAAGGAGCGCTACCAAAACTCAGACATCCTGCTGATGGAGGACATGCAATCCCTGACCGGCAGGATCAAGACCCAGGAAGAGCTGACTTCCTTCTTGGATGTCCTCTTGGAGAGTGGCAAGACGGTTATCTTCACCGGAGCCCATGCCCCACGCGACATTGAGGCGCTGGCCCCCGGGGTGCAGTCCCGCCTGTCGTGCGGCCTGGTTACCGAGATATCCCAACCAGGACTCGAGACCAGGGTCCTGATCGTCAACCAGAAGGCGAAGCACCTCAAACTTAGCCTTTCTGAAGAACTGGCCCTCGTGGTCGCCGAAAAAATCAAAGGGGACATCCGCCAGATAAACAGCGCCCTCATCGGCCTGAAGGCCAAGTCCAACTTGCGGCGCCTTGCCCCTGATCTCGATATGGTCAACGAAGTTATAGCTGCGCTCATCGGCCAGCATCAGTGCCTGACCCCCGAGACCATCCGTGACTTCGTGGCTACCCAATTCAAACTATCCGGCGACGACCTGTCCTCCAAATCCCGCAAAAAGACCTGCACCTTTCCGCGCCAGGTATCAATGTACTTTTCCAGAAAATATACCGAGAAGGGCTTGAGCGAGATCGGCAAGGCCTTCAACCGCGACCACTCCACCGTGGTCCACTCCATCCGGGTGATCACCGAGGCCATCAACCAGCAGACCAGCATCCGCGGCCAGATTGAACTGCTGGACAAGAAATTCAACGCCAAGTTTTTGAACTGCTGAGGGTAAATCAGAAATAGACGGGCTTGACCTTGACCTCATCATCTTGGCGCTGTCCCCCAGCTTGGATCGCCAACGCCGTCTTCTTGGCGGACTTGATCATATCGTTCATGCCGATGCCGTCCCAGCCAAAGCCGCAGATATTCAATCCTGAGAACAGAACCTCCATCTGGTGACGCCAGGCCAAGAGCCTGGGATGGTCCATTTCCAACTGCGGGATGCCGTGTTCGGGTCGAAGCACCTTGACAAACATGGGCGGCTCCGGCATTTCGATCAACTGGCAAATGTCGGCATAGACCTGATCGACAATCTCCTCGTCAGAAAGGACCAAGCGTTCCGGATGACGCCGTCCGCCTACCAAGGCCTCAATCAGCACCTGGCCGCGTGGCGCCCGATCTGGAAACATATGAGAGGTAAACATGGCGCCCAGGGTAAAGCGGTTTTCACGCTCCGGGGCCAGATAGCCAAAACCATAGGGCACCTTGGCGGAACCGGTAAAACCCATCACCACATTGATAATTTTTGAGACCGGTACGCAGGCAACCGGCGGTGCCTTAAATGATGCCAAGAGCTGCAGGCATTGATTGACCGGCAAGGCCAGCACCACATTGGCCCCAAAAAACTGCCCTTGGTCCGTCTGGATCTGCCAACCGTCCTGGGTCTGAACCAGTCCCTGCACCAGGGTGTTGCAAATAATTTCCTGCTGCGCGCTCAGGACCTTGATCAGGCGTTCCATGCCTTCAGGGAAATTAAGCATGGACGGCAAACGGCCCAGTTTTTTGCCTTTGCCCGCCTTTTTTTTGCGAATCAGTCCCCGCAGGACAGACCCCGACTCCAGCTCCAGCTTACGCACCCCGGGCATCACTGCGTCGATGCAGAGTTTGGTATAGTCCCCGGCAAAACTGCCAGTGACCGCCGCATCGACCAAGGGCAACAGCTCCCGGCCAAAACGATACTCAACCCACTCGCCAATGGTCATTTCCTCGAGGCGCGGCCTCTTCCAGAGATCAGCCAGGGCCCGCAATTTACCAAGGGTCGAGACCAGCGGGGTGGCAATCACTGCCTTTAAGCTCTGCGGCAGCCGCAGCAATTGACCGCGATGACACACGTACCGATAAAAATCACCAAGCGGGGCAGCCTGGGCCTCTCCATAAAGCCCGGTGTCACGGAGCAACTCCTGACTCTCCGGGGTGTTGTCAAGAAAGCCGTGCGGTCCCCACTCCCCTTGGAACCCACCCTCCTTGAAGGTCTGCACCGCCCCCCCGGAACGGGCGCTCTTCTCAATAATCAGCACCGTGCGGTCCGGACGCAGCGCCCTCAAAAAATGGGCCGTACTCAGTCCGGACAAGCCGCCACCGACAATGACCACGTCGTATTTATTTCCCATCACATTTTCCCTTGTCAGCATCCAAGCCGACTGCTACCCTATGCACAATTCAATAATAACCACTTGGCATAATTATGGCCTTGCGGCCATGATCGTATCCATATATTATAGTCAACTCGTAGCAAATCCAACAACCGACCGGTCCCTGAGCGAAATCGAAGGGCTGTGCTTGCGGTACTTTTATAATGTATGGAGATTATGCCCTTGCCTTTCTCCGTCCTCTTTTGCTAACAGTCTTCAGCCTAAACAACCTAAGTATTTACAAAAATACACCTATTATAATGGCTGCAAAAGATTGCCCTTCTGACAATCAAAAAAAGGTCCTCATCCTGTCGTATTCTTTCAGCGGCCAAACCAGCGGATTATTACGACAACTCCAGGCATCTCTCCTTCAGGAAGGGCACCTGGTGATCAAGGAAAGAATCACCCCTTGCCAACCGTTGAAATTCCCGACAAATTCCATCGCCTACTGCCTGAAGATGATGATTACCACCTTCCTGCGCCTACGGGTGCCGATCCAGGAACTGTCAACCACCTGCCGCCAGCAATTTGACCTGATACTGCTGGCTGGCCCCACTTGGTCATACAACCCAAGCGGCCCCATCCTCTCCCTGCTCGATCGCGACGGCGCCACCCTTTTTAAAGGTCAGACCATTCTGCCGGTGATCTCCTGCCGAGGCTACTGGCGTCTCCACAGTTACGGGCTCAACCGAATACTGAAACGTTGCGGCGCCACCATCCCCAACACCATTGTCTTCTCCCACCCCCACCAGGAACCCTGGCGGACCATCGGTGTGTTTCTGAAAATCGCCGGCAAGTCCCCCGAGCGTTGGCCATTCCTGAGTCGTTACTACACCCATTTCGGCCACTCCAAAGAGCAGCAGGAAGAGGCGGCCCGTTTCGGCACCTTAATCGGCCAGGCATTAAAGCATGGCCAGCCGCTCAGCGAAATTAACTTCAAGACCGCTGCCGCACTCCCTTGATAAACGAAAGAACATCAAAACTCTATGCCGGCCTGGGCCTTAACCCCTGAGGCATAAGGGTGCTTGACCTCCAGCATCTCAGTGACCAGGTCTGCGGCCTCAACCAAGGCTGGACTGGCCTCACGCCCAGAAATCACCAGATGGACATGCCTCGGCCGCTTACGGATCAAATCCAAAATTCGGGACTCATCCACAAGTTGGTAGCTAATCAGGTAGGTCAGTTCATCTAAGACTACCAAGTCAAAGCCTCCACCCAGAATCTTCTCTTCGGCCAAGGCCCAGCCAGCTTCGGCCGCCCGCTTGGTTTCCTGGGGATCTTCTCGCCAGGTAAAACCACTGCCCATGACATAAAACTCCACCCCAGCCAAAGCCGCACAGGTATTAGACTCGCCTGTTGCCCATTTACCCTTGATGAACTGGACAACACAGACCTTAAGCCCCTGGCCGACCGCGCGCATGACCTGCCCCATGGCGGCAGTGGTCTTCCCCTTGCCGTTGCCCGTATACAGTATCGTCAACCCACGCCGCTCCATACCTGCCAAATCCTCAATTAATCTGTGCTGTCTCGCAGCTGCTCGCTGGACTTTACACCCCCTTGAGGAGTGCTCGCGTTTCCATCTTGATTTAGTAAAAAGAAAAACATCGCCCAAACAAAAAAAGGGCTTGACCGCCGCCAAACCCTTTTTTGCTTCATTTCAACAACTCTTGTTTTCTATTGTTTGCCTTCAGCCATCTGTTTTTTGGCATCCTCAATCACCTGACTGATCGGCATGCCGTTGCCGGCTGTAGCCCCGGGGTTGCTGTCGATAAGTTTCTGCCAGACATCAATCGCCGCCTGGTGGTCATGCATATCATTCATCAAAACAATGCCTTTATTAAATGGGGCCTGCACATGTTTAGGGTCAGCGGCGATCGCCCGGTCAAAGGCGGCGATTGCTTCAGCCGACTGACCAATATTGCGGTACATGATGCCCAGGTCAGTAAGAACATTAGGGTTATTGGGCTGTAGAGTCAGGTAATGATTATATGCCGCGATTGACTTAACAAAATTATTGGTGTCAAAATACGTATTGCCCAACTGCACCCAGGCCTCAGCATCATTAGGATTGGCGGCAACTCTTTGCTCCAGTGATAAAATGGCGCTGGCTTGCTGTGGATTCAAGCTGGCTTGCTGCTGTTTTTGCTGCCCCTGCCCGCCACCCATGGGCGCAGCCGCTGTCTGTTGAGCTGGCGCCAAACCATTTCCGGAATTCGACTGTAGAGAACTATAAATAACCCCACCAAGAAATCCAACTACTAAAGCGATAACAACAGCCACAGCCATTGTCTGAATTTTTACAGTGCCATTGTCTTGTGCCATTGTCCCTGCTCCAAAGAAAAATTAAAAAGAAGATATAAAAAGACCGGCTCACACAGGATTTGGGCCAATCACACCGATTCAGTGATCAGTGCATCGTAATCCTGCAAGTTATTACGCACAATAATATGTTTTACATCGGCTATATAGTATTTTTTTCTTTCAGAGTATTGGGTCAATCCATCGGCGATTAGCATGGGATCAAGGGTCTGGCATCTAATCCGACGCAATTCCTTGTAGGCAGACAGCCGATTGATGTTCAAAACATAGGCCCGAACCGACTCAAGAATTGAGTCGTATTCCATGATCTTTGGCACCTTAGCACCATTATGGGACTTTGACAGACTGGCGCCAGCACTCGAATACATGCCGAAAAGATTATTGACCTCAACGGCAAACCGAGAAGCGCCCCAGGCGGACTCTAACGCCCCCTGAGCAATTACCAAACTGGGCGGCAGGACATTGACCATGACAACCAACTCCGCAGCACTCTCTGTCCGGTATTTTCGGGTCAGGCCAAGGATGAATTTCGATTTATCCCCCCCAAGCCGGTACTGCCAGTCCAGTTGGTCCTCAGCAAAAGACAACTCCGGCGGCTCCAAACCTAGTTCAGCAATAATGGCAAGAAGTTGCTGGCGTTCCTGCCTGACCTCGTCCAAAGCAACCATGACCGTAGGCAGCAGGATGTCAATAAAAAGTCTTTTTCGATCTTCGCTGTCAACTCCGCCAATTTTCCCTGGCATGCGGGATGGCACAGACAGCGGCGACAAGGCAATGGTGCCTCCCCCCCAAGGTCTGGGCTCTTTCAGCACAGAAAACAATTCTTTATTGACCGACAATGCAGGCGGCCCCTGCCTCTGCGACAAATCGCCGCCAGCATCAAAACTTTGATTTTGTTGGTGCGGGCTACTGAATAAACGTACAAATGAAGATCCTGCTTCGTTTCTGACAGCAGCCAAAGGCCTGGTCAACGAGAACATTCGCAAGCCAGGTGCATTAATGCCGAGTCCAGTAACGAGAACAGCCAATACTAAAAAATAACGCAAGGCAGGCAGCCATTGGTGCCAGCGCCAAACAACGGCAGCAAGGCAGTTTTGCAATGCAAAAAACCAATTAAACATCATTTTATCATCCCAAAAACATAGAAACGTCACATTTGGTGCGCCAGGAGGGACTCGAACCCCCAACCTACGGCTTAGAAGGCCGTTGCTCTATCCAGCTGAGCTACTGGCACCGTCACCATCCATATCTTCACATTTTAGGATGAACTTAATACTTAATTATCTGTCTGTTGTCAACCAAAAGCACGACTGGCCAAAGCAACCAACCGTAATTACAGCAAAAAAAAATCCCCGGCTCAAGAGCCAAGGATTTTCCACCTCTCTTCACTGCATTTGAGATATTCTCTAGGCAGGAAGCTTAAAAAGGGTACATCAAAAAAATTTAATTAACAGCATCGGCAAGATGACTGCCAGCTTTGAATTTTGCTACCTTTTTTGCGGCAATCTTGATGGCCTTGCCAGTCTGTGGATTACGTCCGGTCCGGGCGGCACGCTCAGATACGGAAAAGGTGCCAAAGCCAACCAGGGTCACCGAATCGCCCTTGGCCAGTGATCCCTTGACTGCCTCAACGAAACCGTCCAGAGCCTTTTCGGCAGCCACCTGTGACAAGCCTGCTGAAGTCGCCATCGATTTAACTAATTCTGCTTTATTCATCGTTTTCTCCTTTCCAAAGTGTCAATCATTAAACACGCCCCAATTTCCAGTTACCGGAATCAGGGCTATCCACCCGCCCGGCAATATACTTCGTACCAACATCTAAAATACTTGTCAACTCTCTACCAAAGAATTCTTACAAAATATCTATTTTATTTGTCGTCCACCTCGGTCCAGACCGGCCCCTTGACCGTATCAACCACGGCAATCCCCTGACGAACCAATTCATCGCGCACCCCGTCAGCCTTGGCCCAATCCTTCTCACGCCGCGCCAACTCCCGGTCCATAATCAGCTTATCAATTTCCGGCGTCAACGGGCATTCTTTCAGACGAAGGACGTTGATGACCTCATTAAGCCTACCTAATGACTCAAAGATATATTTTTTCTGATCACAATCAAGCTGTCCCTGAGACAGGACCGGGTTCATTTTTTTGATAAAATCAAAGATGGCGGCCATGGCCCGGGAGATATTCAAGTCATCATCCATAGCCGCAAAAAAGCCCTCTTCCATGGTCGTGACATAGGTGGCCACCTGTGAATGGGGCAGGCCCAAGGGCAGACAGATCAGCTTGCGGGTAAACTCATCGAGCCGTTTTAGGTTCGTCTTGGCGGCTTCAAGACGCTTCTTTGAAAAATCGATGACCTTGCGGTAATGGGTGCCGAGCAGGAAAAACCTGACCTCACGGGCCGTATAGCCTTGAGCCAGCAAGTCGCGCAGGGTGATGACATTGCCCTTGGTCATCTTCTTGCCATCGACTAGGACCATCTCGCTATGGAGCCAAAAGCGAGAAAGCGGCTTACCGGTAATGGCCTCGGCAATAGCGTTTTCATTTTCGTGGTGCGGGAAGATCAGGTTGCAACCACTGGTGTGGATGTCCATGGTCTCACCCAGGTAATGGAGGGTCATGGCGGCGCACTCCACATGCCAACCCGGCCGCACGTTGCCGAATTCGCTCTCGAAGAAGATCCCCTGCTTCAGTTCGGCCAGAGTGGAGCGTTTCAGCAGGGTAAAATCGACCGGGTTGTCCTTGGCGTAATCGTCAAGATCAACGGTCTTGCCGACCTGGATCTTGCTGAGATCGATTTTTGACAGTTTGCCGTAGCCTGGAAATTTCGAGATATCGAAATAGACCGAGCCGTGCTTGGCATAGGCATAGCCCTTCTTGATCAACTGGGCGGTCAAGTCGATCATGGCCTCGACATGCTGCGAGGCCTTGGGATAGCCCGTCGCCGGCCGCACCCCGAGCTGGCGGATGTCCTCAAGATATTCATTGATATAAAAATCGGTGAACTCAACAAGCGGCTTACCGCTAGCGGCAGCGCCGTTGATGGTGTTGTCGTCAAGGTCGGTAAAATTCATGTAGAACTTGACATCAAAGCCCTTGCTGGTCAGCACCCGCTGCACCAGGTCGGCAAAGACAAAGCGCCGGCAGTGGCCCAGGTTGGCGAACTCGTAGGCAGTTGGCCCGCAGGCGTAGAAGGTCACTTGGTTACCGTGCAGCGGGGTGAAGACCTCCTTCTTGCGGGACAGGGTATTATGAAAGCGCAAGGCGCGGGCAGGCTCGGGCTCCGGGGCGGCCTCGGAAAAAAGCGAGGTACTCAGATACTTCTCGCCGCCGTCCGGGAAGATGACCACGATCACCCCTTCCTTGATCTGTTTGGCGCGGGTCAAGGCGGCGCACATGGCGGCACCCGAACTCATGCCGACAAAGAGCCCTTCCTTGCGGGCCAGGAGTCTGGCGGTGGCAAAGGCCTCCTCGTCCGGGACGTTGATGATCTGGAAGGGCTTAGTTTTGTCGAAGATGCCGGGGCAGTAAGACTCCTTCATGTTCTTGAGGCCCTGGATCTTGTGGTTGTAGAAAGGCTCCATGGCCGTCACCCGCACCTCGGGATGGTGTTCGCTAAAGTAATGACAGAGGCCCATGACGGTGCCGGTGGTGCCCATGGTGGCGATGATATCGGTCACCGTGCCGTCTGTCTGCTGCCAGATCTCAGGCCCGGTGCCGTTATAATGGGCCCGCCAGTTGGCCTCGTTATTGAACTGGTCGGTCAGAAAGTAGCGGTCCGGATACTGGCGGGCCAGGGCATAGGCCTGCTCGATAGCGCCGTCGGTACTCTTCTTGGCCGGGGTGAGCAGGATCTCGGCCCCAAAGCCGATCATGATCTTGCGACGTTCGATGCTGGCCGACTCCGGCATAATAAGCTGACATTTATAGCCCTTGACCGCGCAGACCATGGCGAGTCCGATGCCGGTATTGCCGCTGGTCGCCTCCAAGACGACCTTGTCCGGGGTCAGATCGCCTGCGGCCTCCGCCGCCTCGATCATCGACAGGGCGATACGCTCCTTGACCGAACCAGCCGGGTTGAAGGACTCGATCTTGGCGTAGATGGTCACCCCAGGATAGGGATTTAGGCGGTTGATCGGGACAATGGGGGTGTTGCCGATATAGTCGAGGATGGTCTTTTTTTTCATAACCTGGATAATGTTCTTATTTGATGGCGCAACCTAATGATGGGTTACGCTCCACCAATCCTACCCTGCTACGTTGTAGGCATGTATTATAAAATGATGATGCACCAATTGAGAGCCTTAGTCAAGAGGAGTGTAAGGGGATATGGGCGATAAACGGAATGTCGGGTTGGTGAACCGTAAACAGACCTTGTATCTACCTAAATGACTTGTTCTGCCTCACGTTTTTTTCTAGCACGAATGTCAACGCACTTGCCAATTAACAGCTCCACAGCAGACGAAACCTGAGCGTCAAAGTCATCTGCCTTATCCCACTTGATGTGACCAACATTTAAGGCTGTGTCAAAAACACCCAGCGGTGAGGAACTAAGAACTATAGGTATAACCTCGCCTGACTTGAACCTTTGCTTGAACTGCGCCGATTCAAATTTAGTCCAGATTCTTTTCGGATAATCTGGACCTAGGACGCATACGACCAATTGCGCATCAGACGCGTAGATAGGAGCAAGATATTCCTCGACATCTTCGGCAAGGATTCGGTGTTGCTCGTTACGATCATAAAAGACTTCTAGTTCGTGTTCTTCAAGCGCAAGAAATAACGCTTCGGCAATATCTCTATCTGAACCTGCAAAAGATAACGCAAAGTCATATCGTGAAGGAAATTCCATCGATAAAAAACCAACTTCTTCAGCAAATTGCGGCCAAGACAAATTCCGAATGTAGAACACGAACTGGGGATCTTGGGCGACCAAAGTATTACTTGTCGAGTCAAAATGGAGTAACCGTTGTATGTCGTCTGACGAGCGAATCAAATCCGCTAAAAATCCCTTGGAAACAACCTGAGAAACACTGCCACGCTGCTCTGGATGCCGATCGGCTTCTCGATCAACGTTTATTGACCAGCTCTTGCTTTGGCTAAGCCAGTAAAGCAAATGGAGATACGGGGCGCGACCTTCGCGTCGTAATTTCGTTCCTCGGGCAAAAGCAATTGACGTATCGTGGAATGAACGTGCCAAAGAAGCCATGACTTGAGTTTTAACAGACTCATAGCTCTCCGAGGTGGTCGTTGTCGTGATATCCTCAACCGTTTTCAGTACATTACTGCGTATGCACGTATGGTAAGCAAGCATCTGGGCAATATAGAAACTACCTTGAGCTGCGCAAACTATTTCTCCGCTGATGTTCAAGGAGACATTTAAAGCACTTTCCCCTTTTTTTATCAGTTCATCAATTTTGTGCTCAGGGTTAGCTTCAAACTGAATTATCTCTATGCGATTAGCGAGGTCTTTTCCAAAAGAAATTAGCGCCTGCCCCGCGTTTGGAATTCCGAGAACGATAATTTTACTGTGCGCTGCCCCCTCATCTGCAAGGGTCTTCATTAGATCAGCAAGTTCTTTTTTTGAATCGTTGTCTAGCCGATGGAAGTCATCAATGACAACCGTACCAAGCGGTAGCTGTCTTGGAAGGTCACGAATGAAGGCTATATCATCACTCTTTCGTGCAGATAGAGAGATTACTCTCTCGGCAAGGCCAGCATCGGTAATTGCCTTAATTACCGATGTTGTTTTTCCAATCCCAGAAGGCCCTTCAATTACGACACTCCGCCCATCTGTACGAAGGGAAACGAGAAGCCTTGTATACTCAACTGGTTGAACAAATGTATGCTCTGGAACCCCAGACAGTACAAATACATTCTGCAATTCCAATATCGGTAAGTTACTCATGAATTTCCTTGTGAAGCATAACAAAGCTATTACAGGTGCCGAAGATGCGCGGAAGAGGTAGTTTGCTTCAGTATGCGAACAGACCGATGACAAAATTCGGTGCCTCAATCGCTTACAGCAAAAAAAAATCTGATTACCACTGATCTTCAGCCATTAGACGAGCCATCGCGTGGGTCGCTAAGGAGTAAGTCAGCAATTCGTTCATTTTCTTTGCTTGCCCAAAGAAAACGAACCAAAAGAAAAGGCAGCCGCTCACTTGCCCCGCTACGCGGGGTACCCTCCGTGACTTGTCGTGGCCGGGCGCTGCGGAACTCGGGCCTGCGGCCCTCAGACAGTCCTCGCGCTTTTTCCGGCCGCTCCTGCGTCACTCCGGCGGCGTGAAATGGCAGTTGCCGGCATCACTTTCATTCATCGAGAAATTGGCTGAATTTCAATGGTAATCAGCAAAAAAAAAGGCAAGCACCCGTACTACGAGCGCCTGCCTTTGTCTTAAAAGTGTAGTGCCAACTTAGGCTTCTTTTTCCTGCACCGTGATCGCGATCTTGTAGAGGATAGTGAGGATCAAGGCCCCGGCTGCCCATACCGCCAGGCTGATGCCGAGCTCGATGGCGGTCGGGTAGTACTCGGTCACCCGATCCAGGGGGTTGGGTACGAAACCGCCCAAGACCATGCCGACGCCCTTGTCAATCCACAGGGAGAGGAAGAGCATGCCGCAACTCAGGGCGAAGGTGCACTCCTTCTTCTTGATCTGCGGGAAGAGGAGCATGGTGGTGGCGATCAGGCCGATGGTCAGTGAAAAGCGCATCGGTATAACCAGGTTGTCATGGCCCTCAAGACCCCAGAACATATAGTCCAAGGTATGCATGTGGCCGGGTATCTGGCTGTAATAGGCCACGAAAAACTCTAAGCCAAGGAAGAAGAAGTTGGCCAGGGCGGCGTAGGTGATGATGGTGCCCAGTTTCTCAAAGGCCTTTTCGCCAGCATCAAAGTTGGCCACCCGCTTCAAGACCATGGCGATCAGCACCAGGAGTGCAGGCCCGGCGGCAAAGGCCGAGGCCAAAAAGCGCGGGGCGAGGATGGCGGTCAACCAAAAGTGGCGGCCCGGCAGACCGCAGTACAAAAAGGCGGTGACCGTATGAATACTGAAGGCCCAAGGTATCGACAGGTAGATAAGGGGTTTGACCCATTGCGGATAATGAACGCCTTTATTGTGCGAGTTCAGAATGACCCAACCACAGATGGCGTTCAAGAAGAGGTAACCGTTCAAGACCAACATGTCCCAAAATAGCATGGAGTTGGGAGTGGGGTGCAGGATGACGTTCATGATCCGCATCGGCTGACCAAGGTCGGCGGTGATGAACAGGATGCACATGATCACCGCGGCGATGGCCATGAACTCACCCAGGATGGTAATCTTGCCAAACTCCTTGAAATCATGGATGTAATAAGGCAAGACCAGCATGACGCCCCCGGCTGCTACCCCAACCAAAAAGGTAAATTGGGCAATATAGATGCCCCATGACACGTCACGGCTCATGCCGGTGGCGCCAAGACCGTAATTGTATTGATAGATGTAAAAGAGACCCCCGATACTGATAACACCCAGTAAAAAGAAGATCCAAGCCCAATATTTATTACTCCCTACAAGCGCCTTCTCTAACATAGTTTCACCTTAAATGATGTAGAACACGGAAGGTTTCGTCCCGGCAGCCGGATTCCGCTGGATGGTAAAGTTTGCACTCAAGACCTGTGCGATCTCTGATTTCGGATCATTGATGTTGCCAAAGACCATGGCCTTTGTGTTGCCGGTCGCCTCAACACAGGCCGGCAGCTTGCCGACGGCCAGTCGTTCCGGACAGAAGTTACATTTTTCAACCACACCGCGCATTCTGGTCGGATAATTGGGGGCGATCCCATTCTTGAAAAATTTGTATTTGCCATTGTCGTATTGCTCGCGGGGATCCCGCCAATTAAAGCTTCTAGCACCGTAAGGGCAGGCTGCCATGCAAAATCGGCAACCAATGCAGCGATGAAAATCCATCACAATTACGCCGACTTCATTTTTGAAGGTCGCCTTGGTCGGACAAGCACGGACACAAGGAGGACTGGCGCAATGGTTGCATGTCAGGAGCACTGGCAGGTCATTAAGACCGGCTTTGCGCTTGTTCTGACTGTAACCGGTAAAGCCATGCTCGTAATCATCGACCCAGATCCATTTAATCTCATCCTTAGGATTGCCAAAGTCAGGGACATTGTGTTCAGTATGGCAAGCATTGACGCACTTATCCGCCAAGCCCTTATGCTCGGCAAACTTCTTGATGTCGATGACCATGCCATATTGATGCAAGGTGGATTCTGCGTTATGCCCACCATGACCTCCTGCCTCAGCCTTCCCTGCTTCCGCTGGCGCAGCACCATGCTCGGGAGTTGTTGAGGCGAAGGCTTCGCCATTCAAGAGCATATTGAAGGCTGATGGGGCCCCAAGGCCTGCAACTGCTGAGAGACCAGCGATCTTTAAAAATTTTCTTCGTTTAACATCCATTACTTTGTCTCCTTAGGCTGGAAGTGGCAATCCCAACAAAAAGGGGCATTCGCCGCGTAGGTGTGGCATACGTCACAGAATTTTTTACGATCAGGGTGGCACACCATACAACCCAGTTGCAGGCTTTTTACATACTGTTTCCCTTCCAGTTCGACCACTTTTCGATTCTCCAAGCGCACAACCTCATCCCGCCAGGTATTAAGCACCTGCATATGGGAGCTACGCATGTATTCAAGTGTTCCAACGCATTTTTTGACGTCCTTCGGCTTCTCAGGTATTGGCGCTTTCTGGGCGCTTACCAAGTTGTACCACACGGGAAATGTCATAATAATGACAAAGATTGCAAGTCCAGTTAATACTTTTCCTCGATCATACATCGGCATCACCCTTCCATTCCTTCAAGGGGCTCAAAACGAAGGCCCGATTCCCTTTCTTTCTCCCCATCCATTATCAGGGCGTTACCAACCAATTCGGAGACACCACAGACCTGAGTGCCTGGGACCCAAAAGTCTACCAAAGAGGTCAAAGTGGCCCGATCAATGGCGCAAACACAGGCCAGGGTGTTGACATCGTGCGTATCCTTGACATACTGCACGGCATTGGCCCTTGGCAGGCCTCCCCGCATGCGCAGATCCATAATCTCCCCGGTATTCAGGCCGGTGCCGGAACCGCAACAGAAGGTAGATTCCCTAATGGTATTTTCCGGCATCTCATGGAAGCTATTGACCACATTTTTCAAGACATAACGGGGTTCTTCCAACAAGCCCATGGCCCGGGCCGGGTTGCATGAGTCATGATAGGTGACCCGACGATGATCATTGCGCTTCGGATCGAGCTTCAACTTACCATGGCGAATCAAATCAGCCGTAAACTCAGTGAGATGGACCATTTTGGTTGAAGCGGCATTCTCAAAAACGGTGCCGGTGATTGGCGATTTCGGCACTTCAAGGAAATCGGCCGGGCCGTTCATGGTGTCCATATACTGATGGAGCACCCGCCACATATGGCCGCACTCGCCGCCCAAGATCCATTTAACGCCAAGGCGCTTGGCCTCGGCATACATCTTGGCGTTAAGACGCTTCATGAGCTCATTATTGGTGAACAGACCGAAGTTTCCTCCTTCCGAGGCATAGGTGCTGAAGGTGTAATCCAGACCAATATGCTCGAACAGGAGGAGATAGCCCATGCAGGTGTAGATGCCGGGCTCGGCGAAGACATCGGCCGATGGGTTGATGATCAATATCTCAGCACCCTTGCGGTTCCAGGACGGGGTAATCCTGACCCCGGTGATAGACTCAATATCATCACAGAGGTACTCCATATTCTCTTTCAGGGTATGCGGCTGCAGGCCCATGTGGTTGCCCGTCCGGTTGGAGTTGGCAGCCGGCTCCAGAATCCAGTTGGTATTAACGCCAACCAGATGGAGGAGTTCGCGGGCCATCATGGTGACCTCGGCGGTATCAATACCATAAGGACAGAATACCGAACAACGACGGCATTCGGTGCACTGATAAAAATACATGAACCATTCCTTCAGCACCCCGAAGGTCATCTCCCGGGCCCCGGCCAGCTTGCCTAAAATCTTGCCAGCCTTGGTAAACTCATTGCGGTAGATTGACCGCATGAGCTCGGCCCGTATGACCGGCATATTTTTCGGATCACCGGTCCCCAGGAAGAAGTGACACTTGTCAGCACAGGCCCCGCAACGGACACAGCAGTCCATGAAAATCTTCAGGGAACGGAACTTGTCTAGACGTTCTTTCAGGCCGTTAATGATGATCTCCTTCCAGTTCTCCGGAAGCTTCCAGTCATCACTCTCAATGTCCCAAATCCTGGCCTCGCCAAATTTGCCCGGTAAGGATTTAGAATGGTATTCCACCATTTCTGGTTTGCCGGGATAACAAAAATTCCCAGGCTTAAATACCGCTGGCACATCCCACCAGTCCTGGGTCGGAACCGCTCCCGTCATCAGGGAAGGTTCCCGTGCGACACTAACACCTAGTTCTTTTGCTTTCATATCTGCCATGGTTAATATCCTTACGTGCTGGTGTTTCCTTAATGCTTCTGCCTTTGTAACTTTCAGCAGCACCACATCTGCTTTGTCATAGGCCTGCTTACATAAGCAAGCTATAGCTCGCAGACCTATTTCGCGCATCTGCGGCGCTGCTGAAAGTTACATGTCTGTACCTATTCAGCGGCCGTTGCTTCTTCTGCTGGCAATTCCTTGTCCACCGGGATCTCTGCGTCAACCATAAACTGTCTGAACTCATCTTCATAGGATGCATAAGAATGGGGCTTCAAATTCGGATCATTCCAGGGGTTGATGTGACGGACCATACGACTGTTATTGGCCAGATTTCTGGTCGGGCTCATAAAGACGCCGCCCATATGCATCAATTTACTGAACGGGAAATAGACCATCAGGGCGCAGACCAGGAAGACATGGACATAAAAGACTATGCCCAGATCGCCAATAATTGTTGGGTGCAAGGTCGACAGGCCAACAGCCAGTTGCTTGACGTTAACGATATCAACCCGGGTCACGTAGCGCATCAGCATACCGCTGGCAGCGATGGCAAAAATCAGAAAGAGCGGGAAGTAATCGGCAGGCAGGGAGATATAGCGAACATTGGTGAGCATGACCCGACGCAGAAAGAGGAGGGTGATGGCGCCCAGAATCACTAGGTCTGATTGATAGAGGTGGGGCAGGCCAATCTGCAGGAAGCCATCGGCGAATTCCAGTATGTTGACGAAGAAGGGAATAGGGTCGGCAAACAGGCGCAGATGGCGGACCACGATCACCAGAAAGGCGTAGTGAAAGAGCAGTCCGAAGAGCCAGAGGTATTTGCTTGAACCATAGCGGAGTTTTGGTCCGTCGTAGACATCGGCTTGGGTATTGCGGAAGAGAGACCGAAACAGCAGGACTTCCAGCGCCATCCGCAGGACCACGCCAGAGGTGGTGGACGGATTGTCCAAGCATGATTGCTTAATCCAAGGCAAAGAGTTGGCCTGACCACAGGTGGTGGGAATCCGGAAGGGAACCGGCGACTTGGCCCAACAAACCACCTTATTGATGAACCCGCCGATAAAAATCAGCAAGGCCAGATAGGGGAAGACAATGCCAAACAATGCCTCCATACCAATCTGTGAACCAACTGCGGCAATGACGATAAGACCAAGGACGGCGACGAAGGGATACAGGATTTTCATTTACTACGACCTCGCTTCAGGTTGAGTTGATAAGCTAGCAATCTCGGATAACTTTCAGCTCAATTTTCTCTTCTTGATTATTGCCCACCATGGATGAAGGGCAACGCCCCTCCGCCATGACATGATTCCCTCTTTTATACTCATTGACCTTGATCTGAGAGAGCAGCTCACGATCTTCCATATACAGATCAAATATCTTTAAGGCCAAGGCGTCAATTTTGGCTTCGAAGGCAAACCATTCTGGCCCTGCGGCCAACAGGATGGCTTCCCCCAACTGCGAGATCATAATGGCCTTGAGCTGGTAGACAAATCCAATCGCAGCCGACGGTGCAAAGGTCTGCACGGAGCGCAGTTTGATGAACTGGCTCAACTCCGGCGGCATCTCTTGGCCGGGCTGATCGCCAGTCAATTGATCAAAGACGGCAGTCAAACCAGACTTGACAGCGAATCCCAGGGGATTTGCAAAGCGGTCCTTCTGCTTCATGAAAAAGCTAGCGCCATCGGCTGAATAGCTGGCCATGACCGCCTCAATCCATTGTTGGACAATCTTGGATTTTTTCTCTGCCAGGGCTTCTTTGAAATCCATATCGGTATATCTACCTTTTTTTACCAATCAATTCAAATAATAAGAACTTCAAAGTGAGCCATCATTCATTTCACGCAGAGACACGGTTATCACGTTTTTTTCTTTTTTTCAACAGAAAAATATGCCTTATTTTTTTTATTGAAAAAATGCTACGGCGTGGGGGGAATGGAGTGAAGGGAAAGTAAGTTGGACTCAAGTCACTCTTTTTCCAGCTTCCAGGAAAGACGACCCTGGTCACGGGAAAAACGAAACTGGTAGCTTTTGGTAAAATAGACCGCCAGACTGACAACGAGGGCAAAAGCGGCAATGATGCCCATGATGCCGTAGAAACGGTCCACTCCGAATTGATCGGTGACGTAGCCACCGACCGAAGTAGCGATGGAACCGACCCCGAACAGCAGAAAGAAGTTAATGCCAAAGCCCATGCCGTGGAAGGCCCTTTTGGTATACTTGGCGACCAAATAATTCTGGCACGGTTGCCAGGTATAATAGATGAGACTAAACAGACAAGTGACCACAATCAGCTTGTTGTCCGAGTATTTGCTGATCAAATAAAAGATCGGCGTGACAATGGCAAAGACCACAGCGGGAAAGAGCTCCGGCCGCTTGATCTTGTCGTTGATATAGCCGCCAAACCAGGCCCCGATCAGGCCAAAGGAGAGGACAGCCGTGGTCAGATAGCCGGCCATCACCACCGGCTGATCATGATTGATGATAAACCTGACCTCCTGGCGGAACAGGGCCGGGAGAAAGGTCAGTGAACCACGGAAGATAAAGCCCGAGAGAATGCTCCCCAGAAAAAGGAACAGCAGGGCGATAGGCACGAAGCGGGGGACATCAGCCCCTGCTTTCGGGGCCACGCCCTCAGCGCCGCCAGTCGCCGGCACGGACCCTTGCCGACGCCACTGGAGGAGTGCCTTGAAAGACAAATCCAGCTCGCCGGGGACCTTGGTCAGATGCAGGACCACGCCAAACACCAGACCAGCCGCCCCACATGCCAGATAGGCGGCCCGCCAGCTATGAAACAGCCAAAGACAGCCGGCAGCGGTCATGGGGGCAAGGATAATGCCGAGATTACCCAGCACGCCGTGTATCCCCATGGCCTTGCCCCGCCGCGAGCCAACCCCCCGGGCAATAAACGACAGTCCTGCCGGGTGGTGGATACTGCAAAAAAGCCCAAGCAAGGCGTAAGACACGGCAAACGGCCACATCCCAAAAGATAGCCCGACCAAGATCGATGAGATCGACATGCCGAAGACGCCGACCGTCAGCACCTGCTTGGCGCCGTAGCGATCAGTCAGGTAGCCGGCCGGGATGCCGCCCAAGCCGTACAGAAAATAGCCGACATTGGCAATCATGCCGATCGCCATGAACGACATGGAATTTTCACCGGCAATCACCCCCATCACCGCTGAAAATAAGGTCATAAAGGCATGGGTCACAAAATGTGAGCCGCTGGCCAGCCAGATCACCCGCATCTCGGTATCGTTATGTCTGTGGTTCGTCATACAATGCTCACTCCCACTTGACCCGCTCCTGCAACACGGGGTCAATGAGGATCGCGCCCATCTCCGGATCGTCTTTTTTATCGAAGATCAGCTCGTCAATCTTTTCGGCCTTGTCGGTGCCGAACCAATTTTGGCGGGCATCGACGTCAAAGTCCTGGGCCTCGGCCACCGCTATGTTATAATCGGTGTTTTCGTAGATGTTATTGTTATGGATGGTAAGGCCCTTGGCCTGATAGAGGTAGATGCCTTTTTTGTTGGCCGTGATCTCGTTATAACTGATCTCGGCCTGGACATCGTCCTTAGGGAATATGCCGAAGAACTTATTATCCTGAAACAGGTTGTGGCTCACGACCGCCTTGGAGTTGCGGAATCCTATGCCGCCTTTGTTGTTGATAAAACGATTATAGGTGATCTCCATATCGCTTATCTTGCCGAACCAGGGCACGCCAGGGGCCTCCTCCTCCTTCTTGCAACTCACCCCTACCCCGTTTTTGGCGAATTCATTGTGGTTGATGGCGGCGCTGGCGCCGTGGCTGTGCACCCCGTTGTAGGCGAAGAGGACCTTGCAGTACTCAATGACATTGCCGTCGCCGCCCAGGAGGTTAATTGCCCCCCAGTCGGCCGGCCGGGCGTCAATCTCCGCCGAGGTGAAGACAATGGTCTGCTCCTTGGCGCCCCGGGCGATAATCCGACCACGAACGATAATTTCAGCCTGCGGGTAGTAGGGAGAATCGACCCCGTACATGTTCTGGTCTGACTTTTCGTCGATCCGTTTGAATTTAACGATCGTCCCCGGCAGCACGGTCAGGGTGACCCCAGGCGGCACATCGATATCGCCATTAATCTGCACCGTACCCTGCCAGGTGGTATCCTTGGCCAGGGTCTGCTTGCCCAACTCAAGCACTTGAGGTTCTTTGCCGCACCCGAACAGGCCTGCAACCAGACAACCAACCAGCACCATAGAAATCTGCGCCACACTCTTCGCCATCCAACCCCCCTCATAAGTCAAAGGCGCAAAGGACAAATCATCCCCTGCGCCATCCGCCGCCAGGCAGTGCCCCCTACGGGGCCAAAATAAGCTCAACAATCAGGAACTCCCCGCTCAATCCAGACCAAGCTGATACTCCGGGGCGATGCCATAGCCCCGCTTCCGATTCAACAGCCCCACCGCCAGCAGCAAGCTAATCCCAAACAGGACTGCCACCTGCGCCGTCATCGGGGTGCCCGCCGGCGTCCCGGCCAGGCCCCAGTTCTGGACTAGGGCCGCACCAACCAGCATCCCCATCACCGTCACCCCGGCATCGGTGTCGCCTTGGCCTGCCGCCACCAACTGCCGCAAGGGACAGCCACGAATCAGAATCGAGCCAAAGCCGACCAGCAACATGCCTAAAAAGGCCCAGCCATAGCTGTCATTGGAACTCGGCTGACCATTCAAACCAAAAGAAAACTGATTGGTCAGGAGACTAGCAATCAAGGCAAAGCTAAAAAAAGAACCCAGACTGATCAAGAGACCGGTGGAGCGCGGACAATTCATCACCTCACGCGGCCCCCACAAAAAAAGACGGGCAATGCCGCCGGTAATACAGAACTGGGTATGCTGCGACCAGCCGCCAATTAAGAGCCCCAGTCCCAAGGCCAACAAAAACGGCGCATGCATGGCGCCGCCGCCCTTGGCACTCACCCCGACAAAAGATGGTTGCATGACCGCGAGCGCCAGGAGCAGCAGCATGAACCCCGGCAACATATAGCCGCTGGCCTGCGGCATCTCGCTGGGCTTGCCGAGCTGAAAACCGTTTTCGACAAACTCTAGCCCAATGTAAATGCCAGCCACCAACCCGGCCATGCCAACCAGCGCGCCGATGTCGCCCGCCGCCAGCCGCAACATCATCTTGACCGGACAGCCGATAAAGACCGAACAACCGATGATCAGCAAAACCCCGACTACAAAACGGAGCAACGGCGAACTGCCGCCGGTGGTCAAAAACTCCTTACGGTAGACCGACCAAACAAAGGAACCCAGGACAATGCCGATAATCTCGGGCCGCAGATACTGCATCCGCACATTATCATGCAGCCCTATGGCCCCGGCCATATTCTCCATGAAACAGGAGACACAGAGCCCGGTATTGGCCGGATTGCCGTAGTATGACAAAATCACGGCGCCAACGCCGATCACCGCCCCCATCATCACAAAAACAGCTTTTCGCATAGGTTTGCCTCCTGCCGACTCAGCCGCAACTCCCGGCAATTTTCCGCAGCATATAGTAATAGACCTTTCTGGCGGCAAGCAATGTCTCATCGCCGCTCTTGGCCGCCAGTCCCGACTCAATCACGGCCCGGGCCTCTTCCACTGTCTTCTTGACCTTCTTGCCCTGAAACAGCTCGGACTTCTTGTCCAAAAAATCCGGGTTGAGGTCTACCGCTTTCCGGTATTCCAGCATGGCGCCGACCGGGTCCTGCCGATAGAGATGGACATCGCCATTCAATAAATAGGGCATGGCTTCAAAGGGATAGACGGCAATCAACTCGGCCAACAGTTTGTCGGCCTGCTCAATACTGTTGCCGGCGAGCAGGGTCTTGGCCAAGGCAATTTTTTTGTCCAACTCCGGGTCCACCCGGACCACGGCCGGCTGGACCTCAAGCCGTTCTTCCTGCGCTGCAAACTGCACCATGACCAGGGCCAGTGCCCACAACACCAGGCCAGTAATGGCGAGTGCCGAAATTTTATCAAGTCTATCCACTCGTGTTCCGTCCGGCCACCTGGACCAAAAAATTAGCGGCCCATCGTCTCCGATCATTCGGCAGTACACGGCCAACCCCATCCACATCTACACACATATCTCCGGCCAGATGTAGTACTTCTGTGAGACTATAAGCAGAATACGGCGGGAATCCAGTGACCTCCGCTCAAAAAAACGCGTCTTCACCATTATACCATTATGCCGAGACACATCGGCCCGATTCTACTCTTAAAGCAAAACAGAGGCAACCAAATTGCCAACACCAAATTGACATAAAGCACGGTAGAGAAAAGTCTAGGACCGCCTCCGCTCACACCCTCCTCACAAAAATGGTTCAATTAACCACTGTTTTTTGCCGACAAGAAAAGTATTACCATTCATCTTGCCGGGAGCCTTCCATGAAGATCAGCCAAGCCCAAATCCAAATGTCCAGCCACCACGTCTACCAGCACGAGCAGAGTACGCAGGAATCGTTACGGACCTGGATCGGCAACGATCGGCCCCAGTTTGAGGACGACCCGCCAACGGTCGCCGCGCCCCAGGCTGGGTTAGATCGGGTCAGCCTG
>JANNQL010000239.1:0-3288 GCA_031400755.1 Pseudomonadota bacterium | reverse complement strand
TCGCCGTTGCCCACATAGCGGCAGTCCCAAGTCGACAGATCCTTGAAGCCGGGATCCAGTTCACCGGCCAGGAAAGCCTTCTCGTAATGCAGGTATCGCTTCACGGGATCCACGGTGGCCGGGCCATTGGTCACGTCGGCGGCGTTGCGCTGCGCCACCGGCACCGCCTGCTCAAGGCTCGTTCCAAGCGCGAACCGTTGCAGAATGCCATCCTTGGCCCGCGGACTTGCTTTCTGAATGTCGGTGTAAATCTGCATGGCCTGACCATACCTGCCAGCACTGGCACCTCCGGCGGATAGCATGCGCTTCAACAGGTCATCGTCAGTAAGGAGCTTCTCCACAAGGGCTTCCTGCTCTTTTCCCTGTTGGGCGAACTCAGCCAAGCCACGCGGCGTGGCCTGGGCGATGACGTTGAATTTCACCAGTTTCGCGTCCAGTTTGTCGCTCTTCAGGAACTTTTCCAAATCCGCCAGCACGGCCTTGCTCGGTGCCAGCGCGTTCTTCGCCGCCAGTTCGAGGGCCTCTTTGGCGGCTTGGTTGGCTTTTGCCGCAGCCTCCTTGTCCTTGGCCTTGGCTCCACCCTGCATGGTTTTCCGTTCGGCAGCCATCGCCGCAGACTCGTCCTGATAGGCCTTGAGAAATGCGGCCTTCTGCTGCTCGTCGATTTTGGGCAGGGCCTTGGCGATGTCCTTTTGCAAGGCATCGAGCATACCGGAGTATTTGGCTTCAAGTTTGCTGCCAGCTTCGGTGAGGGATACGGCTGGAGGCACCTCCTGCTTCTTGGCCGCCATGGCGGGAGACAGGCCAAGGGCAATTGCCGACAACAGGGGGACAATGCCAAATGTTTGATACTTGTTCATACGGTGGTTTTTCGGTGCTTGGTGATCGGACTGATTGGAATTCAGTGTCACGAGTTAACGCCAAAAATGGTGAGATCTTTCACCTGACCCGAATCATCTCTGAGTCACGCTCCCCTCCGGCGGTAGGAGCGGCAGGTTTGGTGGAGGTCCAGCCCTGCCATCTCTTCACTTCGACGTTCAATGTTTGAAGTTCGATGTTCGATGTTCTCCCCCGCCGGACAGCCTTACGGATCACACCGGGATTGCGCGGCGACGACGGAGCTCTTCCACCCGTGCGATCATCAGTTTCTGTGACTGCGGGCGTTGGACTTGGAAAAAATGGCAGAACGAGTTTGAACCCCACCGCAAATCCGCTAAATTTCACACCTGTGATCGCCGAGTCATTGAAAACCGCAGTAGATACCCTTTCACCAAAGGAACGGCCTGAGCTTTCCTGCTATCTCACGAAGCTGGTGCTACAGAACGACGCCGATTACTGGAAGACCATCCGCGAACGGACAAACTCAGGCCATACCCGCCGATACGTCCCTGTCGCGGAAAATCAGGACAAGCCATGACGCCCGCTTACCGGGTTCTTATTGATCTTGATGCTCTGGCCTCCCTTCCCCGCTCAGGAAAGTGACGCGTCACGGTGCTGAGATTGCTTGCAGGACTGTCCGACAACGCCGACTTGGGAGGAGATTTCGAGATCAGCGATCCGGAAACCTCCAGGCCTTTCCAAGTGAGCTGCGTGGCTGGCTTTGCCATCACATGGTGGATCGACCATCCTTTTCTCGAAGTGAAAATCATCGACATCCGTGAAGCCCCACGCCCCTGATCCCTGATCCCTGATCCCTGATCCCTGATCCCTGATCCCTGATCCCTGATCCCTGATCACTTCTCACTCGGCACTCATCCCCTGCCCCCCCATTTCCCATTTCCCACGAGAATCCGCCTTTACGTGAAAGGGTTGATCACACGGACTCCGCCGTAGTCTTGGCCGTGGTTCATGTCCTCGGAATAGACCACCTCGCATCCGAGTTCCTTCGCCGCGGCAAGGATCGTCGCATCCCACTGGGATATCTGGTAACGCCGACGCAACGCGCAGGCAGCGATCACCACTTCCCGAGTGACGGCCTGCACCCGTACGAGTGACGCCAGTTGCAGGGTGGCATCGATGTTTCCCTCGCTAATCGCTAGACCAGGCTTGCGCAACGCGTTTGCAATGAACTCCTGTAAAACCTGCGCGGACAACGCGAAGGGGCCGTCGAGCATCAGATTCTCGGCAATCAGGCGTTTTGGCGCGTCACCCGGTGCGGAGGAACAGGCGTAAAGCAATACGTTGGAATCCAGAAAGACCTCACCGATCATAAATTTCCTCCCGCTTCAGGGGAACCATCGATTCCGTATTGCCGGCCTGCATACTCCCGAGCAAGCGCCGGATCGCCGCCTTGCGCTGTTTCTCATCGTCCAGCTCGGGTGTCTCCGTCACCATCTTGAGTCCCCGCACCACCAGATCCCGCAAGGTCGTGCGCTGCTCCGCCGCGAAAACCTTCGCCTTCACCAAAATCTCATCCGGCAATTCAATCGTCGTCTTCATGCGCCAATAAATACAGGAATACGGGTCGTCCGCAAGACAGTTCTTCACCTCTTCTCTGCCTCTTCTCTTCCATTCAAAAATCCAAAATCAAAAATCATCACTCGTCATTCAACAATTCTTCCCGACCCCTGATCCCTGCCCCCTTTTCTTAAAAGTTCCCGAAATGGGAACTTTTGAAGTTGACCGACATCACCGCCGGGGCTAGAAAAGTCCATGCGCGTCATCGCCCGCAGAACGCTTCGGGATTTTTATGAAAAACACGCCGCCAGCAAAGCACCGCTGGAGGCTTGGTTTCATGAAGTCGCCCAAGCCGGTTGGCACGGCCCGCAAGAAATCAAGAATCGTTTTCCCTCCACCGACATCCTTCCTGGCAACCGGGTGGTGTTCAACATCAAGGGAAACGCTTACCGCCTGATCGTGAAAATCCATTACAACACTGGCATCGTTTTCATTCGTTTCGTTGGCACTCACGCCGACTATGACAAAATCGACGCAACCCAGATTTAAAGCCATGAAACCGAAAATCATCAAAACCGAAGAGGAATACTCCGAGGCCCTGGCTCGCGTGGAAACGCTGATGAACGCCAAGCCCGGATCCGCGAAAGAGGAAGAACTGGAACTCTGGTCCCTGCTGGTCGCGAAATATGAGGACGAACATTTCCCGATGGATCTTCCCGATCCGGTGGAGGCGATCAAATTCCGCATGGAGCAAGAGGGATTGCAGCAGAAGGATCTGGTGAAGTTCTTCCCGGGAAAAAACCGGGTCTCGGAAATCCTCAACCGCAAGCGCCCGCTCAGCCTCGGCATGATCCGTTCTTTGCACGAAGGATTGGGAATCCCCGCTGCAGT
>JANNQL010000238.1:0-8439 GCA_031400755.1 Pseudomonadota bacterium | reverse complement strand
TCATGCCAATCGTCGGCTCCAGCGCTGTACCCGTCCAGGTCAAGGTCCTGTTCACCAGGGCCATGCCGATCATACCTTCCAAGACCAGGCTGGGCAAGGTGTCCGGCAGGAGACGAATAGTGTCAGCATTGGCCAGGTAGTGACGAGTAATCTGCTCCAGGGTCTGCACCATGAAACCCTGGGTCAGGTAGATAGTCATCAAGCTGACCAGCAGAACTGCCGCCGACGGCACCTCAATGCTCTTGGTGATGTCGCCTTTGTCCCGGGCCTCCTGCAGGCGCCGCGAGGTCGGATCTTCCGTTTTCTCCTGACCGCTGGACTCATCAGCCATTCTCTACCCTCCCATGCCTATGGCAAGTTTGGTGAGATTCACACCCATCTGATCAAAATTCTTGACCAGGAGTGGCAGCAGGTAGGACAACGACAGCCCTACGAATAGAAAGCCAATGCCTATGTTGAGTGGCATGGCGACCAGCATGATCGGCACCTGGGGCACAGTCTTGGCAACAATACCCATGGCCACATGAGACAAAAAAAGAGCAACCGCCGCCGGGGCCATGATTTGAACGCCAAGCACAAACATCTGCACAACACCCTGCATGACCCCTTTGAGGGTGGCCTGGCCAAGAGTAATGCTGCCGGGCGTCACCCAGGCAAAACTCTCCACCAGAGTCCGGAAAAAGAGATGGTGGCCATTAATACCTAAAAAAATCAGGATAGCCACAATATTCCAGAGCGTGCCGACCAAAGAGACCTGGGTGCCAAATTCTGGGTCCATGGTGCCTGCCATACCCATACCCATAGAGATGCCGACCATTTGTCCGGCCAGATCAGTGGCGTCGAAGACCAATCTGGCAAAAAAGGCCAGGATGGCGCCAAAGGCGGCCTCAACGGAGACCAAAACAACAAAGCCGATGGCAGTACTGGGTAAGAGACTTGCCGAGACCTGGACCACCGGTAAAAGAATCAGGGAGAGGGCCAGGGTGAACAGGACCTTGACCTGGACGGGTACAGCGCTGGAGCCGACGATTGGCATGAAAAAGATCAGAGGCCCAACCCGGGTCATGATGACCAGGAGGGTAAGGATATGATCCAGGGTCCAGTGCAGGAGGGCGGTGTCGGTCATGAGAATGGCTAACGGATCAGCTCCGGCAACCGAACCAGCAGATCCAGGGTATAATCATTCAACTTTATCAGCATCCAGGAGGCAAAGAAGATGAGGGAGGCCATTACCGCAACGATCTTCGGCACAAAGGTAATGGTCATCTCCTGGATCTGGGTGGTGGCCTGAAAAATAGCGATGGCCAAGCCTACGACCAGGCCAACAATGAGCGGCGGCGCTGACAGCAGGAGAGTGATATTAACTGCTTCCTGGCCGAGGGTGATGGCTTGCAGTGAGGTCATTTCAAACTCCGTAGCTGTGGATCAGGGAGCCGACGATCAGGTTCCAGCCGTCCACCATGATAAAGAGGAGGAGCTTGAAGGGCATGGAGATCATGACCGGTGGCAGCATCATCATGCCCATGGCCAGTAGGACGCTGGAGACCACCATATCAATTACCAGGAAGGGCAGAAAGAGGACAAAGCCGATCTCGAACGAGGTCTTCAGTTCGCTGATCATGAAGGCCGGCACCAGGATGGTAGTCGGCACCTCGTCCTTGTTGTTGGGCTTGTCCAGTTTGGCCAAGGACAGGAAGAGGGCGAGGTCCTTTTCCCTGGTCTGTTTGAACATGAAGTCGCGTAAGGGCACCATGCCGGTCTGTACCGCCTGCTCCAGGGGGATTTGCTCGTCAAGATAGGGTTTGATGGCGGTCTCGTTCATCTGCTTGAAGACCGGCGCCATGATCAGCACAGTCAGGAAGAGAGAGAGGCCGATCAGGGTCTGGTTGGGCGGAGTGGTCTGGGTGCCAAGGGCCTTCTTCAAAAAAGAAAAGGCGATAATCAGACGGGTGAAGCAGGTCATCATCATCAGAATGGCCGGGGCCATGGACAGGATGGTAAAGACCAGGAGAAGCTCGATGAGGACTGAGACCTGCTTGGGGTTGGTGGTCTCACCGAGACTGATCTGCATGGTCGGCAACTGCAGGGCAAAGACGGTCGCCGGGAGCAAAAGGAGGGCGGCCAAGATGAGGCCCGCCATTGTCAAAATCGTCCTTATATCTCTTGCAGGTATAGGTATAGTGATGCTGGAGGTCATGGCGACTCTTGTTTATCGTTGCTGGTTTTCATGGCAAGGTCCTCTGGCTCGGACGCTGCCGCCTGCCATGATTTGATCGATCTACTCAGCAGCCCGGCAAAGGTTGATTCAGGCTTCGCCTCAACAGTTTGGGGGGAGAGGGCGGCCTTGGCCTCTGCTCCCAAGTCGGCCAACAGGTTGATATTGTGGTCGGTGATACCGAGGGCCAGGCACTTACCGGCAATCTCGACGATGGCTACATACTTCTTGGGGGCCACCATTCTGGTTTCCAAAACGACAATGGCAGAACTGCCGCGACCGCGACCAGAGCCAAGGCCGGTCCTTTTAATGAAATAGAGGAAAACGAGCATGAGTCCAACCACCACCAGGAGTGAGCCAAAGACCTTGACAATGGCCGACATTAAGGAGGCGGTTTCAGCTAGGGGGACAACAGGGGCGTTTTCGTTTGCCAGACAGCAGACCGCCAGGCTGCAAACACAGAACACAGCACTTCCCAAAAAACAGCCCCCGATGCGTAGCGCCTTGCCCCACTTTATCATGATCAGCCCATGTTCCGGACCCGATCGGCCTGGCTGATAATTTCAGTGATGCGGACCCCGAAGCGATCATTGACCACGATGACCTCACCTTTGCCAAGCAGCTTGTTATTGACGAAGATATCAACCGTTTCGCCAGCGCTCTTGGTGAGTTCGACCACCGAACCTTGAGTGAGCTGGAGCATGTCGTTGATAATCATCTTGTTGCGGCCTAATTCAACGGTCACTTCCAGGGGGATGTCCAGCAAGAAGTCGAGATTCTGGTTGCCGTCCTCGTTGGTGGCGCCGACGCCTAGCTCAGAGAAGCTGGCGGCCTTACCGTCTTGTTCATTCAGGGCCGCGGCCCAATCATCGCCAGCGCCTGGATTAGTGGGATCGTCAGACATTATTGTTCTCCTTGATTATTCTGTAGCTCTCCAGCCAAAAACGAAAAACGTACATAACCCCAAAAACCGCAATTATTCTCGTTCTCGATCAAACACCTTGCGTTTAATCAGAAAGGCCTTCATCCCCCGGCGGATACCGGGTGTGCCCATATACTTGCGGACCCCGGCCAGATAGCCCGGCAACAGGTCATCATGACGACGGTCGAGCTGAATGATATCACCCTCATGCAACTCGATGATGTCACCTGCCGGGATCATGGCCTTACCCAGTTCAATCCTTAACTCAATCGGCACGTTCTTGATATTTTCCTGCAGGGTATGGGCCAGCCTGATGTCCTCATCGCTCTGCTCGCGCTGAAAGGCGGTAGTCAGTTTACTCTTGACCGATTCCAGATTGGTCAATGGGATGCACGAAGTGATGCTGCCCACCGCCCGGTCCATATCGACCTCGTAACGGTTGATCAGGACGACATCATCCGGCTCACAGATCTTGGCAAACTGCGGGTTGATTTCACTGCGGATGAATTGCACTTGGATAGGGTGCAGGAAGTACCAGGCCTTCTCCATGTCGGAGAGCAGAATATTAATGACCCGCTGGATAAGCCGTTGCTCGATGGAGGTGAAGTCCCGGCCCTCAATGCGGACATTTCTGGCCCCCGAACCGCCGAGGAAGGTCTCGACCAAGGCAAAGACCAGTTTTGGCTCCAGCACGAACAGGGCGTTGCCCCGGAAGGGGTCCATCTTAAAAATTTGCAGGCTGCTGGGGACAGGCAGGGTGCGGACAAATGAGCCAAACCGTTCAAGCTCCATGGGTACGGCAGTGATGTCGATGACCCGGCGCAGGCTGTTCGCCAGTGAGGTCCGCATCGTCCTGAGGAAGGAGTCATTGATGACATCCATGGCAGGCATCTTGATCTGGGTGATACCCTGCTGCCTGCTAAAATCATAAGTCGAGAGGGCGAGGGTGTCCTCGACAACCGCTTCTTCCGGTTCCTCAATGTCGCCACCCGAAATTCCCTTTAAGAGGGCATCGACCTCGTCTTGACTTAGTATCTGTTCCATTCTTACTGGACCACAAAATCGGTGAAGAAGATTTCTTTGACCCGCTCCGGGCGCATGATCAGGTTGAACCGTTCAAGCAGTTCATCCCGAACCCGGATCTTGCCTTCCGAAGTCATGACTTCCTCAAAAGAGAGACTGGTCAGCATCATGATCACCATGTCGCGCATCTTCGGCACCGACTTTTCGGCCTTGGCCACAGCGGCAGGCGTACTAAGTTCCAGGGTGACAGTAACTTTCAGATAACGTTTGCCTTTCGGGTCGGAGAGATTGACCACGAAAGGTTCAAGGGCAAAGATCTCCCCTTCTTTTTCTTCCGGCTCTTTTTTGACCTGTTCTTCTTCAGTTACGGCAGGCTTAGGGGCCATGAATTTTTTGTAGCCAAAAAAACCACCACCGGCAATCACCACGACCAAGACGCCAATGATTATAAAGAGCAGTCCCTTCTTCTTTGGTTTTTCCTCTGTTTCTTCGCCTTTGGCGTCTTCTGCAGCCATACGTGTTCTCCGTTCTGATTGGATTGAATTCCTGGCCTGCACACTCTGGCGCTGGTGCCTTTAAGCCGGTCAGAAAACAACCTTTATTCTTGGCAAAACACCACATCCATTACAAAAGGGCATTGCAGTACGAGGTCTTTTCTCTATGCTTGAGCAAAAATTGTGCCATGGGGCCCAACATGGACAAACAGAAGTAGGCAGTCCCACAGTCTACGCCATGCACATTCCGTTTAACTTCTTAAAAACCTGAATTCTTAATGGTACAAGCCCTCCGCAAAACTATCTCACCGTCCCCACAAAGACGGAGTGGAAAAGTAGTGTTTACTCCTTAGACTTCTTTTACTTTAATGAAAAGAGAAAAGCATGGGCTATCTTGATCAGATATTTGGCGTAATGTCAAAAAAAACAACACCGAGACGATCACCTCTTGAAAAAAGTCTACTAAACTGTATCTTGGTGAGGCCTTTATCAGAAGAGTTTCATTTGAAGTGGAGGGAACATGTTTAATTTGCAGGGCAAGGTGGCATTGGTGACTGGCAGCTCAAGGGGGATTGGCAAGGCGATCGCCCTTAGGTTTGCTGAAAACGGCGTCAATCTGGTAGTCAATTATATTCGCCACCGGGCTGACGCCGAGGAAACGGCCCATCTTATCGAAGGGAAAGGGGCCAGGTGCGTGGTGGTCAAGGCCAACGTGGCTGATGACGATCATGTTAGTGCCATGTTTAACATCATCAAGGCAGAATATAACCGCTTTGATTTCTTGGTGAGCAACGCCGCCTCGGGCGTACTAAAACCGATGATGGAACTGGATAGCCGGCACTGGAACTGGGCCATGGACATCAATGCCCGGGCCCTCTTGACCTTGGTCCAGCAGGCGGTGCCGCTCATGCAGGCGGGCGGCAGGGTAATGGCGGTGTCCAGCCTAGGATCGGTGCGGGCCGTGGAAAATTACACGGCGGTCGGCGCCTCCAAGGCCGCCTTGGAGTCCCTGGTCCGTCATATGGCAGTCGAACTTGGCCCCAAAGGCATCAACGTCAACACCATCAGCGCTGGTGCAGTGGACACCGAGGCGCTCAAGAAATTCCCCAATCGGCAGACCATCCTCGACATGGCCTTGGCCCGGACGCCGCTTGGACGACTGACCATCCCGGAAGACGTGGCCGATGTCAGCCTCTTCCTCTGCAGCGATCTTGCCAAGATGATCAGTGGCCAGACCATAGTTGTAGATGGCGGCTATTCGATACGGGCATAGTTCAAAAATAATTGCGATGACACAAAAGACTGCTTTAAGCGTTGCCCCCTGTTTTCAAAATATTATGCCTTTCATCCTGGCCTCGGCCTCGCCACGGCGACGAGAGATGCTGGCCGGCCTTGGCCTGCAGTTCAAGGTAGTAGCCGCCGAGGCCGACGAACTGGTCCTTGCCGAAGAAGATCCGCAGGCCTTTGTTGTCAGGATTGCCAAGGACAAGGCGCGGATTGTAGCCAATCACTATCCTGGGACATGGATTTTGGCGGCAGATACGGTTGTGGTGCTTGACGGTGAAATTCTAGGAAAACCAGCGGACAGCGAGGATGCGGTGTCGATGCTCAAACGCTTGACTGGTAAAGAGCATGAAGTCTGGACTGGATTTTGTATCGAACACGCAGGTCAGGTCCGCCACGTCTGCCAAGCCGTCAAGACCAATGTCCAATTTGCAGATTTGCCTGACCCGGTCATCCGGGCCTATGTCCGTTCCGGCGACCCGTTGGACAAGGCAGGGAGCTATGGCATTCAATCACAGGGCGGCTTTATGGTAAGGGGGATTCGTGGCTCTTACAGCAATGTGGTGGGCTTGCCTCTAGCTGAGGTCATAATAGAGATGACGGCCTTGGGCCTTATCGAAGCGGTACCGGATCAATAAAGGGGCTGAGGTACAGTCAGCCCTTTAGCTTCAGGTCTTGGCCCCTTTAATAAGCCCTACCAAGTCCAGAATATAATTGTTGAGCCGTTGGGACTGCTGCTCCATGTCCGAGGCAATTTCCGAGTCCTGATCTGCATCGGCGGCATTATGCTGGGTAGCATCGTCAAGTTCCTGCATGGCCTTCGAAACCTGACCGATACCAACAGACTGCTCTTTAGAGGCCGTGGATATTTCCTGTAAGATACCACTGGTCTTTTTGGCTTGTTGCACCGCCTGTTTAAACCCACTGTCCGTCAACTGGACCAATTGCACCCCATTTTTGACCTTGGCGCTGGTCCCCTCCAACAGGTCGGCCGTGTTACGGGCCGAATCCGCCGAACGTCTGGCCAGACTTCTGACCTCATCAGCCACAACGGCGAATCCTGCCCCCACTTCTCCCGCCCGTGCCGCTTCCACGGCTGCGTTCAAGGCCAGCAGATTGGTCTGAAAGGCAATTTCATCAATGGTTTTAATGATTTTTGAGGTCTCGGCATTGGCGGCATCAATGGCGTTCATGGCCTGGGAAAGTTGGTCCATGGCCTGATTGGCATCGACCATGACCTTTTCTGTCTCGCCCATCAGGGTATTGGCCATACCGGCATTTTCGGCATTCTGGTGGGTCATCGCCGAGATCTCTTCAATGGAAGCGCTGGTCTCCTCAAGTGAGGCTGCCTGTTGGGATGCCCGCGTGGCCATTGATTGACTGGAACTCGCGGCCTGACTGGCAACAGCGGAGAGCATGGTGGCGCTGGCGGTCAACCCATCAATGATCTCGGTTATCGGTTTGGTGACTGAGTGATGCATGACCAGGTGGATACTGCCACTGGTAACGATGAGCAAAACAAGGCTGCCGAGGGCGAGCATCCATTGCAACCTATTGGTAGTGTCGGTCAGGGTACTTAAATCATAGGTAAGAGACAAGCTGCCGCCGATTTCGCCTTCATGCCATTTCTGGTGGCAGCGGACGCAATCGGTAATCACCACCTGCGGAGTCACTATGCGAATGGATTTCGAGGTGATCTCCTCATATGTTTTTTTAGCGTTATTGAGCTGCCTTATCTCCTCTGGCAACATGCTGTTCTTATCGAAAGATTCATTGGACGACAGATTGATCTTGCCGTCTCGGTCGTAGAGAGAGGCGTCAAGGACCCCTTTGATCTCTTTTTGCCTGACCAGGAGGAGCTTAAAATTTTTCATCTGCCCCCGTTCAAGGGAGCCCTTTACCCCCTCTTCAAAAGAGCTGAACAAGGTGTGCACCGAGTCAATGTAACTTGCCTTCATCTTGCCTTTTACATAGGCGTTGAGGAAGACCGTGCCACCGAGCAAAATCACTACCAGCACGGCATTGATGAAGATCATGATGCGGCGGCTGACTGAGTATCCTGAAAAGGCATCCCTGAGCATATTAACTCTCCCTTAACTTAGGCGATTATTTTTTGAGATTCGCTCAACCGGTAAAAAGGAATGCTTTTCTGCCTGGCAAAGTTCGGCGAGGCGCAACCGATGCATGGCGCGTTGCTGTCGATGCACCAGGTCTGGCCGCCATTCCACCAGCGGGTAGGACAATCGGCATTGGTGTCCGGACCCAGACAGCCAAGCTTGAAAAGGCAGCCCTTGTCGCCGAGTTTTTTGGCAAAGATCTCCTGCTGAAAATCGTGGTAGCGCGGGCAAAGATCATGGACTTTGCGGCTGAAAAAGAGCTTGGGCGAATCATTGATCAGTTCCGGCACTCCGACTTTGACCAGATGGATGATGGTGTGCCAGACCCAGTCCGGGTGAACTTAACAGCCCCGGATATTGACCACCAGCTTTTCGATGTTGCGC
>JANNQL010000237.1:0-3750 GCA_031400755.1 Pseudomonadota bacterium | reverse complement strand
TCTTCGACTACGACAACGATGGATGGCTCGACCTGTTCGTGGCGAGCTTCGTCCCCTCGGTCACGGAGGTCGTGCGCCATTATCTCCGGCTGCCGCCGCGCGCCGAGACCTTCCGGCTCTATCGCAACAACCGGCGCGGCGGCTTCGAGGATGTCACGGCAGCCACAGGCCTGGCGCGCGTCGCGCCGTCGATGGGCGCGAATTTCGGCGACCTCGACAACGATGGGTTTCTCGACATCTACGTCGGGACGGGGGCACCCTCGTACGCGGCCCTCGTGCCGAACCTGATGTTCCGGAACGTCTCCGGCCGCCGCTTCGTCGATGTGACCACCGCCACGGGCACCGGTCACCTGCAGAAAGGCCACGGCGTCGCGTGGGCGGATCTGGATGACGACGGAGATCTGGACATCTACGCGAACATTGGAGGATTCCTGCCGGGCGACGTCTACAGCCGCGCGCTGTTCCGCAACCCGGGACACGGCAATGCGTGGATTCGCGTGCGCCTGGAGGGAACAAAGAGCAACCGGCCGGCGATCGGCGCAAAACTCCGGCTGGAGCTGCCGGACGGCTCGCTGCGGTATCGCGAGGTGAATGGCGGCGGCTCGTTCGGCGCGTCACCCCTCGAGCAGCACGTGGGCCTCGGCAAGGCCGACCGCATCGTGCGCCTGGACGTGGAATGGCCGGGCAGCCGTGCGCGGCAGACGTTCAGCAATCTTGCGCCAAACCAGCGGATCGTCGTCAGAGAGGGAGAAGCCAGCTACCGCCGCGTGGGACGCTAGAGTCCGACGGCAAGATGACACTGGAGGACAGTCATGGTCCGATCGATCATTGCAGCGGCGCTCATCACGGCCCCGATACTCGCGGCCGTCGCCGCCCAGAGCCCTGGGGCGTCCAATGCGAAGGCCCTCGTTTACGCGGACTTCGAACGGGTGGAGAACAACCGGCCGGTCACCACGCGGGGCGGTCTCATCCAGCTGGTCGCGTACGAGGAGAGTCGGACCCACAAGAGCACCTTCAAGGGGCTGGAGGGCGCTACGCCGCCGGCGCCGGAGCTGGTGCGCATCAAGAAGGACGACCCGAATCGGGCGATGAAGTTCGACTATGCGTTGATGGCGCCGAACCCGTGGGCCGGTGTGACGGTCGAGCTCCACGGGCTTCCCGACGTGGACGGCCAGCCCGTGGCCGAAGATGTCAGCGGCTACAAGACGCTGTCGCTGGAGGTGTATGCCACCGGCGTGCCCATCCTGCGCCTCGAAGCCATCTCGGGCGAGCGCGGGAGGGACATGTCGACGCAGTACCCGCAAATGACGTTCAAGGTCCGTCCCGGCATGAACACCTACAAAGTGCCGCTGACCGCCTTCGCGCAGCCAGCGTGGGTGACGGACCGGCGCGTGGACCCGAAGGACATCCTCAGGAGGCTGACCTCCATCAACCTGACGGCGTTCTGCGAGCAGTGCGAGGTGAACCGCCAGGGCATGGTGATCGTCGACAACGTGATCTTCGAAAAGTAGGGCCGGATTAGAGCTCCCGAATCCGTCACTGCGCGATCGTGAAGAACGTCGTCCGCAGCTGTTCCTCGTCTCCCGTTCGCAGGCGCAGCCTGAGCTCGTAGGTTCCCGCGGGAAACTTGTCGATGGGCAGCTTTCCCACGTGCTGGACGCGTTCCCCGGGCGCGGCGCGCGGCAGTTCCAGCGGCGTCGACGCGAGCGAGCCGCCGCTATGCAGGATGTCGAGCGTCGCCGACGGCGGCGGGGCCGCCGATCCGTAAAACGCGAAATAGAACATGAGTTCCGTGTCACGCCCTTTGCGCAGCGGCTCTCCCGCATTCGGGTACAAGAGCATGTCGCCATAGTAGAACGGCAGGCCTGACGTGCGGTCCGCAGCCGGCACCTTCTCCGTGCCCCGCACCACGACGAGCGTGCTCGCGAGATTGCGGCCGCCGGTGTTTGCCGGCACCGTCAGCGTGGACAATCGCGCGCTGGCGCGGTCCACCATCGCATCGTGGACGATGACTTCGAGCGCGTAGAGCCCCGGCGGGAGCTCCGGCTGGCGGTAGAACAGGATTTCACCGCCACGCGCGGCTTCGATGTCCTGTGCGGCTCCCGTGAGGACGTACAGCTGACTGAGCGTGCGCACGTGGTGCCCCGACGCGTTCTTGATCCTCGCCACAATGGCCGCCTGTGCGGCGTAGGTGCCCCGCTGCTCGTCGACCTGGAAGTGGAGATCGCGCGCCTTCACCTGGGCGACGACTGGCACGGTGGCCGGGCCGCCGGGGGCGGGGAAGACGAATCCGGTGGCACTGATCGGGAACGCGTTGGGCGGCGTGCGACGATCGATCGCCGCGAGCGCCGCGGCCTCGTAGCTCGTGCCGGGCAGCGCGGCGCGCCGAACCGCCAGGTATCCCTTGCGGGCGAACACCTGCATGCCCTCACGCTTGACCTTCACCTGAATCGTCCGGAATTTGCCGTCGAAGTCGGCATTGGACGGCGTATAGGTGAGGAGGTAGTGGAACCGGTTGTCCTCGTCGATTCGGCGGAATGCGGAGCTCAGGTCGTTGGTGTCCCGGATGAGGAACCCGCCGGTGTCCTCCGCCAGGCGCGCGAGACCTCCGTGCGGATCGAGCCGAATCAGATCCTCGGTCCGCTCGACCAGCCGCATCAGCGGACCGTTCGTCGGGTCGCGGCTCACTGAATTCTGGCGGAGACGTTCCTGCGCAGCCGCGTCCACCTCCCGGCGCGTCTCGCTCAGCACGCTCTCGGTGCGGAGCCCCGCCGCGTCGATCGCGTAGACACTGACGTTGGCGCGATTGGCGACGCTCACGAGGCCGTCGAGGCGGGCCTGCATTGATGGGGAAGCCGGGAGCCCCTCGGAGAGGTAGACGAGCGTCTTCCTCCCGGGCATGACCGCAAGCGACTGAATGACCGACAGCAGTGCATCCGCGCTGCCAAAGCCGCGGTGATCCCGATCGAGCGATTCGAACGTGCGCAGCATCCGCATCTCGAGCTCGGTCATCTGCTGCTCGACCAGCGCCTGCGACGCAGTGGGATTGCCTCCCTCGGCGGAAAAGGCGAGCGAGTCCCGGCCGATGCCCAGCGAGTCGAGCGTGACGAGCCGCTCGTTCAGCGCCTGCCGGCGCTCCGCTTCCACTTCCTGCTTCGCCGTGCCGGCCGGCGCCAGGCTGTAGACCGCTTTGCGGACGAGCGACGTATCACCCGTGTAGGACTGGAGAACGCGAAGGCCCGGTTCCGAGGCGAACACCCCAATGTGTCCCTCGCTTCCGTCGGTCATCGGTAAGTAGGCGAGCGCCGCCTTTTGCGCGAGCGCGAGCGGCTCCGGCCTGAGCGCGTCGAAGACGAGTGCGACGGTCGGATGATCCGCCGCGGGCGGAAGTGCGCCCGCCTCCGTGGGCGTGTTTCCCGGAGCGGCGGCCGGCGGCCCACTGACCCTCCGGCCGACCTTGATACCGATGCCGCCGCCTCGCTCCACGACGGAAAAGGAGCCGAGCCTCTGCGCCACCTGATCTTCCTGGATCTCGAAGTCGTCCGCGGTGAGATCGACGACCGGCCGGCCGCGCTTATCGCGGACGACGACGTCGACGAGGATGGCGGTGACGCCTGCCGAATAGGAGCCCGACTGCGACGGGCGCTGCGGGCGCTCGGCCGCGATGGCGGCCCCGAACGCCAGTAGAGAGACGAGTATTGCGGCGCCGATCTTCATGGCCCCTCCCCCGCTCATTCGACGAGTCGGATG
>JANNQL010000236.1:0-3530 GCA_031400755.1 Pseudomonadota bacterium | reverse complement strand
GTCTGGGCATGATCGTGCAGGCCGCGCATATAACCCATGGAGTAAAAGGCGGCCAGTATCCACAAAAATGAGGCGGCCAGAGCAAAAATCATTGAGAAGGCATCGGCCCGCAGGGTGACGCTGACCCCGGGCACAATCTTGAACAGCCCGCAGTGCAGGGTGCGTCCGGCCAGGACATCTGGGACCATGGAGGCAATGATCGAAAACATCAGCACTGCCGCCACTACCGAACAGGTCTCGCGCAGGTTAGGGCGTTTCTCGCCGGTCAGCATTACCGCCACGGCGCCGAAGAGCGGCACCAGGATAGCAACGACGAGCTTAGATGATTCTATGATGTTGGTCGCTGAACCTTGCATAGCGTGGTCCTTTTAACCCTGGAGATCTTGCAGATCTTCAGCGTCAATCGATTTATAATTACGATATACCGCGATGATGATACTTAAGGTAATGGCGGCTTCCGCCGCAGCAATGCCCATGATGAACAAGGTGAATATCTGGCCGACAGTGGGGTCGGGGGCCAGGAAGCGGTTGAAGGCCATCATGTTAAGCGAGGCGCCAGCCAGAATAAGTTCAGATGAAATCAGCATGCCGATCAGGCTACGGCGTTGGACCAGGCCGTAGAAGCCTGCGGCGAACAGAAAGGCGCCAATGACGAGATAGGTGTTGAGTTGAGAGCTGAGCGCAAGCATCGTTATATATCCCCGCCTTTATTCCTGCCCGAGTGGGCCAGTACTAGGGCGCCGATAATGGCGACCAGCAAGACCACGGAAATAAGTTCAAAGACGAAACTGTATGAGGTGAGAAGCGATTTGCCGACTTCGGTCAGCGAGCCGTCGTTGATTTTTGTCTTGGCAGCGCTCCACTTGGTGGTGGCGCCAACCGCCGCTACCCCGAAGAACACCAGGCCGCCGGCGATCATGCCAAAGAGGGCGCCCAGGCCGCTGCCTTTGCCGACCTTGTCTTCAGAGTGGGGTTCGGCCAGCATGATAGCAAAGACGATGGCCACGCAGACAGCGCCCACATAAATCAGTAACTCCATCATGGCCACAAAGGGGCTGTTCAGGAAATAATAGAGTCCGGCGAGGCCGGTAAAACTTAAACTCAGGCCGGCGACGCTGCGCACCAGTCGCTTGGCAATCACCGCCACCAGGGCGCCACTGACGGTGGCTGCCACCAGGCCCAAAAAGACTAAGCCAGCCAGGCCATCTGCGGAGTAGAGAGTGTGATTCATTACTTTTGTTCCTCTAACCGTTTGAGCAGATCAAAGACATAGGCCGCACGCGATGGACCGGCGAGATTATAATCCTTGGAAAAGGTGATGGCCTCGGGTTTACAACTTTCGACGCACATGCCGCAGAGGCTGCATTTGGTGAAATCCAAGGTGTATTGGGTCAGGACCTTGCCCTTGACGCCTTCCCGTTTTTCACCGTCCACGGTGATGCAATTGGAGGGGCAGGCCTTCTGACACATGCCGCAGACAATGCATTTACTGCCGCCGGTCTCCGGGTCGCGGATAAGCTCGATATGGCCGCGGAAGCGCGGAGTCATCTTTAGAGATTCGTGGGGGTACTGTAGCGTCACCACCGGTTTGAAAAATTCCTTGATGGTGATGCCCAGCCCGATGAAAAGACTCTTGGTGCCGTAATATATTTCAGTGAAATAGGCCATCTTAGAACACCTTTAACCAGCCGGCCGTGACTATGAGATTCACCAGCGAAATCGGGATCAGAACTTTCCAGGAAAGGTTCAGCAGGGCGTAAAATTGTGTCCTGGGGAAGGTCCAACGGATCCAGACCACGGTGAAGATGATGGCGTACATCTTGAGCAGAAACCAGAAGACGCTGTTGGGCAGAAAGGGCAGCGGGCTCTGCCAGCCACCCAGGAAGAGGATGGTGGTAAGCGCCGCGCCGATAACGATATTGGCGTATTCGCCCATGAAGAAGACCCCGAAGCCCATGCCGGCATACTCGGTGAAGGTCCCGGCCACCAGCTCGCTCTCAGCCTCGGCCATGTCGAAAGGGGCGCGGTTGGTCTCGGCCAGCATGGTGGTGAAGAAGATCAGGAAGGCGATTGGCGTCAATGGACTGGCTGTGAAGGTCAGCTTGATCAGGTTCCAGTGCCAGATGCCACCGCCCTGCTGGGTGATGATCTCATTGAGGTTCATGGTGTTGGTGGCCATCACTATGGCGATGGCGGTCAGCAGCATGGGAATTTCGTAGGCGATATTTTGCGAGATGACGCGGGCGGCGGCAATGATCGCGTACTTGTTGGCCGAGCCCCAGGAACCTAAGAGCAGTCCCAGGACATTGATCGAGGCAAAGGCAAAGATCATGAGCAGCCCTAGATCGATATTGCGGGCCGCCAGGTGTTCGCCAAAGGGGATGGTGACAAAGCTCATTATCGCCGGCACCAGCAGCATGATCGGCGCGATCTTAAACAGAATGGGATCGACCCCGTCCGGCACCAAGAGCTGCTTGGTCATCAGCTTGACGCCGTCGGCCAGCGGTTGGAGGAGGCCATAGGGCCCGACCTCCTTCGGTCCGATCCGGCGCTGGAAATGGGCTGCCCCTTTACGCTCGACCCAGACCAGATAGGCGGCGTTCAGCGCGGCAAAGGCGATTATCCCCACCAGGAAGGCCAGTAATCGGATAATTTCGTTGTTCATTATCTGTCAATCTCCGGAATGACCAAGTCCAGCGTCCCCATCAGGGCCAGGGCATCGGGCAAGAGCATACCCTGGCAGGCCTCGGAAAAGAGGCTAAGGTTGGAGAAGGTCGGTGAGCGCAGTTTCAAGCGGTACGGGGTGTTGGTGCCGTCGGAAACGATGCGGATGCCAAATGAACCACGGGCCGCCTCTACCGCGCAGTAATAGTCGCCCTTGGCCGGTTTTAAAATTTTTGGGGCCTTGGCCGCCATCACCGGGCCCTCCGGCAGTTTGTTAAGACCCTGTTCGATGATCCGCATGCTCTGTTCCATCTCGTCCATGCGCACCATGTAGCGGGCCATGGAATCGCACTCGTGGTAGACCGGGATATCGAATTTGAACTCCGGATAGACCGAATAGGGCTCTTGTTTCCTGACGTCAAAATTGATCCCGGAACCGCGCAGCACTGGGCCGGTGGCCCCATAGCGCCTGCACATCTCCTTGGAGATCGGACCGATGTCTTTCAGCCGTTTGATCAGGATGATGTTCTTGGTGACCAAGTCATGGTACATCGGCATCCGTGAGCGCAGGCGCTTGATGAATTCTCTGGTGCCGGTGATGAAGTTGTCGTCGATGTCGTTATAGACCCCGCCAAAGCGGAAATAGCAGAATGTTAGCCGGGCGCCGGTCACTGATTCCAGGAGGTCGAGTATCTGTTCGCGGTCGTCAAAGGCATAGAGCAGCGGGGTGAAGCCGCCGAGATCGAGGACAAAGGCCCCGAACCAGAGGAGGTGACTGGCGATGCGGTTCAGTTCGACGGTGATGCAGCGGATGTACTCGGCCCGCTCCGGCACTTCGATGCCCTCGGCCCGCTCGGCGACCATGG
>JANNQL010000235.1:0-15971 GCA_031400755.1 Pseudomonadota bacterium | reverse complement strand
GTCGGAAGTAGTGGTGACCATGGATGATTTTCCTTGGGAACAAATGATGATAGCGGACCACCCGCTCGGGGGGACCGCAGAGTATGATCTCAGCCCTTAACTTCCCCCCTTTTTTCTTTTAATAGCCCGCAACATTCCATTCCCTCCTTGACTTTCAAGGATCGATGCACTAAAAACCATTCGTTTTCGGCAAAGGCATAAGGGGCGGAAAAAAAGGACAGGCTGGTTCCTTTTGGCCCAGTCCATACTTGATGCAGAGGTCCATGACAAACAGCAAGACATCCTCCCCCTTTGACCGCGTGGCCATCTTGCTCGGCACCTTGAATGGCCAGCGGTTCCTCGGGGAGCAGCTCGACTCCATCGCGGCCCAGACCTTGCCCAGTTGGCGGGTTTGGGCCTCAGACGACGGGTCGCACGATGGCACTCTCGCCATACTCGACCATTACCGCACTGCATGGGCCGAGGACAGGCTGATGCTGGCGACTGGCCCGAAAAGAGGCAGCACGGCAAATTATTTGTCGCTCGTCTGCAAGGCGGAGATCAAGGCAGCGTACTACGCCTTTGCCGACCAGGATGACATCTGGGAACCGGACAAGCTGGCCCGGGCAGTGGCCTGGCTGGACAAGGCGCCCGGCGGGGCGCCGGCCCTCTACTGTTCCCGCACCAGGCTCATTGACGAGGCTGGACGGCATATTGGCCAATCGCCGCTCTTTGGAAGACCGCCCCATTTTGCCAACGCCTTGGTGCAGAATATCTGCGGGGGCAATACCATGGTCTTCAATAACGCCGCCCGCGCCTTGCTACGTGAGGCTGGTGCAGATGTCGATGTGGTAGTCCCCGATTGGTGGGTATACATGGTCATTACCGGCGGTGGCGGCACGGTTTTTTATGACCCCAGGCCCACAGTCCGTTACCGCCAGCATGGCGCCAATATGGTTGGCGCCAATGGCGGTTGGCTGACCAGTCTGAAGCGGGCATGGCTGAGGCTCCAAGGCCGATCAAGGGAATGGAATACCAGGAACCGCCATGCCCTGCAAGGGATTTCTCGACTGCTCACCCCTGAAAACCGCCAGATTCTGGAGGAATTGACCCACTTCCGGAAACAAGGCCTGCCCTATCGATTGGCCGGACTTGTCCGTTCCGGCATTTACCGGCAGTCCTGGTTCGGGAACCTTGGGCTGTTTATTGAGGCACTCTTTCGGAGGATTTAACCCTGATGCTTTACTGTTTTGCCTTCATCGCCGGTCCTACAGACGCCCCTTACTGATGCAGAAATTTTCCACATCGCCCCTGGCCATGGCCGGGAGCCTCTGGCATAACCGCAGCCTTATTCGGGTGCTCGTTGTCCGCGAGGTGGCAGGCCGCTACCGGGGTTCGATTTTGGGCATCCTCTGGTCCTTTTTTAATCCGGTCTTCATGCTGGCCGTCTATACCTTTGTCTTCAGCGTTGTCTTCAAGGCCCGTTGGGGGACCGGCGGCGAATCCAGGGCGGAATTTGCCCTCATCCTCTTTGCCGGTCTCCTGGTTTTCAACCTCTTTGCCGAATGCGTCAACCGCGCCCCTTCGCTGATCCTGGCCAATACCAACTACGTCAAGAAAGTGGTGTTCCCGTTGGAGATACTCCCCTGGGTCGCCTTTGGCGCCGCACTGTTTCATACCCTGGTCAGTTTCGCGGTCTGGCTGCTTTTCTCTTTTTGGGTCATCGGCGTGCCCCATGCCACCCTGCTGTTGCTCCCTCTGGTATTGGCTCCTCTTGCCCTGCTGGTCATGGGGCTTTCCTGGTTTCTGGCCGCGCTGGGGGTGTTTCTCCGGGATGTGGCCCAGATAGTCGGGGTCATGACCACGATTCTGATGTTTCTCACCCCTATCTTCTATCCAGTCTCCGCCATCCCGGAGCGCTACCGTTTTTTTCTTTATCTCAACCCCCTGACCTTCATTGTCGAGCAGACGCGCGACCTGCTCATCTTTGGCGGCGGGCTTGCTTGGGGGCGGATGACCTTATTGTCGGTAGCTGCTTTTTTCGTGGCTTGGCTCGGATTTGCCTGGTTTCAGAAAACCAGGAAGGGGTTTGCCGATGTTCTCTGAGCTAGCTATCCGTCTGGACAACCTGGGAAAGTGTTACCATATCTACGACAAGCCCCGGGACCGTCTGCTGCAGATGTTGTCACGGGGGCGTCGTCAGTATTATCGGGAATTTTGGGCGTTGAAAGATGTTTCTTTTGCGGTCGGGCGCGGTGAATGCGTCGGGATTATTGGGCGCAATGGCTCAGGGAAGTCCACCCTGCTCCAGTTGGTGTGCGGCATACTGAACCCTACCGTGGGGGAGGTCTCGGTGCAGGGGCGGGTGGCGGCGCTTCTCGAGCTGGGCGCAGGGTTTAATCCGGAGTTCAGCGGACGGGAAAACGTGTTCCTGAGCGCCGCAGTGATTGGTCTCTCGCCGGCGGAAGCCAAGGCGCGTTTTGAGGATATTGTTGAGTTTTCCGGGATTCGTGATTTCATCGACCAGCCGGTCAAGACCTACTCCAGCGGCATGTATGTGCGGCTGGCGTTTGCTGTCGCCACCAGCGTCGATCCTGATATTTTGGTGATTGACGAGGCCCTGTCGGTCGGTGACGGGGAGTTTGCCCGTAAATCATTCGACAGGATCATGGAGTTGAAAAACAAAGGGACCACAATCCTGTTCTGTTCTCATTCGCTTTATCAGGTCGAGGCGTTTTGCGACAGCGCCATATGGCTTGAAGGAGGAAAACCCATGGTGAACGGCCAGGCCAGGGAGGTGGTTTCGGCGTATAGTGATTTTCTTGATCGGCAAAATATTGCCCCCGCACTCGATCACGCTACCGTTGCACCTCCCTCGGCGCAATTACAGGGCCGGAGTGGTCGTTTGGAGTCAGTGCAGGTGTGGGCCGAGGGGATGAAACCGTCCAGGGAGATTGTCGTGGAGAGCCGAAAGGGCAATTTGTGCGTCAGGGCAGGATTCGTGGTGGCTCCGGAGTTGTCGGCGCCTTCGGTTGGTGTCACGGTGACCGACGTTGCCACACGGACGATCACCAGCGCCGGGACCCATATAGATGGTTTCAAGCTGTGCCGGGACGAAGGCGGTCATGGCGAGGTCGTCTTGAGATTTCCCCGGTTGCCCCTTCTCAAGGGCGATTTCTTGGTGCATGTGTTCCTGCTCTGTGAGCGCGGGATTCATATCTACGATCAGGCCCTTGCCGTCGCCAAGATACATATCAGGCAAAATGACTTGGAGCAGGGGGTCGTTTCAATTCCCCATGAGTGGAGCCATGATGCCTAAACCTCTTGCGCGGTTTTTGACGGAGCGGTATCATGCTGTCGATTTTTCGTTGCTGCTCCCCTTGTTGGCGAGATTGCCTATGCCGCTGGCGTACTTGTTGGGCGTGTTTAGGGGTTGGCTGCATGCGAGGCTCTCAATCGATTGGCGGACGATTGCCTTTGGCGCGGACCTGCACCGGCTGACTTCTGCATCGTTTCGGCAGATACTGCCCGACAGCCCTGAAGAGAACATTGCCTCTTTGGTGCGTAAACGCTACATGGCCCAAGCTCGCGAGGAGTTTGAGGCGCATCTCGTCATGGCAGACCGGATCGATGGCCTGAAATGTTCGTTTATTCCGGGGGAAGAAGTCCTTACTCGCAGGGCAGGAGGACGGGGCTTGGTATTGTTGACCCCGCATTTTGGCAGTTTTTTTCTTGGGTATGCGTTTTTGTGCCGGCTTGGCCTCTGCTGCAATGGTATGTCTTCTTCTATTACCAATGACCTGCGGGTCATTCCTGAGGTGCAGCGCTATTATTTCCGTAAATATAGGGCACTGGAGCCGAAAATGAATGGAGGCCGTATTCTGGACCAGGAAAAGGGGATGAAGCCCTTTTACGCCATGCTGCAGCGCGGTGAAATGCTGTTAGTGCTCGCGGACCTGCCAGCCTCGCCCACCGGTGTGGCGATGCAGGCGAACTTTCTGGGCGCGAGACGGGTCATGGCTGGCGGGGCGTTGCGTATGGCGCGACAGACCGATAGCGACATCGGGTCCTATGTTTGCCGCCATGTCGGCAATGGGGAATATCGTCTCGAATTCGGGCCATTCTGTTCCTGTCATGACGAGAAGGCCCTTGATTCGATTTATCATTTTTTTTCCGACAAGATCGTGGAAACGCCGGGCTGCTGGTGGGGGGCAGATCTCCTACAGGTATTGCCAGCGATTGGTGTCACAATGGAGAGGGGAGCGGAAGAGACGAATGTCGCTTCTCTACGGACCAACCTGTTGAGTGATGTGCGGCCATGATTAATCAGATTTTGTTGAACGACTCCGTTTTGCTGCCGCCACACCGGGTGAGCGAACCTGACCCCTGGGTCGGCCATATTCCCTTCGCCTTGTGGATAGTGGAGCAGACCGCACCGCGCTTGCTGGTGGAGCTCGGCTGCCACTCAGGGAATTCCTACTTTGCTTTTTGTCAGGCGGTGCAAGCCAATAGGCTGGCGACCCAATGTTATGCCGTTGATACCTGGCAGGGAGACACACTGACGGGGCACTACGAGGAAGAGGTCTACCAGTCAGTACTCGGGTACAATACCAGCCATTACGGTGAATTCTCCCGCCTGTTGCGTCAGACCTTTGACCAGGCCGCGGACCACTTCAGCGATGGCTCGATCGATCTGTTGCACATTGACGGGCTGCATACCTATGATGCCGTCCGACATGATTTTGAAACCTGGCTGCCGAAATTATCGGCAAGGGCCGTGGTGTTATTCCACGATGTCAACGTGCGGGAGTTGGATTTTGGAGTTTGGCGGCTATGGGAAGAGTTGGCCGCGGAACACCCCCATCTCTGCTTTGACCACTCCAATGGGCTTGGGGTGCTTTTTGTCGGCAAGGAGCAACCGGAGTGCATTCGTCTCTTGCTTAAAGAGTGGTCAATTCCGGGGGGGCGGGTTCGGGTGCGCCGTTTTTTTGAAAGACTGGGCTATAGTGTTGTGCTTGAGCTGCATAATACCCGCCTGCTTCAGACTGTGGCTGCTCGGGATGCCTACATCGTCACTCTCGCTCAGGACGCGGCTGCTCGGGATGCCTACAACACCACCCTTGCCCAGGAGTTGGCTGCTCGGGATGCCCACATCGCCACTCTCGTCCAAGACGTGGCCGAACTAGACAAGACTGTGCGAGAAATCTTCGCCTCGACCAGCTGGCGCTTGTCGGCCCCCTTCCGAACAATAAAGACCCTCTTCTTTATGAGAAAATAGGATACGTTGCAAGAATTTCAAAGGCCAATGACAACTAAAGTCAAATGTCGAATCAGTATCCTGCTGGTGACTTACAACCATGAAAGTCATATCCGTCAGGCCCTTGATGCCTTGTTTGGGCAGGTGTTCGAAGGGTCTGCCGAGCTAATCGTTGCCGACGACGCTTCGTCGGACAGTACGGTCGATATCATAAAGGAGTATGAGGAAAAGGGAGATCGCTATAGTTTTAAGTACCTTGATAACACTAAAAATTCAGGTGTTACAAAGAATTACCAGCGGGGATTTGCGGCGTGCGCTGGTGAATATGTGGCGGTACTGGAAGGTGATGATTACTGGGTCAGCCCATTCAAGCTGCAGCGCCAAATAGATTTTCTTGACACCCATTGGGAGGCTGATCTTTGCTCGGTTAATTATTTTGTCTTTGAAGAGGACCGGGCCCACTTCTACCCAAGGGTGGCTATTGGCAAGGAGCATCGTTTGATTGGGGCCAGAGATTTGATCGCCGATAATTTGGTGGGGAATTTTTCAACCTGCATGTACCGGAATCGCGCACTGGCTTCCCTGCCAAAAGAACTCTTTGATCTTTGTTCTTACGACTGGATTGTTAATATTTGTGTGGCTCGCAGGAGTTTGATCGGCTTCCTTGAAGAACCCATGTCCGTTTACCGTTTGCATTCAAATGGTGTTTGGACGCAAATGCCGCATGTAAAAAAACTGAAGGCGCAGTTGGAGTTAATTTCGGCCTATGACACGCTGACAGAAGGTGTTTATCATCCAGAATTCGAATTGCTGTCGAATCGACTTCAGCGCATGATCTCCATGGCTCATCTCAGCCCTATTGTCTTTCCGCTAACGCGATCTGTCGCTGGTTTGTTTTCTTGTCTTGTTGACTATCTGCCTCCAGTTCTGGTGGGGGTGGCTCGCGCCTTGATCCCGCCCAAACTTAAGCATTTTATTGTCAAACTTGTTTGCCGGAGTGCAGCATGAACTCGCCCTCGGTTTCAGTCATTATGGCGACTTACAACCATGCCGATTTCGTTAAGCAGGCAATTGATAGTGTTCTTGCGCAGCAGGGAGTAGCTTTTGAATTTTTGATCGCAGACGATGGGTCTGCTGATCGGACGAGAGAGGTTGTCGCTTCCATTAAGGATGAAAGGGTTCGGTTCTTTCCTAATGAGCAAAATCGCGGTGCATGTCTTGTTACTAACGAATTGATTGACCGCTCGTCTGGAGAATTTATTGCAGTAATCAACTCTGATGATTACTGGGCTGCTCCAGATAAACTGGCTTGTCAGGTTCAGATCATGCGTGATAAACCCGAGGTTGGGGCTTGCTTTGGTAGCGTGAGATTTGTCGATAAGAACGGCAGGGAAATAGCGAAGTCGTCACTTCCCTTCGGGACTGTTTTTGATCAGGAAAATCGATCTCAAGGACAGTGGTTGAGGCGTTTTTTTGACCTTGGAAACTGTCTTTGCCATCCCACCATGCTAATCCGTAAGTCATGCTATGGAAAACTAGGGATGTATAACAATCGGCTGCGGCAGTTGCCAGATCTTGATATGTGGATCCGATTGGTTAAGGGTTATGAAGTTTTTATTTCTGATCGAGAACTGATCAACTTTAGAATTATGCCTGGTGAAAATGCAAGCAGCCAGACAGTGGAAAATTCGGTAAGAACCATCAATGAGCACTTCTTGATCGCGCAAAATTTTTTTGAGAATGCCGACCGTGAGCAACTCATTGAAGGGTTTTCGGATTTGCTGGTGGTTAAAAATATACCAAGTGCGGAACATCTCGAAATTGAAAAAGCGAGACTATTTTTTGTCGATAACCAGTGGCTCGGAAAACCTTATAAAATGGTAGGGTTACTGAATATGTATAAGATTCTTAACGACACAAAATACCACCATTTGCTGGTTAATGATTATGGGATGGATGACCGCTGGTTTCAGCAACAGATGAGTGAGGTTGATGTGTTGCGGCCGAAGGTCATCGAGAATATAAAGGCGAAAACAAGGGCCTCTTGTCGGCCATGGGTGAAATTATTTTCTGGAAGGGGCAGATGAAAAGATGGATATCGCCAACTTGTACTAACCATTAACTGTTTCGGGTGGTCCTTGAATCCACCAGAGCAACAACCCTTGCCATGAACAAAAAAAATAAAATTTATGTCACACAACCCCTGCTCCCGCCGTTAGAAGAGTTTATCCCTTATCTGGAAAAAATTTGGGGCAACAAAATTCTTACCAATTGTGGCCCGTTTCACCAGCAACTGGAAAAAGCACTTTGTGAATATTTGGGGGTGAAGCACATTTCGTTGTTTACCAATGGCACTATTGCCTTGGTGTCAGCCCTGCAAGCTTTGCGTATTACGGGCGAGGTTATCACGACCCCGTATTCTTTTGTCGCTACGGCGCATTCTCTGCTGTGGAACGGCATCAAACCGGTTTTTGTAGACATTGATCCCCAAACTCTAAATCTTAATCCGGCAAAAGTTGAAGCCGCGATTACTCCGCAAACTACGGCGATCATGCCGGTCCATTGTTATGGGCTCCCCTGCGATGTTGAAGCCATTCAAAAAATTGCTGACACCTATAACCTTAAGGTTATTTACGATGCCGCCCATGCCTTTGGGGTGACTGATGCTCGAGGCAGTATTCTCAATCATGGCGACTTGTCGGTCCTGAGTTTCCACGCAACCAAGGTGTTTAATACCTTTGAAGGGGGGGCGATTGTTTGCCCTGACGCCAAAACCAAACAACGTATTGATCACCTTAAAAATTTTGGCATCGTCGACGAAGTAACCGTAGTGGCGCCTGGCATCAACGGAAAAATGAGTGAATTTAATGCGGCCTTTGGCATGTTACAGCTTCAGCACATGGAACAGGCCGTGGCCCTCCGCAAGGAAATCGATACCATATACCGAGAACAACTGGCCGATATTACGGGAATTCAATGCATAAGCGACGCAGGCGAAACAGTGGCGAATTACTCCTATTTTCCGATACTGGTGCAACCGGAATACCCGATGACCCGGGACGCTCTGTACCAGAAACTTAAAGACCAGGGGGTTTATGCTCGCCGTTATTTTTACCCATTGATTTCTGATTTTCCCATGTATAGAGGCTTGCCTTCCGCACAGCGGAGCAACTTGCCGGTAGCGGCAGATGCAGCTTCCAAGGTATTGTGCTTGCCCATATATCCGGCCCTTGCTCGCCATGACCTGAATCGCGTCATAAAAGTAATTTCGGGGCATTAGAATGATTCGACGTCTTATCGCCCATCTGGAGGTTTTTCGCGGCGGCGAGGTGCGAGTCCCTGCAAACAACTTTCATGCGATTCGTTATGTCCTTGCCGTGTCTGTGTTGTATTCGCATTCCTTCGGCCTGTTGGCATTACCCGAGCCCGGCCTATTTGCTTTTACTTTTGGTTCGCTGGCGGTCAAGTGTTTTTTTGCTTTGAGCGGCTATTTGATTGCAATGAGTTGTTTGCGTACCGCGAATTTGAGTCATTATGCGTGGAATAGGGCGCTCAGGATTTTTCCGGCTTTATTTATTGCTATGACAGCCAGCCATTATGTCGGGGCGCATTTCGATTTTTTCAAAGGCAATCCAGTCCCTTACATTGTAAACGGACCGGTCTGGACCTTGTCTTGGGAAATTCTTTGTTACTGCTTATGCGGTTTTCTTTGGTGGCTCGGATTGCTGACCATAAGTTCATTAGGCCCCATCGTCGTTATTTCCTGGATGCTTTTCATTATTCTTCCGTCAGGGAGTGAGACAGCAGCGGTGATTGCGCCGCTATTATTGTTATTTTTTTCAGGCGCCTATATTGCGCTCAATAAAAAAAATTTAAATCTCGCAATTGCTGGTCCCATCTCCTTAGTGGTATTGATTTTTGTTTGTCTTGACACCAATGCGACGGCCTTAACATGGATCTTCAGCCATGTCCCTTTTATGTATGGACCAGGGTTTACAGCTCAAAAACACCACGTGCTTTTTTTTCTGTTTTCGTTGCCATTTGCGCTGATTTGGCTGGGGTATTGCAGGCCGGTTATACCGTTGCGTCATGATTACTCTTACGGGATCTACATTTTAGGCTGGCCAGTCCAACAAGTTGTTGTGGCGACCATGACCCACATCCCTGGTCCCCTTTTCATTATTTCTTGGGCAATAACCCACTGCCTGGCAATGCTATCCTGGCACATGATCGAAAAAAGGGCGCTCATGTTCAAACGCTGATCTGGCCTCGTAGGGGGAGAAGGATAACTTATGGGAATGCTGCCGCGCGATTTTGTCGAGCAAATGGGTTTTGCCGCTATCGGGGAAAATGTGCAAATCTCGGATCGGGTCTCTTTTTACAATACCTCAAAGATATCTTTGGGGAATAACGTTAGAATTGATGATTTTTGTGTGCTGTCAGCAGGTTTAGGGGGGATCAGCATCGGGAGCTATGTTCATATCGCGGTGTTTTCGTCACTGATTGGAGCAGGCAAAATCACGCTGTTCGATTTTTGCAATATCTCTTCCCGTGTCTCAATCTATTCAAGCAATGATGACTACTCTGGTGCGACTTTGACTAATCCAACAGTACCGAGCCAGTACACCGGGGTAACCGATGGCGATGTATTACTGTGCAAGCATGTTGTTGTTGGAAGCGGGAGTGTCATTCTGCCGGGGATAACCCTTGAGGAGGGCGTCGCGATCGGCGCACTTAGCCTGGTCACGAAGAATTGCGAGGCTTTTGGTATCTATGCTGGGAGCCCTGCACGGCGTCTAAAGGAGCGCAAGCGTGACCTGCTTGAGCTAGAGAAGGCTTTTCTGTCGAGCAGAAACGATTTGAGATAATCCGGTTTTTTGATGTGCCTATCTATCAACAAGGCGGACGGGACTGATTTCCCAGCAGCAAAATGGACGAAAGGGACGTAGCTGGTTTTACGCTTTACATATTGTTAAGTTAGGCCGTCGTATGGCCGCTTTGTTCAGTACCCCCTTGAGGGGTATAACCCAACACAAAAGGTGCCTGAGGTGTTGGGTTACGCTTCGTTAAACCAACCTACAAAAAAGCTTTTTCCTGCGCTCAGTTCATGGAAAAAGGAAAGTTGCCGCTGACGGTGATCGGCACCGTGAAGTTGCCGAAGGAGCTGACCGAGACCTGGGGTGAACCGCTGAAGGAAAACGGCAGTTCGCTGCTGACTCCGCCGGCGGCCATGGGCACTTCGATCATCAGATCGCCGCTGTAGTCAACAGTTACACCGCCGGTGGCCCCTTGCAGACTCTCGCCGTAAGTCCCGGCAAAAAACAGCACCCCGTTGCTGTCCTGGAAGAGACTGCCGCCGAAGTTGCCGTTCAGGGTGAAGCTGATCGGCACCTGAAAGCCCATGACAGTGGCCGTGAGCGAAATGGTGGGGGAGCTGTAGGTGCCCGAGGCGCTGCCAGTGATCGCTATGCCGCCGTTTGCCTGGGGCACCATATTGGCGACCCACTGGCCGTCAACCGTGATGGTAGTGCTGATCGTCTGGTTAATGCCGAATTGCGGCAGGCTGACCGGCACGCTCAAGGCCAGGTCGGTGCTCAGGGGGCCGCTCAGCTGGGGGTTGTCGGCGGGAAACTGGCTGCCGTTATAGAGGGCGGTCTCCGGCAGCTCCAGGTTGATCGTAATGTTGTAAGGCCGGGCTTCACCGTCGACCTCGACGCTGTCGGCAACAGCGCCCTGCCACTGCAAGCCCCCCAGGTTGGTGAATTCAATCGTCCGGGGCGTGGCATCGGCCGGGTCGGTGTAGGTGCCGCTCAAGGCGCCGGTGACTGTATTGTACGACACCGTGTAATTGATATGCACCCCAACGGCGCCGATGCAGGAGGCGGTGCCGGTGACGGTGGCCACTATGTTGCTCTGGGCGTCGATGGCGACATCGACATCCCCGGAAACCGCGCCTTGGTCAATTGTAACAGGCTGCCCGGTTGCATCCGCGACCGTGCCGGTGACAGTGCCGACCATCGAGCCGACCATGTCAGCGGCGGCGGCCTGCGAGGCGAGGCCAAGGCCCGCCAAAAAGACAATCCCCCAGCAAATGACGCCCAACAACAGGCTTCGCAGCGCCCCAAATCCCATCGTCCGCCCCCCTTTTCCGCTGATCTTGTAACCTAACGGCAGTAATCTAATGGCAACGGCCCGGCAGGAAATGTTGGCAAATATCTTTTTCATAGTCGACCTCCATGAGGGTTAATAGGCAAGACGGGATGATCAGCGGCTTCTCCTATATATAATCATTTTTCAGCCCCAAAACCAAAACAAATCCGCAAGGTGCGACTGGAAAATTGTAGCATCAATTTCCCCCCCCTCACCCGGCGCTTCGCGCCACCCTCTCCCTCAGGGAGAGGGGAAGAAATATAGGCTATGTTAGCGCTTATGCCCGCCAGGGGGGAGGGGACTTTTTGCATACTTATGCCAACGGTGGGCGTTGCGAGGAGCGGCTCGCCCGAGGTTTTTTCTTGCTGTTTGCCCTTTGACTTATTACCTTGTGCCCGATATCCCTTTTTCCCCAAAGAGACTAATCAACCATGACCCGTGTCTCCAGACAGCCATTCTGTTGTATCGTGATCCTGCTCATCCTGGCAAGCGCCTGCCAGGTTTGGGCCAAGGAGAAGATGGTCGGGGTCCTCATCTCCCAGGAAATTGTCCCTTATGTCTCCATGGTCGAAGGCCTTGAGTCCCGGATCAAAGACCCTGTCCAGCGTTTTTTCTTAGACGAAGCAGGGAAGCCCTACAGCCTCAGCGGACGAAACGCCACCCTGAACCCGCCAATGTATGACGCCCTGGTGGCGGTCGGCCCCGAGGCCCTGCATTATCTCAAGGCCCAGGCCGGTTCAACCCCGTTGGTCTATGGCATGGTGTTGAACCCGGACAATGTGGTCGATGGTCCGCAAGCATTGCCGTGCGGGGTGAGTCTGAACATCCCGGCCGCAGCCCAGTTTTCCTCTATCCTCCAACATATCCCATATCTGAAGCGGCTTGGCGTCCTGTTCGATCCCGACAACAACCAGGCTTGGTTTGAAAATGCCGCCGCTGTCGCTGCCGACCGGGGTTTTGATCTGCTCCCTCTACAGGTAAGCCGGCAGGACGGCCGGTTGAATATGGTCGGTGAATTCTCCCGTCTCGACGCCATCCTGTTTATCCCTGACAAGTCGATCATTTCAAAGGCCGTGATTCAATATGTCATCAAGCAGGGGGTCATCAACAACACGCCGGTGATCGGATACAATCAGTTTTTTGCTGATTCCGGGGCGGCCTTCAACTTCCTGATCGATTATCAGGGGGTCGGCCAACAGGTTGCAAGGCAGGTGGAACTGCTGCTGGCCGGGGAGAAATGTGAGGCGGATGTTTCCGCCAAGTATGAGGCAGTGGTCAATGAAGAGGTCTGGCGGTCAATGAGTAAGAAGATAAGGCCTGATGGTAGCAGCAGGACTGAGGACTGAGGAATGCGCATCGGCTCGAATTCTATCCAGGGGCGCTTGACCGCCATTGCCCTTTTCTTTATCATCGGCACCTCGGTCGCCATGGGGGTGGTCGGCTTCCGCTTAACGGTAAACTTTGAAAAGGGCAGATTCCGCGAACATTTCAGCCTGCTGGCCTCCTATCTGGCCAGCAATGCCGAACTGGGGGTCATGCTGGGGAATAAAAAGATATTGCAGGGCTTGACCCAAAACATGCTGGAGGTCAGGGATGTGCAGGTTGTTGAAATCCTTGATCAGACGGGTGCTGTCATCATAAGGATGGCGCACGAGGCGCTGCCGGCTGAGCTTGGTTCGGTCTCGGCGCCGGTCGTCTCATACCCCATGGGGGCGGGGGACTCGCCTTTTCTGGGGCAGGGGGGGCAAAAGGAAGTGGTGGGCAAGGTCAAGCTGTCCTTTTCGTACGCCGGCCTTGAGCAGCTCAAGAAATCGCTGGCGCTCAGGTTCTTTTTGGTCTCGCTCTTCTTGTCCCTGGCCCCGGTCGCCATGTATTGGATGCTGTCGCGGGCGATCATCGCCCCGTTGCATGGTCTGCTGGATGTCGCCGGCCAGGTGTCGCGCGGACAGATGAGCGTCCGGGCGCAGGGCGGCTCGCTGCGGGAGATCGATACCCTGTCCGGCGCCATCAATGATATGCTTGACACCCTGGAGGTGCAACGGCAGAAGCTCAGCGAGGCCCATGCCACTATGGCCCGGCAGCAGGTGCTGGCCGAAGTCGGCAAGTTTTCGATGATTGTCGCCCATGAAATCAAGAACCCATTGGCGATTATCAAGGGCAGTCTTGATGTCCTCAAAAAAGAGGGACCGATTGAGGCCAAATTGAAAGGGCGCTTGATGGTCTTTGTTGATGAAGAAGTGGAACGGATCAACAAACTGGTCGAGGATTTTCTGTTGTTTGCCCGGCCGCAGACCCCGGACTTGCGGCTGGTCGCTCTCGATGGCCTGATCGCTTCGCTGACCCAGCGGCTGCAGCTCATGCACGATCATGTCCCTATCGAGCTGGATTTTTCAGCCGTGCCGAGCGGCATTGAATTGAACTGCGACCCTAATCTGCTGGAAAGGGCGCTGTTAAATGTCGTCCGCAACGCCCTTGAGGTGTCGGCGGCCAGCGGACAGGTACAGGTGGCCGCTGCCTGTGCAGACAGCCACCTGGTGTTCACTGTGCAGGACCATGGCCCCGGCGTTTTGCCTGAGAACCTGGCCCGCATCTTTGAGCCGTTTTACAGCACCAAGGCCAAGGGCACCGGCCTGGGTCTGGCCATTGTCAAGGACATCGTCATGGCCCACGGCGGTGAAATTCTGGTAAGCAACCGAGAGGGCGGCGGCGCCTGCTTTACGGTCAGGGTACCGATAATAGTTGTACCGCTTCAAATATCGTAGGTTGGGTTAGGCCGTCGTCTGGCCGCTTTTCTCAGTACCCCCTTGAGGGGTATAACCCAACGCCAATGGCGCCTGTGGTGTTGGGTTACGCGCAGCTCAACCCAACCTACAAAAAGAACCGAAACAATTCATGTTACATATTCCTAGTGAAAGAGAGTTAGCCATGGCCCACATACTGGTAGTTGACGACGAAGAACGAATCAGGTTGATCCTCAGGATGATGCTTACCGCTGCCGGCCATCAGGTCTGGGAGGCGGCCAGCGGTGAGGACGCCGTGGCTGTTCTTGGGCGTGAGGCGGTCGATCTGGTCATTTCGGATATCCGCATGGAAGGGATGAGCGGGCTCGATCTGTTGGCCGCTATCCGCGATCAGGACCTCGGTTGCCCGGTGGTGTTCATCACCGCCTTCGCCACCATGGAGTCGGCGGTCGAGGCCCTGCGCCTGGGGGCGGCGGACTATCTGGTCAAGCCTTTTGCTGAAAAGGACGTCTTGCTCGCTGTTGAGCGTTCCCTTGGCGTACAGCGGATTCTGGCCGAAAATATCCGCCTCCGCAAAGAGTTTAGCGCCGTAGGCCAGGCCAGTCCGGGGATTTTTGTGTCGCCGCCCATGCAGAAGGTGCATGAACTGGCCTTGAAGGTGGCGGACAGCGAGGCCACGGTGCTGCTCACCGGCGAGTCCGGCACCGGCAAGGAGGTGGTCGCCAGGCTGATCCACCAGGCGAGTGCGCGCCGCCGTGACCGTTTTGTGGCGGTGAACTGCGCCGCCATTGCCCCGACCCTGCTTGAGGCCGATTTGTTTGGTCATGAAAAAGGGGCCTTTACCGGGGCGGACAAGGTCCGGCCCGGTAAGTTTGAGTTTGCCGGAGGCGGCACCCTTTTTCTGGATGAGGTCGGCGAACTGCCCCTTGAGGCCCAGGTCAAGCTGTTGCGGGCCATCCAGGAAAAGAGCGTGCAGCGGGTGGGGGGCAACCAGGAGATCGCCATCCGCTGCCGGCTGATTTGCGCCACCAACAAGGACATTGCCAAGCTGGTGGGCCAGGGCGCCTTTCGCGAGGACCTCTACTATCGCCTCGCCGTCTTACAGATCCACCTGCCACCCTTGCGGGAGCGCCGGCAGGACACCCTGCCGCTCATCCGCCATTGCATCGAGAAAGTGAGCGGCCGGTCGGTGGAAGGCGATATACTGACCCCGGCGGCGCAGCGGCTGATCAATGACTATGCCTGGCCCGGCAATGTCCGCGAGCTGTTCAATGTCGTTGAGCGGGCCATGATCATGAAGGGCGGGGCCGTCCCTTTTTCTTCCGATGACTTTAATTATCTGGGTGGCCAGGAGGCCTTGCCGCAGACTGGCGATGATCTTTTCAAGATCCCGGCGGGCGGCTTTGACTATGAAGAACTGCAGCGCAGTATCATGCGCCAGGCCCTGGAGCTGACCGCTGGCAACCAAAGCAGCGCTGCCCGCCTGTTGCGGGTCAGCCGGGCCAGGGTCCGCACCCTGCTCAACCTGCTGGAACAGCAACCAGGGCAGAGTGCGGAAATAAAGCAATCCATTCAGATTCACTTTAGACGGGTGGTTACAAAAAGGACTGAGTAAGAGAAGGACTGAGGATTGAGTTAAAAAGATTAGGACTGAGTGCTGAGCGTCTCACCCCGCCTGCGGGGGGATTTATCATCAAGTAACATTGATGAACTCGCAAAACGCCGTCACCCCGGCGCTCTGTTCAGTCCCCGCTTGACGGGGGAAAGCCGGGGTCCAGATTGGTTGCCAGCCACCGAAACACTGGATTCCGGCCTTCGCCGGAATGACGGATAAAAATGAAGTT
>JANNQL010000234.1:0-5092 GCA_031400755.1 Pseudomonadota bacterium | reverse complement strand
AGTTTCACCCGACTCGCCCAACTTAAAGAAGAGATGCTGATCAAATCCATCGTCATCTACTGTCTGATCACCGCCCTGGTCCTGGTTGGAGTCATCTTCATCACCGTAATCTATTCCCACCGCGTCGTGGGTCCACTTATCGGCATCAAGCGCGTAGTCCGGGCCGTTGCCAATGGCGATCTGACTCAATCCGCCCGACTTCGCCAGAAAGACGCCATTAAACCCATGGCTGATGCCTTAAACACCCTCATCGACTCTTACAAAATCAAAATACAACAAGTCGACCAACAAACGAAAATCCTGCAGGACATGCTGGACCACCCTGGCGACCCAGCTCAATCGGCTGAAATCATCGCCCAAGCAAAGGCCATCAAAGACATCCTTGCGCCCCTGCAACTCCGATGAGCAAAAAGGCATTCGTCATAGCCTGCGCTCTCTTGCTGATGACCGCACTCGTCTATAGCAAAGGGAAAAAAGCGCATGATTTCGACAATACAGAATGCGCCATCTGTCATACCGAGGGCTCAAGCACCATAAAAAGCGAGGTATATGCAGCTTTGACCTCAAAATGCATGTCATGTCACACGACATTATACGATAAAGGCTATATGCACCCGGTTGACATCCCTCCCAAAAAGGTCCAAGTGCCACTTGATTTTCCCCTCTCGCCAACCGGCACCCTGACCTGCGCCACTTGCCACGACATTCACCGGGACCAGGAAACACCCTATGGCGACAAGTCATTTTTTTTACGTCGCTACGAGAAGGGGAAGACATTCTGTGACATATGTCATCAAAACGCCGCCAACCTGGCCACGGGACATGGAGCGGTCTTCCGGGAGGCCCACTTTGACTCAAAATATATCGCCACTGATCTAACCAGCGAGATTGATACCATGTCGAGAAACTGCCTCACCTGCCATGACGGCTCGCTTGGTTCATCGGTCAAGATCAACGCAGGCTCCTGGCAGCATTCGAAAAATTTCTTAGAACATGACGGGGGCGGAATGCATTCTATTGGCATGAAATATCGCGATATCGTCGACAAAAAACCAAAGGCCATGCTCAGGCCATTGGGATCAGTCGATAAACGCATCCGTTTTTTTGAAGATGGCAAGATGGGGTGTGGTTCATGCCATGATCCCTACTCATCAATTCCAAAAAAATTAGTCATCGAAGACACCCAGAGCAAACTCTGCCTGGCATGCCACAAACTAGACGGGAGATAATCAATGACCACACAATACAAACGCCGGACCTACTACATAAAGAACAGCGCCCAGAGCAAATTCATTCTTCGTTTCGTCATGCTTTCCCTGCTTGGCGGTACCATTGCCCTGGGTTCCTTTAACTTTCTAGCTTACAAAAAAATCGACGCCATCCTTTATTCTATGCGCCTCCCCAACATTTCCCCCGGAGGACTGCTCTGGAACGAGATGCTCTATACCAACCTATTTGTCATCGCCTTTATTCTGATTGCCTTTGCGATTACGGCCAAAGGACTCTTCAACAAAATCAATGGCCCCTTGAAAAAGATGACCTACGACATTGCCCGCATGACCAATGGGACTCTCAATATTACAATTTCACTCCGGCAGCATGACGAGTTCCGCGATATTGCCAGCGAACTCAATGAAATGGCGGCAGGCCTCAATCAACGCCTCACGAAAATTCAAGCACTGACCGACAGCATTATCATTGATGCAGAAGGGGCTCAAAATAACAATGAAGCCTCTCGTGTCAGCCTTGCCAAGACCATCGCCGACCTGCGCCAAGCAATAGGGGTTTTTTCACTATGAAGATAACGCGCTCCATCATTCTCTTTGCCTTCGTCTTTCTCCTCCCCGTGCCGACCTTCGCCGTCCATGACGATCAAGGCGACACCCAATGCCTTGACTGCCATCAGACCCTGCCCTTTGACCGGGAAAAACTGGTCTATAGCGAAGAGGCTGGCGCCACCTGCCGGACATGCCATCAGGACTTTCCGTGCAATAACAATAAGACAAACGACAGTTTCTCCCATCCCATTGAGGTTGTCCCCTCTATGTCCATCCCGCGTGATATGCCGTTGACCTCCAGTGGAAAAATAACCTGCATCACCTGTCACTCATATCATGCCGAATTTTGGGACGCCGAGTACAATACCGAATCCCTGCTGCGGCGCTCAAAGGGTGTAAAACTCTGCCACACCTGTCATGAAAAATTCCCACAGCCTTAACCTTTTCCCCCTTGACAAAAGGTTGACAACGGAATAATAATTTAATGCGTAATTTGTGAATCATCATTCATTTTAATTCAAACAAGGAGAGAAAAGATGTTGAAAGAATCAATGAAATGCACTGTAATTGCCGCTGTAGTTTTCTGCTTTGCCATGTTGGCCGCCGGGACATCGATTGCCGCCAACGCAGGCCCGGAAGATATCACCATGCAGACCGCCGAGGCCAAGAAACCGGCTAAGTTCCCCCACAAGAAGCATCAGGCAACCATTAAGTGCGAAGATTGTCATCACACCATGGACGCCGCTGGCAAAAAGGGGCCTTACGTAGCAGGCCAGGAGAAAAAGTGCGAGACCTGCCACAATAAAGACTTCAAAAATCCTGAGCTGAATTCTCTGAAAGGCGCTGGCCATATGAATTGCAAAGAGTGTCACAAGGAAATGGAAAAAGCAGGCAAGAACGCTCCTACCAAATGTACAGGATGCCATACTAAGTAATTCGGCAATTTTTCGCCTACCAATAAAAAAAGCTGCTCCTCGGGGCAGCTTTTTTTATTGGCAACATCGTTTTAAGGCCCTATGCCTGACACCCAGATCGACCCATCCCCCCCGAGTAGTAAGACGAACACCAAAGCCACGCCTCCTCGGCCCTGGATTTGGGGACAAATCCAGCTCAGCCTCTTTCTGCTCACCATCAGTGGCATCCTAACTGTTGCCATCATCGCCAGTCTTTACCTCCTGGCGGCTTTAAACCTTCCTGACGTCAGCTCCATGGCTGACTATAAGCCTCATGCCACCAGCCTGATTCTTGACAAAGATGGCGAAACCATCGGCTGGGCCTTCACCGAAAACCGCCAACTGGCAGATCTTGACGAGATGCCCAAGTTGCTCATCAACGCCTTTGTTGCGGCTGAAGATGCGAGGTTCTTCCAACATCAGGGCGTCGATGCCTGGTCGATCACCAGGGCCCTCGTTCATAACATTAAAGACGGAGGTCGTGGGCAGGGCGCCAGCACCATAACCCAGCAGGTCGCCCGCTCTCTCCTGCTCTCCCCAGAAAAAACCTACACCAGAAAAATCAAGGAGGCCATCTTGGCCTACCGAATCGATAAATTTTTGTCAAAAAATGACATCCTGCACATTTACCTAAATCAGATATATCTTGGCGAAGGCGCTTACGGCGTCATCGCCGCCGCCCACACCTATTTTGGCAAATCCGTCAAGGATTTGACTTTGGCCGAAATGTCCATCTTAGCAGGTCTGCCGCAGGCCCCAAGCCGCTACTCACCCTTCAAACATTTCGAAAAAGCTAAAGTCCGCCAAGCCTATGTCTTAAACCGTATGGCTGAAGATGGCTTTATCACCCCGACCGCCGCCCGCAAGGCCTATGCCACCCCCTTGCTATGGGCCACCCAGTCAGGCCCGCCAGCGACAGCAGAATACTTTACCCAACAGGTCAAAAACTATATCAATGACACCTACGGTCAAGAACTACTCAACCAGGGCGGCCTGAAAATCCATACCACCATTGACCTCGACTTACAGAAAAATGCGACCAACGCCATTCAGCAAGGGATCGCCCAATGGAAGATCAGACAGCCCGAAGGCGGAAAGCCTCCCCAGTCAGCGATGATCTGTATTGAGGCAGAAACGGGAAAAGTTCTGGCCTTGGTAGGCGGCACTGAATTCAAAGCCAGTCAGTTCAATAGAGCAACCCAGGCCCGAAGGCAGCCAGGGTCATCTTTCAAGCCAATCATCTACGCCACGGCCTTGGGCAAAGGTTTTACCCCCAACAGCATCATTGAAGATTCCCCCATCGAATTCAAAACCGGCAACAGTATCTGGCAGCCCAAGAATTACAATGGCAAATTCGCCGGACCCACTACCCTACGCAACGCCTTGGTCCATTCCAACAATATCGTCACGATCAAGCTGCTACAGGCTATCGGCACCACTCCCACCATCAAAATGGCACACGACATGGGCATCTCCTCACCACTGACCCCAAACCTCTCCCTCGCCTTAGGCTCGTCGGTGGTTTCCTTAATTGAGTTGACTGCAGCCTATAGCGTCTTCGCAGCCAACGGTCAATACCGCGCCCCAACCCTGATTGAAAAGATTATTGACCGCAACGGCAAGGTTCTTGAGCAATTCACCAGCAAGCCCGTTCAGGTTCTGGATGCACGAGTAGCCTATCAAATCACATATCTGCTGAAGGGAGTCATTGAGGAAGGGACCGGGAAAAAGGCAAAAGGCATCCCCTTTTCGGCAGGAAAAACGGGAACAACCGACCAAAACATTGATGCCTGGTTTATCGGCTATACGCCGCGCCTGGTAACCGGAGTGTGGATGGGATACGATAAACTTCAACCGCTGGGAAAAAAAGAAACAGGCGGTCAGGCGGCCGCACCGACTTGGCTCGCCTTTATGACCGGGACCTCTGAATACCGGGCCGTCAATGATTTTGCCGTCCCTGAAGGCATTACCTTTATCCCTATCGCCAATGAAAGCGGCTCCTTGGAATACAAAAAACCAGAAAATGCCCTACAGGAGGCCTTCACCCAAGAAAACCTCTCTATCTGGAAAGACCGCCAACCGTCAAATCCTAACAAAACCGATCAGTTCCCGGAGGACAGCGAGCAGACACCTGACAGCGATGGCCGTGAGCAACAATGATTGATTTTAACCAATTATGAGCAAGATGTCAATGATCGCCCTAATGGTGCCAGTCCGTGATGGGAGCATCCGGTGTTTATGGCCATGGATCACTTAATCAGTGACAACTTGGTTCCGGCTGCTGGTTTCTGGCCTCTGGGTTGCGACATGTAGCGATTGAAAGCATCATCGTACTTGGAATTATACCGAGCACAGCGCAAC
>JANNQL010000233.1:0-20123 GCA_031400755.1 Pseudomonadota bacterium | reverse complement strand
TGATGGCACTGGACACAGTTACCGGCTAAGGCATAACCGTTGGCGGACACATGATGGATTACGCCAACATTTAAGTTATGACAATCATTACAGGTTGAGGCATTGGTAGCGCCAATCGCGCTGCCATCACTGCCGTTCGTATTATCGCCATCTTTAAGGGATCCACCGCCGGCCGGATCAACATGGCACAAGCCGCAGCTCCCCTTATGGATCTCAACCACGATATCCGTGACAGAATTGTTCGCATCATGGCAGGTACGACAATTCCCGGACCAATCAAAGCTGTTGATATCATGACCGCCTCCCTTAAAACCGGTGTCATGCTTATGGCAGGCGGTGCAATTGCCAGCTTCATAGCCATAATGAGTATCCGTCGGCAATACTCCGTCGTTTTGATAGCGACTGGTAGGATAGGTGCTAGTGGCAGAATGACACGCCTGGCATATGCCGTTCCCCGTACCAGCCTCGACAAACCCACCAACCGGCTCAAAGAATTTTACCGACCGTGAAGCAATGTCCTTTTTAATCAACTGACCGTAGATAAGACCAAAGGTATTGCAACTGGCCGGGTATTGGCACTGAGTGGCATCAATGGCGTTCGGATCCAATTTTCCTTTGACAACAACTTGGGAGGAGGCTGCGTCGGCGGAAACGATTTGAAATGTATTTGTAGTGTTTATGTTGTCCTGGACAAAGACCAGTCCACGACCGGGATTCGCCTGGCTCTTGTTTGCCCAGTCCGGATCGGTGGCCAGATCGCCTTCTACCGGCCACTTTGTGTTGGGCGAGGCGCTGGCATACGTGATGGTGGTCTGCTTCAAGACTTCGTCATAGGTGCCCACCCCACCGACAGCAATCGTGCCGGTGACCAGATAGGGGTCAGCTTGGCCGCCAACGAGCCAATCCAGCTGGCCCTGGTAATGGGGGTTATGGCAGTCCATGCAACCGACTCCCCATGTCCCGTGCAGCGATGAGCCGATGATCTCAGACGAGTGGGTCAAGGCCTTCGGGCTGCCGACCTTGGCGCCGTTATGGCAGTCCATGCAGACAAAATCGACAATAGCGGTATGGTCGGGATTGGAATTTGCGGTGGTAGGCGAATACCTCCACCAAAACGAATAGCTGTGGCAGGACGAACACTTGATGTCGTTGGTTTCGTTGTGCGGGGCGTCAATGACCGACGCCTGGACCGCAGTTGCCGCGAGCAACGCCAAGACACTCCAAACAATGGTTAGTTTCTTCATCGCAAATCTCCCAATTTACTTTGATTATTTAATATAGCTTAAAAGGTTTTTATTATTATAAAAAACTATCATTCTCCAATAAAGACGGGGCCTACACAGGCCCTGGCAATACACTGTATCATGTTATTATTTTTCAGACTCATTGGCAACACAATAAATCTACAAGGATAATTTTCATGAAAATTCTTATTTTTTTGCGAAAGTTAACTCTTAAAAAGAGTTGCAAATAATATGCCTGTCTTAATTTTTTCTTAAGCCAAGTCATACCCCCTGCATTCTCCGACCATTAAATACTTTCATTAATAATCCAGCCTGTCGGCCCAAACACAATAATGGGGGGGGGTAACCCAAGTGTGAGTGTTTTCACACCACCCCAACGTCGCCACGACACCCAAAAAAAATGCCAGTAACCAAGGTTTACAGAACGGGCCGGCCAACCCAGCGCCGAGAGACAAAGAGTAATTTATGGCATTTTGCTTACAAATTATCTATAGTGTTGAAACTGGCAATATTTTTGCTTACAGAAAGACCCCGCCGCCCCTTTCAAAAAACTTCTGATATCGCCCCAGGCCCATTAAGGACGGAGCAAATTAGAGAGTATGCGTTACAAAAAAGGCCAGATTAACACGATTCACTTACCCCGCCTCCTTTGGGCCGAGATGGTGAGCCATTGCCGTCGCAAGCTGCATGGCGACTACTTGCCGGGCGAAGGACAGTCCCCCAAGGCCTTTGGCCTCATTGGCGGAAGGATCGGTGGCGGCGCATTGACGGTCGAAATTGTTATCCCGTTACTTAAAAATGCCAGGGATTGTGCTGATCAAAAAACCCTCATGGATAGCGCCATGCAACGCCACGCCGTTCACTCGGAGACCCCCCTTGACCAGAGGGGCTGGGTGGCAGATCCCACAGAACTTGACGCCGCGCTCACCACCTTGCAAAGGCAGGGGCTAAGGCTGATTGGCAATTATCATATGCACCGAGTGGCATGGGCCCATGACCCCCAACGCGACACCCCAACCCAATTGGACACCATTTTGGGCAGTGCCAGCCGGATGTTCATGTTTATCGTCGCCATGGTCAATCCTGAGACCCCAACCATTCGGGCCTTCTTCGAAGGTGTACAGGACCTTGAAGTTCCGATCAAAATCATTTAATCCTGGACTCGTAATTCATTCCCCGCCTAACCACCACATGAGCCAATCCTTCAAGACCATTTTGTTTATCATTTTCAGCCTCGCTACCGTGCTACCTACCAAGGCCACTACCATCGAAGGCATCGTCCTGACCAACAAAGGGCCGGCCACCGCCGCTTCGGTGATGGCCTACCGATCTTTTGAAGACCTGCGGCGGCAGACTAACGCCATTATTTCCAGCGAGGGGACAAAGCCCGGCCAATACACCCTCGAACTTGCCCCTGGCAAGTATTATTTAACGGCCAAGGGCCAGGGTCAAGACCAGTCCCTTTTCGCCTACCACGGCCTGAACCCGGTCATGATTACCGATAGTTATCAATGGATTCCTTTTTTTGTCCTGGCCGCGCGTCCCGCCCAGTGCGAGGCAGGGTTCCAAGGAATAGGCGGGCGCATCCTCTACAAAGATACCCCAATCAACCACGGCAGTGTCTCGGTTTACACCTTGGAGGACGAGCCCTTCCGTGGCATGGGCGTGTTGACCAACAGCATCACCGAAGACGGCCGTTTCTGGTTTGACCTGGCGCCAGGCAGCTATATGGTGATTGCCAGACAACGCCAGGACGATACCGCCATCGGCCCGCTCAAAAAAGGGGACCTCTTCTGTTATTCGGCGGCAAATCCCATTGAAGTCAGCCCGGCCAATGCCTGCCAGGTCGATCTGCTCTGCTACCCAAGGGACGACTTGGACCGCTATCTCAGTAAAGATGCCCAGGACCCTCGCGGCAAAAAACAAGCCACGCGACAGGACTCATCCCTGCAAAAGGCCTCAATGCAGGAAGCTGGTAAAAAGGGCGGGGGCGGCCCGCTCTCCATCATCGCCGGACGGGTTACCGATCTTGACGGGGGCGGCATGCCTGGCCTAGTTGTCTCTGCATACCCAGCCGATGAGCTGCCCCTTTTCCAAATGTACGGCCTCCGTTTTAAATCAGATTTTCTGGCCAAAACTGATGACAAGGGGTTTTTTCGGCTGGAAATGAAACCGGGCTCCTATTATATAGTAGCCCGTGAAAAGGTTGGAGATGCTCCTAGCGAACACGAATACTACGGCCTCTATGAAGGCAGCGCCAATCATAGCCTGACAGTGGCCAGTGGCGAAACCAAAAACGGCATTCAAATCCTTGTTGAACCTATCATGCCATGAACTGTACTGATACTATGCATGCCATTCTCAGATTTTTTTTGGCTAAAGTCGTTATGACAAATCGCACAATCTTAACGATTACCGCCTGGCTTGCATGGCTGCTATGGCCGTCAGTCTCAATGGCCGCGGGACCAACCCTCGGCGATCTGGTCTTGCAGCAGGACACGGTTTGGAGTGGCACCATCACCGTTGACGGGGTCGTCGTGGTTGGTCGAAATGCCACCCTGACCATCAAACCAGGGGCCATGATACTCTTCAAGCGCCGCGACCTGAACCATGACGGCATCGGCGATTCGGAGATCCGCGTCCTCGGCAGGATTTTGGCGCAAGGGACCGCGATACAGCCCATCGTCTTCAAGTCCGCCGAGTCTATCCCTGCTCCGAAGGACTGGTCGTATCTGCTTATCTTTACCTCAGGCAAAAAAAACGTCATTGAATATTGCCAATTTCATGACGCCTTTTCCGGGTTGCAGGTCCATTTCTCCACTGCCCTGGTCAGTGATTGCCTGTTCAGCGACAATCAGGAAGGCATCCGTTTTGGCCGGGCAAAACTCACCCTACGCCAGAACTTGATCACCAAAAATAAAATAGGCGTCCGCTTCACCCGCATGGAGGGACCGGTTGAAATTCAACTTAATGAAATCAATAACAATGAGGTTGGCATCTTCTTGGTGCCATCCGGCCAGAATATCGTTGATTTCTTTGAACCGGGTCGCACCGGCAAACCTTGGAACGAAGGGCACCTGGACATCTCCGCCAATAATATCCGCGCAAATATCGCCTACAATCTCAAACTCGGGGCCAAACAGCGCTGGGACCTGAAAATCACCGACAACTGGTGGGGGCGGCCCACTGCCGCAGGCGCCCAACCCTTGATCTTTGACCAGCAGCGCGACCCGGATTTGGGCCGCGCCATTATCGAACCCATGGCCACGCAATCCATTGCTGGCGCCGGGATCAGGCAATCACCCTCAGACCATCATGCCACAGACCAGCGATAGAGAATCAGTTATGGTCTTTGAATACAACGACCCCGACGAGCAGTTCAAAGGCTGGCTGGTGATTGATGGCGCCAGGAATTCCCTGTGCGCCGGAGGGATGCGGGTGCAGTCCGGTCTTAGCCGCGACCATGTCATAGCCATGGCGCGCAATATGACCATGAAGATGCGGATTTGCGGTCTACCCATTGACGGCGCAAAATGCGGCATTGACTACCTGCCGGAGGCGCCGGGAAAACGGGCGGCCATGACCAGATTTATGGCCGCCATCAAGCCCTATATCGAAGACCGCTACTCCATGGGGCCAGACCTCAATACCAGCATGGATGAACTGGAGTCTATTGCCCACGACTTAGGCATCCCTTCCGTCAAGATGGCCATTGCCAAGGCCCAGGGCATGGACATTCCGGCGTTTTTGGCCCGCTACGATGTCCTCTCCCAAAAGGCGATTGGCGACTGGACGCTGGGCCGTTTACGGGCCGGTTTCGGAGTGGCCGCCGCGGCCCTCGCCACCTTGGAATCCATGGCCATTTCGGCCAAGGGGGCACGGATTGCAGTACAAGGGTTTGGCAATTTAGCCAAGGCCGCCATTGTCACCCTGGCCGAGGCCGGCGCGGTCATCATTGCCATCGCCGATGCTGAAAAATGTGCTGTCGCAACCCCTGGCCAATCACTGCCTATTGAAAAGTTTATCAAGCATCCAGGGACGTTACTGCCAACAATCATCGACAACACGCCCTTCCGGTTTGTGGATAAAGAGACCGTTCTGGGCCTAGACTGCGACCTCTTGATCTTGGCGGCAGTGGAAAACGTCGTTTCGAAAGCCAACGCCGACTGCATCAAGGCGAAGGCAGTCATCCCGGGGGCCAACCTTGCCATTACGACGGACGGCGACGAGGCCTTGTTTGAGCGGAGGATCGTCGCCTTGCCATCGTTTGTCGCTGGCTGCGGCGGATCGCTTTCAATGAACGGTCTCTTTGGCCCAAGCCAGACACCAAATCCTCGTCAAGTTTTGGATTATGTTGCCGGCGCCATGACTTCCATGGTAGAAAAAATTCTAAAAAGAAGCACTACAGAAAAAATCAACCCGACCCAAACCGCCCACCTAATTTGCCAGACCGAACCGATAACGTCCGGACGGAAACCTTATTCATTCTATACATTCCCCGACAATGACAGCCCATCCGATTGATTTCGACATTCAGGCCAATATCTTTTCCACCCCGGAAGGACTGGCTATCTTTGACGAAAAAAACAGGTTCCAACGCTGGCTCCACTTTGAGGCCGCCCTGGCCGCTGCCCAAGGGGAATTAGGGGTCATCCCGCCCGAGGCAGCCACCACCATCCAGGCCAAGGCCTCCATTGAACACCTTGACTTGGATGCAGTGCGCCGAGAATACACCAGCAACCGCAATTCCCTGACGCCAATTATAAGGGCCCTACGCCAGGCCTGCGCCCCATACGGTGACTACGTACACCATGGGGCGACCACCCAGGACGCCATCGACACCGGCCAGGCCCTTGAACTGCAAGCGGTCATGGCCTTGGTGCAACGTGACCTGCGCCAAATTGAAGACCGCTTGTTGGAGTTGGCGGCCCAACACCGCACTCTGCCCATGATTGGCCGCACGCACAGTCAGCAGGCCATCCCGATCAGCCTCGGGCTTAAGTTCTCGGTATGGCTTCTGGAGATCAACCGGCACGGAGATCGCCTGCAGGCCCTGACCCCCAGAGTCCTGATCGGACAGCTCGGCGGCGCGGTCGGCACCATGGCCGCCCTTGGTCTTCAGGCCCGTGAAATCGCCGCCCGGACCATGGTCAAGCTTGGCTTAAAGGCAAGTACCGCCCCCTGGCACACCGCCCGCGACACCTCGGCCGAGACCGGTTCGTTCCTGGCCATGCTGACCACCACCGCTGCCAAGATCGCCAATGAAGTTTTTCAGCTGGGCAAGACCGAGGTCATGGAACTGCGGGAGCCATCGCCCCCTGGCAAGAGTGCCGGCAGCAGCACCATGCCCCACAAACGAAACCCTGTCCTCTGCGAGCGGATTGTGGTATTGTCGAGTCATGTCCGGGCTCTGGCCCAGGTCGTCATGGAGGCCATGCTGCACGAAAACGAGCGTGACCCCAGGGCCTTATGGTCGGAGTGGCTGGCGATGCCACAAATCTGCATATACACCCTGACCGCGCTCCATTACTTGAAAACGGTCTTGTTTGATTTAGAAATTTTTCCTGAACGGATGCTGGCAAACTTACGCCTGCACCAAGAAAACATTGCCTCAGAATGGCTGATGTTCGCCTTGAGCCCCATCGTCGGCAAGGCCCGGGCCCATGAAAAGATCAGCCAATGCCTTGACCAGTCAGCCGCCACAGGTCAATCCTTACGGACAATCCTGGCCAAAGATCCAGAGCTTGCCGACTGTCTGCACAAGGTTGACCTGACCATGCTTGATCACCCGGAAACCTACATCGGCCTGGCCCCCGAGATCGTTGATGATGTAATCCGCGAAGTCAACCTAAAGCGTAACGGATAAAAAATTATGCCGCATTGTTGCACAACAAGTCATATCATTGATTCGCGATTTTTTGCGGATGGTTATGGGACAGACGAGTCCCGCCAAGTCTTTTGCGACTACCGACGCATGCAGCGCTGGCTCGACGTGGAGGCCGTCTTGGCTCGATGCCAGGCAGAACTAGGCATCATCCCCGACCAGGCGGCTGCGGCCATGATCAAGACTGCCCGCTTAGAGCTTCTGGACACTGCGGCCATCAAGGCCGATATCGCCACTACCGGTCACTCCCTGATCCCCCTCCTAAAAGAGTGGCAACGGGCAACTGATAAGGACGCGGGTCAATTCATCCATTACGGGGCCACCACTCAAGACATTCAGGACACGGCCCAGTCCCTGGAGCTAAAAGACATCACAGCAATTATCCGCCGTGACTTGACGGCGATCATCAGATTACTTGCCGAGTTGGCAGACAAGCACCGCGACTTGGTTACCATCGGTCGCAGCCACGGCCAACACGCCCTGCCCACCACCATGGGCCTTAAAATGGCGGGTTGGCTGGACGAAACCATCCGCAACAACACCCGCCTAGAGGCATGCCAAGAACGATTACTCGTCGCACAACTGTTCGGTGGGGTTGGCACGATGGCGGCCCTGTCAAACCAGGGTTTTGCCCTGCTTGACAAGTTTGCCGCGGCCTTGAAATTGTCGGCCCCCATGTCGTGCTGGCACAGCAGCCGCGACCGAATCGCTGAGTTTACCAGTGTCCTGGCCCTGATCACCGGAGGACTGGCCCGAATCGCCAATGAAATTTGCCAACTGGCCCGAAACGAGATCGGCGAACTGGCGGAACCCTTCGTCTTTGGTCAGATCGGCAGCACGACCATGCCTCACAAAAAAAATCCAGAACTCTGCGAACAGGTGGTGATGCTGGCTCGATTGGTCAAGGCCAACGCTGGCACTGCCTTTGACACCCTCTGCAACGAACATGAGCGAGACTACCGCGCCGTCCGCCTGGAATGGGTGGCCCTTACCGAGGCCTCAATCTTCAGTTGTGCGGCCTTACGACTGATGAAATCAATCCTGGGGGGACTGACCATAAACAAGGCGCGGATCAAGGAAAACCTCGACCGGTTTGCGGTCCTGATCTCCACCGAGGCCTTGATGTTTATGCTGGGCGAAAAAATCGGCAAACAGTCGGCCCACACCTTAATTTATGAGGCGTCCATGGGCAGTTCCAGACCCAATCAGGATGAACTTCTGGATCGGCTGATGACCTACCCTGAAATCACCCGTTCCTTCAACCGAGCAGACTTAGAAAAGGCAATTGACCCCAGTCGGCATACCGGCCTCGCCAGTGCGATCATCGACCGAGTCCTCGCCGAGGCCCAGGCAATAACCGTGCTTGGCCAAAGCCAACCGTCTCGCTGCCCGGTAGAGATTACCGGGATCTGCGGCTGTCCATGATGCCTGAAGTGCTTGCATCTCCATCGCTAATGGTTATAATACTGATTCTAATCTGCCCCTATTTCTCTTTTTATTTATCGAGGACAATTGTATGCTAAAACAAGTAGTTAAACTGATCATTGTCAGCCTTTTTCTAATGCATACCGGCCCGGCCGCTGCCTGCGTCGGTCGCATTCTCTACCTTGGCGCCATGCAATCCAATGAAGACAAGCTCATGTCGGAGATGCTTGCCTTACTAATCAATGAACGGACCGGCACCACCATCCAGATTCGCTCATTCGACACTGCCGACCAACTTTACAACGCCCTGAAATCAAGCAAAGAAGAAGAACGGGTGGACATTATTGTTGAAGACACCGTCCAGGCCCTGGCCATCGCCAAGCAAACAACCGGCGCTTCGCCAGATCAAGACTTCCTTACTGTCAAGGCCTTCTACGAAAAGGAGCTTGACGTGGTCTGGCTCAACCCCTTCGGCTACAACACCAACGCCGCACAGCCTTCAATCAGTGCCCCTTTGGTACGGCGAGATGTGCTTACCAACTTCCCGCTCCTGCCGAGGGTCTTGAACAAACTGGCCGGAGCCATCAGTGACAAGGCCTTTCAGTACCTCATCAAAACGCTTGATAGCGGTGAAAAGCCAAAAAATGCCGCCAAGGACTTCCTGAAAAAGCAAAAATTCATCTAATCGAGCTATCACTCCTGTGAGGTTTTCCATGAACAGAATAGTCGCCCTGATCTGTGTATTACTCCTGCTCTCATCCTGCACGTCTTCAACCCCAGAGCAGAAACAGACTGAGACCAAAAACGCCCTGCCCACATATCTAATTGGCTACATGATCTGTAACAGCGAGAACGAAACCAATGAACGGTTTCGACCATTGACCGCCTACTTGAGCAAGCAACTGAACGCCAATTTCGAGATGAAGGCCATCGACACCACCAACTTCATCCATGAGATTGACACCCTAGACTTCACCCACACCAATTCCCTGCTCTATATTATCATGAACCGCTTTCACGGGGTCGAGATCCTGGCTACCGAGAAAAAAGATTCCTTGGGTTCCCGATCTCAGGGTGTCATCATCGCCCTGGCCAAGAGCGACATCAAAACTGTAGAAGACTTGAAAGGTAAGTCGATGCTGTTTGGACCGACGCTGGCGCCAACCGGATTCATGGCCCAGGTCGACATCCTCCAGCAGCACGGCATTGACCCGGAAAACGACCTCGCCTTTTATTCCGTGCCCAAAGGCTCATTCAAACATGAGCAGGTGGTCTATGGGGTCCTTTTTGAAAAGTACGATGCCGGCGCCTTGCCGATTGGTGATGTGGAGAGTATGGCGGCGGACAACAAAATTGCCATGGATGATTTCCGGATTGTGGCCAAGGCCGAGCCCATTCCCTACTGCAATTTTGCCGTGACCCAAAAGATCGACCCGGCCTTTGCTGAAAAATTCAAGCAGACCATCCTGGCGCTTACTCCGACCACCACGGTGGAGTATAACGGCGAGACCGTCAAGGTCCTGGATCGAGCTCTGGTGGATGGCTTTGAAGCCGCTAAGGACGCTGATTTTGATGTAGTGCGGGAGATGGCGAAACGGGTCAATATGCCGCCGTACCAGAAATATTAGGGGCCGTTACAAAATAACCATTACAGATTTGACATTGCATGTACGGCCCCTTATGCCGTTGCCAAGCAGGCGTGTTGCAGTAATTTATTGACAACGGCTTAGTCAATTCTTAAAGAATGATCTCCATCCCTTCCTGGGCGAAAAAAATCTCCGGAGCGCCATCTCCATCAGACTGGCAGTAAACCTTGGCCAAGTCATCAATCTGATCGTCAGTACGCAGGGGCTCGTGATGAAAAAGGGCCAGTTTCTTGATACTGTTCCGCTTGGCCACGGCAATGGCGTCTTCCATGGAGGTATGCCCCCAGCCTATCTTGGACGATTCGTACTCCTTAAGGGTATACTGGGCATCATAGACCAGCAAATCTGCCCCTGAAACAAATCGCTCCAGTTCCTCATTTTGTTCCCGGGCCACAAATTCCCCTTCAGTGGCCATCGCCTCGTCATAGGATGGATCGTTTGGGTCGGTGCAAAAGATGTTTTTATAGGTCTCGGTGTCATAGGCTGTGCAAAAGACCTTGCCCTGACACTCAAACCGATAGCCGAGACAGAGAATTGGATGATTGAGGTATTTGGTGGTAAGGCTTATGCCATCGCCAAGATCAAACCGCCCCTCTTTAAGATTGACATAATTAATCGTGGCAGCCAATTCGGCCTGCCGGATAGGAAAATAACGATAGGTCATCTGGCCCCCGACAATTGCCTCCAGAGTATCAGCTTCATGGCTGACCGGGCCAAAGACCTGCGCCGTGGTCGAGGGCAGATAAATCGGCGTAAAAAACGGAAAGCCCATGATATGGTCCCAATGGGTATGGGAGAGATAAATTGAGGTCTTAATCGGCCCCTTAGGCAGGTCATGGGCCATCATAAAATTCCCCAACTCACGGAGACCTGAACCGGCATCGATAATGATCAGTCGATCACTACCCGAAAAACGCAACTCAATGCAAGCAGTATTGCCGCCGTATTTGGCAGTATGCTTGCCAGGACAGGGAATCGATCCCCTCACCCCCCAAAACCTTACCCTCATTTCTCCTCCTTTTCGGCAAGATTAAGGAAGACCTGGGCCTTATCGATTTCACTCCGCACTATCTCCTGCAAAGGCTGCAAATCACCCCACTTCAACCCCATAATTTCCAAAATAGTGGCCACAAAGGCACTTTCCGGATATATATCACCAGCCGAACCCATCTCATAGATATTGGCATACAGATTGGCCAAGGCCACGGTAGCCACCAGGTCCTTATGTTCGGCAGAGGCCTGCTCCGGGGCATGATGATAAGCGAGCCCCTCAATAATTGCCGCACTCAGACGCCACTTTTCACCTATCAAACGCCCCGCCACCCCATGGTCCACCCCGACCAGCAATTGCTCGGCACGCAACAAGGGGCCTTGTTCCAACGCAGTCAACTGCAAGGCCTGCCCATAATTTTCAGAAAAACAGTTGTTGAGTGGAATCTTGCCTAAGTCATGCAGCATGCCCGCCACAAAATACTCCTCACGCGCACTGTTGGGCACACTCCGCAGCCCAGCCAAGGCCTTGGCAGTAACTCCTACACAAATGGAGTGTGCCCAAAAGTCATCCATGGGCAGGGTTGTAAATGATGATTTCTTACCTAGGGCGCCAATAACAGCGGTGCTCAAGGCCAAATTCTTAACTGTATTAAGCCCCAGCATGATAATGGCACGGGCCAACGAAGAAATTTGATTGGGCAATGAATAATAGGCAGAATTGATCAACTTAAGGACATGCCCGGTCAAAACCGGGTCGAGCGAAATGACTCGATTGAGATCATTGGCTGAGGTCTTTGGGGAATTGCAGACCTCGAGGACCTTGCTTACCGTAGTGGAAAGACTCGGCATCAGGTCAATATAGCCCTGAATTTTTTGAATCAGAGGGTCTTGGCGGTCCATGAAGTCCTTAACAAAAAAGCCCGACGGAATTCCCGGCAGGCAAAAATTGGGGCATCGGCTGCACAAAAACGACTTTTTCAGAATATCATGAACCAACAAACGTTGCCAGTTTTTTTATAGCGCCCCTTAGTTGCGGTTGAACCTCACTGCCTCCTGGTAAGTGATGCCACTACCACCAAAAATATCTAGGGCACTGCCAATCGTTATGTCCAACCGCCCCTGGCCCAACTCTTTGACCTTATGCAGATCATCCATATTTTTAACTCCGCCAGCGTAAGTAGTGGGAATAGGCGTCCAGTCGCCTAAGTCAATGACCAAATCCTCGGCAATCCCGGCACATCTCCCCTCGACATCGACGGCATGAATAAGGAATTCCGTACAGAAACCGGCGAAGTAGGAAAGGGTATCAATCGAAATGACCAGCTCGGTAAAATTTTGCCAGCGGTCAGTAACGATATAATAGGCATCACCCCTCTTTCGGCAGCTCAAATCGAGGACAAGCCGCTCGGGTCCCACCCGAGTTGCTAAATCCTTTAGCCGGTCTTCAAGGACGCGCCCTGCCTTAAAGACATAGGAGGTCACAATGACGTGGCTCGCCCCCTGCGTGAGCCAGAATTCGGCATTGTCAGCCGTGATGCCTCCACCAATCTGCAGCCCGCCTGGGTAACTTTGCAACGCTTCGATGGCGGCCTGATCGCAACCAGGACCGAGCTTGATCACATGGCCCCCAGTCAAACCGTCCCGACGGTACATCTCGGCGTAAAAGGAGGATGGTTTGTCCGATGAAAAATTGGTATTGAGCCCCTTGGCGTTATCAGTCAAAGTCGAACCGACAATCTGCTTTACCTGGCCATCATGCAGATCTATACATGGTCTAAACTTCATGGCAAAACCTCTGGAGGTTGAGGACATAATACAAACAAAAAAAAAGCCCCACCGGGCCAGCATCTGGCGAGTGGGGCTTTTCCAAACAGTATTCCTTAGAGCCGCATGGGCTGAAAGGAAAAATAGGGCCCTTAGAAATTGGCACCCCAGACGAGAAAACTGGTGGGGTCTAAACGCAGTGATTTTCCTGGGGCCACACAGCCGGTCGTGTCCTTTAAGACATTCAAAAAAATCTTGCTTTCATCGCCAGACTCAGGCTGCAGCATGATCACGGTTTCAAACAGATCGGCAACCATATCGCATGGGGCTGGCATGTCATTCCTAACGACTGTCTCTGTCTGGGCTTCACGATGGGTAACAGCTGAGAACCAGATACTCATATTGGCCTCTCTCTGAAGCTCCTGCAAGTCCTCCAGGGTCTTTCTGTCCACCTTGGTAAAATCCATGCCATCAACAATCATACAACATGGCCTAAAAATATCCTGGTAAATCAAATCATTAAGCCGCTCTTCAAGTTTAGGCCGGCTAAAGGTCGAGGCATTGAAGGTCATAATCATCCGGTTACGTCTGACATCCAACTGCAAATCAGCCATTTCTTCATGTTTGGCATTGGCGCTGAAATCGCTCAGGATATCGTCATACCAGACCTTGGCCTTCTCAATGGTCTGGCCGATACTGACATGGACGACCTGCTTGCCGCGCAAGATACTATCAAGTGCGATCTGCACCAGGATTGCGGTCTTGCCCAAACCAGGCCGAGCCATAACCAGGCCCATCCGCGCGACATCATTACCTGCGGCATCTCGGTTAAATGCCCCCATTGGATTTTTAGCTATCAGATCACTCTTCAACATAGTCCGTATCCCTCAAAAATTATCGTTATTCATCATCGTATGCAAACGGAGACTTCCGCCCTCTGCCTCCCTCTCGAATACGACTTCGAATGAAGCACCCGCCACAGTCCTATTATTTCTTTTCCTGGGCGGCCTTCTTAGCTGCGGCAATTACCACTTCGGCTACGTTTCTGGGGACCTGTCGGTAAGCGGCAAACTCCATCGTAAACTCGGCCTTACCCTGGGTCAGTGAACGCAACACTGTCGAATAGCCAAACATCTCGGCCAATGGCACCTCGGCCTCAACCACCGTGTATTCGCCTTCCTCAAAGGTGCCGATAATCATGCCCCGACGCTGATTGATACTGCCCATGACCGAGCCCTGAAATTCAGTAGGCCCTTCGACCGCAACCTTCATGATCGGCTCCATAAGCACCGGACTGGCCTTCATGTACCCATCCTTGAATCCGCCACGTGCCGCCTGTTGGAAGGCGATATCCGACGAATCCACCGAATGGGCGGCACCATCGTTGATCACACAGCGAACGCCGTTGACCGGAAATCCGGCCAACGCGCCTTTGTTTAAGCTTCCGGCAAACCCCTTATCGCAGGAGGAGATAAACTCCCTCGGGATGACACCTCCGACAATCTTATCAACAAACTCGTACTCACCTTCCTCCAGTGGTTCAATATAGCCTGCCACTCGGGCGAACTGACCAGAACCACCAGTCTGTTTCTTATGGGTATAGTTAAAATCGGCCCGCTGGGTAATGGTCTCACGATAAGCGACCTGAGGCGCGCCAACATTGACCTCAGCGTTATACTCACGCTTCATCCGTTCAATATAGACCTCAAGGTGGAGCTCGCCCATACCAGAGATAATCGTCTCGCTGGTCTCATGGTCAACAAAGGTCCGGAAGGTTGGATCTTCCTTGGTAAACCGGTTCAGGGCCTTTGACATATTACCCTGGGCCTTGTTATCCACCGGCGTGATGGACAAGGAAATAACCGGGGCCGGGACATGCATGGAACTCATCGACAAGCTGATTTCTGGCGTGGTAAATGTATCCCCGGAGGCGCAGTCAATGCCGAAGAGGGCGACGATGTCACCAGGCCCTGCGGTGTCAATCTCCTCCATCTCATTGGAGTGCATCCGCACCAGACGGCCGACCTTTGCCTTCTTGCCATTTCGGCTGTTGACTATGGTGTCACCCTTACTCATGGTGCCCTGATAGGTGCGAACATAGGTCAACTGACCGTAACGCCCGTCCTCAAGCTTAAAGGCCAGACAGACCAAAGGCTTGTCTGGATCACTCTGCAGGACCAACTCTTCTTCATTTTTCTCAAGATCAAGAGCAGTATTTTCGATATCTCTGGGGGCGGGCAGGTAATCCCTAACTCCATCCAGCAGACGTTGCACACCTTTGTTTTTATAGGCAGAACCAATAAGCACCGGTACAAATTCCAGGCTGAGCGTCCCTTTGCGGATCGCAACCTTGATCATCTCTTCAGTCGGAGTGCCCTCAAGTACCGCCTCCATCAATTCATCAGAGAACATGGAAACCGCGTCCAAAAGCGTTTCCCGGGCAGCATCAGCTTCAGCTTGAAGTTCAGCGGGAATAATATCTTCACGGATCGTTTCGCCGTTATCACCTTCAAAATAGACGGCCTTCATGATGACCAGATCGACCACACCCTTTAAGTCATTCTCAAGGCCAATCGGCAACTGGATGGGTACGGCATTCAGGCCGAGCTTTTCACGAATCTGGGCGGTGACCCGCTTCGGATTGGCTCCAGTCCGGTCACACTTATTTATAAAAACCACCCGCGGCACTTTGTAACGGGTCATCTGCCGGTTAACGGTAATGCTTTGGGACTGGACACCACCGACAGAGCAGAGGATCAATACCGCGCCATCAAGAACGCGCAGTGCCCTTTCCACCTCAATGGTAAAATCGACATGGCCCGGGGTGTCAATTATGTTAATATCATAATCCTTCCAGGTACAGTACGTTGCCGCCGACTGGATAGTGATCCCCCTTTCCCGTTCTAGGTCCATGGAGTCCATGGTTGCTCCGACCCCGTCCTTGCCGCGGACTTCGTGGATGGCGTGAATCTTCTGGGTATAAAACAGTACCCGCTCAGTCAGGGTAGTCTTACCCGAGTCGATGTGCGCGCTGATCCCAATATTACGAACTTTTTCTAAATCCTTTTTCATCTCAGCTTCCTTATCAGGTGATTCTAAAACAGTATGCCACTATAGTATGACGTTTACGATTGCATGATCTATAAAGTAAAAAAACGGCCCAGACAAGAACCGTTTTCCACTCTCAAAAATCGTGCATCAATACACGATCAGCAGCCCTGTGTCAACAACTAATACTCATCCCTTGTCCATCACCCAGCAAGTGAAGATTTCTTCGATGCCCCTATAAATCAGGCGAGGCCAAGGCAATATCCAAATTAATTTCACCACCTCGCCAGCGCTCGAATGGCGACTTCGAATCATTGACCAAAGGTGTCGCCAAAAAGATCGGCAATTGCCTGCCGCCCAGACTCCGTCAGATTTCTGGTCCCAGAACAGGCCAGGGTGTCGTAAGTAATCATGGGCTTATCTTCCTGCCATATCCCGCCCTGCCATACGTACCACCTCTCCCTTTGCTGATCAAAGACATTTAAAGGCCGATTAAACAATTTCGCCAACTCAACCGCCCAACCAGTTCCACCCTTGACCGTGTTGTCATCCAGAATCGTACCAATTACCAAAACTTGATGCCCCCGATTGACTACATGAAAAATGGCCTGCAACACCCTGCGTATCTTGTCCGCGCCGTAATAGGTGCGATGCATCATTCTGGAAACAATCTCCATACTGATGTCGCCACGCTGCAACTCTTCCTCAGACAGGGTCACGATATTGGGGGCATCATGCCGACCGATTTGGTGCCCCGCAAAGGTCAAGACGCATTCTTCCTGCCCCCACTTAATGGCCTCCTCACCAAAAGCGGCCTCAGCTCCCTTCAAGCCACTGCTAAACACCGTGCATTTCGCTATCTTCATCTCTTCTCTCCTTAGCCCACGCCCATCTCACGACGCAAACTTCATGATTCACGACCAATCAACTCTCTAATCGAACCGGACTGGCAGCCTCAACCTGACTGGACATCATTTCAACTCCGAGGCGCGACCTAGACAAGCGGACATCCTGGCTTCAACTCGATTAATTCAAAACGATCAATTCAAAGAGTCCAAATCTTGGGCTCTTTGAATTTTCCTCTGTCAAGACGAGGACTGTCTTTATTCCCGTGCTCAAATTTCCCCGGTTTTCGGTTAATTTCCCAGGAATGAGGCGCCCAAAATCTTACCCCCCCAATATCACCCCATCCGGGGCGTTTGGTCTCAGGCTTGATGCAAAAGCATCACCTCCGCAAGCAACGAGTATGTTGCCAACTTTGCGGTCGGGAGATTACCATATCTATGCAGATTTAACAATGCCCAGAAGAAAAGTAGACTTACCCGCCCGTCTGTCCATCACTCAAGCACATGACATTTTTCTATTTTCTACCCCCCCCGCTAATCATCTAACATATCGATTTATTTATTGTTTATTCCAAGATCATTCGACGCTAAGTATAACATCGCAAAAAATTTACATTAAATACTGCAATTATGGTTGCTATTTCCATAGTATATTGTTATATGAAAAGGAATAGTGTAAATTAGATTTCCTAAAGGATGAAACTTTTAATCGCATTCGTTACATTGAGAGGACTGCGGTTTTTTTGCACAAACAGTTTTCCCGTCGTCTTATTTTTGATAATTCGACACTTTAATTAAATGGGTTCCCACAATGGACCTAGCACAAAGGAGTAGTAGTGATGCCAGAAGGAACAGTGAAATGGTTTAATGCGTCAAAGGGTTTTGGTTTTATTTCGCAAGACAATGGTGGAGACGACATCTTTGTCCATCATACTGCGATCAATGGTGATGGATACAAAAGCCTTGACGAAGGTGGGCGGGTCAGCTACGAGATTGTCGCTGGCCAAAAAGGTCCAGCTGCTGCAAATGTCACCAAGCTGTAAGATTTTCAGCTGAACAAATTTTGGCACAAAAAAAGCCTCGCTCATTGCGAGGCTTTTTTTGTGCCAAAATTTACGACTAATCTAAAAAATCATCCAAATTGAGCAACCTGGTTTTGCCAACGCGCCGGACATTCTGTTCCCCCCAAATTCCGAATTATTCTGATTTCAATCCAACCAAATACCGCAACAAAGCCGAATCAAGTTCCATTGCGCCACATGCAGCTCACTTCCTATCGTTCCCTTCAGACCATGTCATTACCAGCATCGCCCTTGCGATTCAGATTGCCTTCCCCTCTGATCGGGGCGACGCCTACTTCTTGCACCCACAAAAGTTTGCCCATGCTGGGCGCACAACCAAAAAAGCAAAAAAGACCGAGACATCACAGATGTGCCGGCCTTAGAACCAAGGTTGCTGTCTCGCCTAGCCCCCGTTATTGCACCAGACAATCATCCCGCCAACAACAGCTCTCTTGGGAGCATTGGCCGTCATTGTTGGTCTGAAAGCAACTGAAGTTGCCCTCCTGACTTTGAATGGTTCGGATTAACTCAACTTTTTTCATCTTGCCGGGTTTGATACCTAATGATTTTGCCTTGTTCTGAATATCTGTCATTTTCATTGATCACCCTCCTTTTTTTGTAAAATGGTCTGTCTGCCCATGGCCATTACAGCACAATGGAGGATTGGTTGTCAAAAAATAAACGCTTGATTAAGAAATTTAATTAGTTGAGCGGACGCGGCGGGGTTTGCTTTTGGTGATAAATCCGTTTGATGGTGGGGAGATTTTTCAAAAAGACAGCAACCAGACGAGGATCAAAATGATTGCCTTTCCCTTGCCAAATTTCGTGGACCGCCTGATCAAATGACCAAGCCTCTTTATATGGACGGACAGAAGTCAAGGCGTCAAAGACATCACAGAGCGCCGTGATTCGGCCTGGCAGGGGGATCTCCCGTTGACGAAGTCCATGGGGGTAGCCGGTGCCGTCCCAACGTTCATGGTGGGTCAAGGCAATGTGCTTGGCGACCATGAGCAGTCTTGAATGATGGCCTGAGAGCAGCTCAGCGCCAATACTGGTGTGCTTCTTCATGATCTGGAACTCGGTGTGGGTAAGCTTGCCAGGCTTGAGGAGGATACTGTCCGAGATGCCAATTTTGCCGACATCGTGCATGGGCGTGGCCTGAAACAGAAGCTCGTTCAATTCTGGTTTGACGCCGATGGCCTTGCCGATGGTAGCGCAGTAATGGCTCATCTTAGTGATGTGTTCGCCAGTGCACTGGTCGCGGATTTCAGTGGCCTTGGCCAGCCTGGAAATAATTTCCAATTGGGTATGCCGCAACTCATTGGTCTTGTGCTGAAGGAGTTGGTCAATCTGCTCCCGGTGCTGGCACATCTCCGAATGATCTCGGCTCAAGGCCTCTTCCGCTTTCATCTCATTGGAGACAAGACATAGCGTCCCAAGGGAGATACAGGTCTTGTCAACCGGAAAAATCTCGACAATGGCCTGGTCTTTCAGCCAGATGGGCGGACCTCCCGGCGGAGCGAGTTTGTATGTGGCCTCAATCTCACCGCTCCGTTGGGCTTGAGCACGGAGTTCTTGACTGGCGTTACGAAGTGTCTGCCAGGGAAGGATCTCCTTAATTATCCGACAATGCGGCAGGGAGGAACGGTAGATGTAACGGTCGACAAGGCTCTCGCGAAAGCTGGAAACAACAGTGGCCGGCCCACAGCGAAGCATGTCCATGAGCCGATGCCCGGTGAATTCATGCCAGACTCCGCTGACGCCATCTTGCCAGGCAGAGATATAGGGGATGATTGGTGAGCCTAAACGATCTAGGCTATGAAAATGTTTAAGACAAGCAAGAAGACGCTCCTTCAATGCTTGGGAATAGCTCCCGTGCAAAATCTGGCCATGATAACCGGTGGCCAAAAAATCGTCAAAATAGTTGAGCGTGGTCATGGATTATTCATCGTAACAGCCGCTTGCAAAGATAGGGGGAGACGCCCTTGACGACAAAAGCGATTCGTTCTTCATTACCATGATCTGTTTAGAGTGCAAGCAAAAAATTAAATACATATTAAGCTGTTAAGACATGAACGCCCCAAATAATGTCAGTATCTGGTAGAGCCCTGACTGATTCCCCACAAAAAAAGTCGTATAGGCTGAACTATCGAAGGCCGCTTGAGCTTCAGCGACGGAAAATAGGGCGGGCATTATAAAAAATGCACTCCTGG